>JBKQKK010000082.1:0-5956 GCA_052147535.1 Solirubrobacteraceae bacterium | reverse complement strand
TGATCAACAACGGCGACTTCGACCAATACTGGACCTTCCACCTCGCCCAAGAACACCGCCGCGTTCACGCATCACGTTACGCCCTCGGCGTCATCCCGACACCCGCGTAACTCCCTCCAATGGACCTACACCCAAAGCAATTGAGGTCGGTGGCGGTGAAGCCAGGGCATGCGGCCTTGACCTTGATGCCGGCCGCCGCGAGGTCAGCGGCGAAGGCGACCGTGACTGCGTTGGCTGCCGCTTTTGATGAGGAGTAGGTGCCGAACATCGCGCGGTGCGGATTGGACGGGTCGGAATTCAGTGTACGTGAGCCGCCGCTGCTCGCGACGTTGACGACACGCGCGGCGGGTGCTTCTAGCAGGAGCGGCAGCAGGTCGAGGAGTACTGGACAAACAAGTCCGTCACGCGACACCGACTACCCAGAACGGGGACCTGTCAAAAACGGACATCGCCCCCCTAAGCAACCCGTCGGCATGGTGCGGGTGTTCTACCTTCCGCAGAGCCGCTGGGTCGTCAACCTCGAGTTGCGACCCGATGTCCCCGTCGCATTCGCGGACCTCTCGCCTGAGGGCGGCGCGCGCATGCTGCGCGACTGGCGTAATGCCCGCGGCGCCAACGACGCGGTCGCAGACGCGCAGGCGCGTACTATAACATCGCGTCGTTCCTGCACGGGCTCGAGCACTACGCGCCGCGGACGGTCCCGGCGGCGGCGCCGCCGTCTGCGGACGACGCTCCGCTCGCGCAGGTGATCGTCGGTTCCTGGCGTAGCCGTTCCTGAGCGTGCGGTTCGATGCGGATGGGACGCTGAGCGCGCGACTGGGTGCCAGCGGGACGGAGCGGGGGACATGGTCGCTTGATGCGCGCAAGCGTGTGCGCGCCGACGGTCTCTCCGTGCCGCTCGTCGCGGACGCATGGGTGCGAGGCGAGGAGCTGACGCTTGTGCTCGACGGCCGGGCGCTGGTGCTGCGTCGAGACGGCGAGGTCTGATCAGCTCTCGGAGATCGATCCGTGGTCGGTTGAGCGGCTCGCCCGCGCGCTCGCTGGTGAGTTTCCACAGCGCGGCGGTGGTCTCGTGGGCGAGCCCGGCGCCGTCGTCCGGGTGCTCGGGGATCGCCCGCGCTCGGCTCGGCTTTGATGCCGGCGGTGAGCCGCACGCCGACGTCGACCGGCCTCGCTTCGCGGACCGGACCGATGACGGCGCTGAGCGCGACGTTGTCGGGGGTCATGCGGTCCTCGCTGCGGGCGAGCGTCGTGTACTGAAGGCCGAGGGAGAGCTGACGATCGCTCGGACTAGCCGGCGACGGCACCGGCCAGCAGTTACACGCGCTGGCCCGAGACGGAGCGCGCGGTGAGCAGCACCATCCCGGCGAAACAGGCTGCCGAAGCGTCCGCTGTGCGGCGCGGAGGACGACGGTGGTACCGGCTACACGACGAGCTGACCGGCCGGTTCAAGGCGGGCGCGACGGAGGCGTCGATTAGTGCGCGCCGGCGGCAAGTGTACGGCACTCCTGGTCGAAGGCTGCCACCGATCCGTAGTGGAGCGTGACGAAGGCGGTCCCAGCGTCAGCGGTGGAGGTCGTGTATCTGATCGCTCCGCTCCGTGTGAATGCCTCGGTGAAGGAGTTGTCGGGATTCGCGAGCGATAGCTCTGGCCCTTTCCATGCGCCTCGGAACGCGACCACCCAGCCGGCGGGCAACACGCGCCCGGACAGATCGATCGAGGTGCTCGCGCCGTCGGTGCTCCACCAGCTGTGCACGTCCCCGGTTAGCCCGAGCGAGAAGGTCCTGCCGCTCAGGGTGCACAGCTTCGCGGTGCCGTGCAGATTGTCGCATCCGAACCAGCTGCAGCTCGTTCGCGCGCCGTTGCCCAGGATCCCTGCTCGGAGGTGCGTAAACAGCACGTAGCGGCCGCCGTTGCTGCCCCGTACCTGGCCGAAGCCGTCCCAGGTCTCCAGCGGCGTAAAGCGGCCTCCGATGTGAAGCGCCCACGGGGTTGGTACGACGTAGACGGCGATGAGCGCCACCACGACCACGAGCAGCAGAGGGCGCCGCCGCACCCTGCGCCGGCGCGACACGGGCCAAGAGTCCGCGGGCTGAGGCGGCAGGCTTGGGTCCACGATCAGGCGTGATCCTACCCCGCTGCGCGTGTGGAACGGGTTCGGGTTGTCGGGCTGTGGCGCTTGGTTCGGAACGGCCGTTGTCTCGCTTTCGCTTCGCGCGGGCATGAGACACAGGACCCTATTGGCGGTCGAGGTGCTTGCTTCTGACCAGGCTCTCTCCCGGGGCGAGGCCAGTCCTGACGGCTGTATCTCGGTCTAGGCGGCGATCGGATGCGCTTGTGCGGGTGGGTCGCTTGGTTGCGCTGGATGGCCTCTTCAACGAACTTTTGGCGTCAGGACGCGACTGGTCGACGGCGATGTTTTCTGTTGCCGGAGCGCTTGCGGAGATCGACGCCGCCTGCAGCGCGATCGGCACCCGGCGGGTGTGCGGCTTGGTTGGATGCGCGCGACCGTGGGGCGCTTTGCGCGATTGATCACCTTTCAGGGCACACGCACGGTCGAACAGGCCACGATAGCCGAGCTCCTCAAGCAGGTCACCGGCGTACTCGGGTAGTCCACTCGAATGACTGAACATGCCATACGCGGATCATCTTTTCGTCCGCAATCCGCGACTGACAGCTTGCGCACAATCGCGAAGCGGATGAGCCCTTGGTCGGGGCTTTCGTCGTGGAGGGCTCACCGGACCGCCCAATGGCTCCACCGAGCCCAGGACGGACGCTGCGCGATCTGCAAAGTGATGCTCGTGCCCGTCGAGGACCGGCCACAAACCCCGCGCGAGTGGGAACACTGGCTGGCGACCACCCGCAAGACGATCCACGTCACGTGGGACCCTGGCACGTCGTACACGGCTGAACCCCGTCTGACACACGTCCGCTGCCACACCAGCAGCGGTCCGGCACCGCAACCAGCCAAGCAAACATCAGGGCTTGCTTGAGCCGGATGCTCGGAAACGGGCACGTCCGGTTCTGAGGAGGGCCGAGCGCAGCAATGCGCTCGGCCTATCCGACCTATATGGCAGTCCGACGCGCTCGCTGCGCGCATCGCTGGTTGCGGAAAGGGACGACTTCGACGCCGGTTCACGACGTCGATGCTCTTGGCGCAATCCGACGACCTCCGCGTCACCGAGACGTCGTCGAGCGCGCGTTCGGACTCGGCAATACCGCGTCGGCCGGGCCGCGCGCGGGCGCCGCGTCGCCAGGATTGGAACCAACGGCCTCCCGGCGCTCACGAGCAACATGCTCCGCCCGTGTCGGAGGGCGCCTGCTGAACGCACAACCCTGGACGCCGGCCCACCCAATAGACGGCGATAAACGCCGTCCGTCGTTTTGCAGGATTCCTGTTGCTGTGGCTCCGGCAGTAGACCCGCCGAAATTGCCACTCTCCGGCGCTATGGTACGCCCCGATGGAGGACCAGTCGCTGCGCGACAACGCGATCCGGATCGCGGTGACGGTCGCTGCCGGTATCGGAGTGCTCGGATTCCTGGTGCTTGTCGGGGGCGCCGTCTTCTGGCAGCGGTTCTCCAGCGTTGGGCTCCCATCAGATGAAGCCGTCGCTGATCTGTCTCGCAGCCAACTCCTCGTGATGGGCATCCGGCAGGTCTTCCCCTTCCTCATCGTCCTTGCCGTGGAGGTGCTTGTGCTGTATGAGGTGGAGGCCGCGGCCAGGGGAACACTGACGCGCGGGCCTCTGCGCCGCTTCTCGCAGTACGCGCGACGCGAAGATACGCCCGACCACAAGACCTGGGTGCTGATCGTGAGGACCGTCCTCACCGTTGGCGCCGTCATGCTCGCGGTCGGGGTGCACGCGTCGCTCGCCGCGCGCAACACGGTTCTCTCGGTCCTCGTCATTGCCGCCGTCGCCGCCGTTCTCGGGGTCGCGACCATCCTGCTTGCGGGCCGCTCGACATTCCCGAGGTTCCTCTCCGCAGCGCTCATGGCGACCGGCATCTTTGCGCTCGCGAGCAGCGCTTCACGGACCGCCGCCGTGCCGGAGGTGCGACCCGCGGCGTTTGTCATCGACGGCAAGCCAATCGGCGGACTTTACATCAGCGCGTCTGGTGACGAGGTCTACGTAGGCGAGGTGTGCGAAGACGGCCCGCACTCCGAGATCGGAAACCCCGGCACCGGGCTCCTGCTCGATTTTCCGCGCAAGGACGTTACCGCGATCCTGATCGGCAACAACGCCCCACTCAACACTACGATCAACCGAGAGGGACAGCTCCTGCAGTCACTCGTCAATCTCGGGGACGCCGCACAATCCGCGGTCACCGCGGCTAAACCCAAACCGCTGAACGGCCACCCAGACTGGTTCTGCGCCGGCCCGACACGCTGACGCGGTGTTGGGCGTGCACGGCACGCACGACGGCACTGGCGACTCTGGTCTCGGCGACGAACCGGGCTGACCCGCCAGTCGGGTCGGCCACCTGCTCCTCGCCAAACTCGAGACCATTCCTGCAGAGGCCGACCAGTCCCGAGCTTTAGCGCTGGCGCATGCTCTCGTCGGAATGCGAGGGCCCGGTGGACGCGATTTGAGAATCAAGAGCGTAAGTCCGGGACGGCCTGCCGCGCTTGAGATGGGAGCGATCGGAGTCGGCCACTGGTCCAGTTCGTGGCGACGTTATGCCCGTGCATGCGGAAGTCGGATTGTTGTCTCGGTCTGTGGCTCGACCTGTCCGACAGCGGTCGCGGTCGTGAACTGTGGCACGTCTGAGATCGTGAGCGCTCCGCGCCGCAGGGAGTCACGCGGTCGGTGTGAATCTCGTGGCTGCATTCCGCGAGTTGCGGTCGCCTGACGCCTCCACCGTAGGCCGCCAGTGAGCGGCAGACCGGCCATGGTCGTCGAGAAGAAGGCAATCGCTGCGATCGTGTGCCCGTTGTTGATCTAGCCGGGTACTCAACGAGCGTGGACATAGTTCGGGAGAGGGATGGGTGCTGCAGGCGGCCCGGCCTGTAGTTTCTCGGCATGATCGATGGTCCTTCTGGAAGGCCGAGAAGGAGTTGGCGCGAGCGGCTGGAGCTTCAGCACGCGGTGCCGGACCCTGACGATTGGGTGTCTGTCGTCTCGGCGCGAATCAACGACGCCGAGACGGGCTCCTCACGGACCGTCGCTCGGGCTGCGAAGGTGCTTACAGATTCAGGCATACAGACGGAGCAGCGCCCTCACACGCTTCCGGACAGCGGCGGCTACCTCCGGCTTCCCGGGGCTATTCCGAGCCCTGTCGAACGGGTACGGGTCGCCGTTCTGGTCCGCCGCCGCGACTGGAGCGCGCCAAAGAAGTACTACGCCCACACGTAGATCTCCCAGACGCCCCTGAACCCGAACCGATCAGCGACGAGGAGCTCACTCGGCTCAGCCGAGAAGCGGGTGAGCTGGCTCGGGAGTAGAGCGAGGTCTTCCTGGTGCCGTACGACGAAGAGCGGCCGCCGCCAACGCTCGTCGCGCAAGTGGTGCACGTACAGGTCAGGCAGCGACGCCCACAACGCCCCAAGCTCCACCGGTGCCGTCAGCCCACCCTGCTCCCGTACCGCCGCAACGACAGAGAACGAGTCGGCCTTCCCCGGCGCCGGCTTCACGGTCGACCGAAGCGCCGATTCGCCCGGGATGTGCTTCAGCCCGTGCCCACTCAGCCTCCACGGCTCATACCGCGTGTGCGGTAGCGATTGGCCGATGGCATGGAAGAGGAGCAGCGGCCTGGACGCATACCCCGTCGCTTCGGCGGCGCGCATCAACTCCTCGAACTGCTACAGCGCCGCGCCGTACACGGCGGCGGGTGCGCGACCGCGAGAGCGAATCCGGACGACGCCGTGCACGCCGCCGCGATCACCTGCGCTCGGGGCCCGCCGCCCAACTCCCGCGCGATCAGCGCCGACAGGACGGTCGTGATTCCGGCGCTGAG
>JBKQKK010000081.1:0-11618 GCA_052147535.1 Solirubrobacteraceae bacterium | reverse complement strand
GCCGAACACGCTCTGGCGGGCGGCCGTCGCGGCCGCGGCCGGGAGCCCAGCAGTGACCAGGCGGGCGAGGTAGGCGGTGCTCAGCACGCTGCCGAGGACCGCGGTGCCGAGCGGGCCGCCGAGCTTGGTGATCGCCAGCAGTGCCGCCGATCCGACCCCGCTTCGCTCCGCGGTCAGCTCAGAGAGCGCGGCCGACATCGAGGTCGCGAGCGCGAGGCCCATCCCGAACCCCACGAGCGCCGTCCACGCCGCGATGAAAACACCGCTGAAACCAACGCTGGTGCGCGCCCCGATCAGCAACCCGGCAGCGAGGATCGCGAACCCGACCGCGACCGCGATCTTGGCCCCCACCAGCCGCGCGATCCGGTCGGCCGGGACCGCCGCGAGCACAAGACCGCCGATCATCGGCAACAGCCGCATGCCCGACCCCATCGGACTTGTGCCCAGCACCCCCTGGAAGTACTGGGGCAGCGTGAACAGCACCCCGAACATCGCGAAGATCACAACCGCAGAAAGAATCACGCCCCAGGTGTAAGACCGTAAGCGGAACAGCGCCAGATCGAGCACCGGCTGACCACCCGGCTTGTGAGTGAGCCGCCGCTCCCAGACAAAGAACCCAACCAGCACCGCCACACCGCAGACGATCTCGAGTACGGCGCCTGTGTTGCTCCGCCCATGCTGGCCAGCCTGGATCAGGCCGTAGATCAGCGCGCCCAGCCCGAGGATCGACAAGGCCACCCCGGCCGGGTCCAGCCCAGGGCGCTCGTGCGCACGGGATTCCGGCACCAACCCGAAGATGGTGACCAGTCCAACCAGCGAGACGGGCAGGTTGATCAGGAACACCCACCCCCACCAGTAGTGGGTCAATAGCCAACCTCCGAGGATCGGGCCGAGCGGCAATGACACGAACGTCGCCGCCGCCATGATCCCGACCGCCCGCGGGCGCTCCGCCTCCTCAAACAGCACCGGCAGCGTCGCGAACCCCATCACGATCAGACCCGCCCCAGCCACCCCGAGCAGCAGCCGCGCGGCGATGAACGCGCCGCTTGACGGCGACGCCGCGCACGCCGCCGAGCCGACCGCGAACAGAGCAAAGGAACCGAGCAGCACCTTCTTACGGCCATACCGATCGCCGAGCAAGCCAAGCGGCAACATTGCCGCCGCCAGCACCAGCAGGTACCCCGACGAGAACCACTGCAGATCTGACTCCGACGCATGCAGCTTCCGCGCAAGCGTCGGCAGGGCGACGCTGAGGATGGTGCTGTCCAAGCCCACGACCAGACCACCCAGCACCAACGCGCCCAGCGCCCACCACCGCCGCACACCCACGCCGCGAGGATCAACCGCAGAACTGACCGACTCGGGGACAACGAACGCATCGGGCATGTCGACCTCCGGAATTAATGGACTCTCGGAAGTCAGAGCATGCTGCCAGCCCACTGCGGACCGACCTCACGATGATGCCCTCCTACACCCCAAAACATACCGGCACGTCAAGCGCAGCGGAAGTGTTGATTGAGCATCCCTGCTATGTATTGCGCTACATTGAGCGTGGAGCTGGCGCAGTGGCGGTTGTTCCTGGCTGTGGCCGACGAGGGCAGCCTCGGCCGCGCGGCGGTCCGGCTCGGCACCGATCAACCCGCGTTGAGCCGCGCCGCACGCCGCCTCGAACTCACCGTAGGAACACCGCTGTTCATCCGCAGCCCGACTGGAACGGCCCTCACGACCGCCGGCGCTGGGCTCCTCGAGCAGGCCCGCAACCTGGTCGCCGCCGCGGACGCTCTCGACAGCGCCGCCGTTTCATTCGAACGCCGAGGCACGACCCGCGCGTTGCGGGTTGGCGTGCTCGACTTTCACCCGTTCCCCTTCCCCGTTCCCCGTTCCCCGTCGCCCTCGCCGGCCGCGCCCTGCTGGCGCGCGAGCCCCCAGTGCACCTCGATCCGATCGATCTGCCCTGGCGCGCACACACGGGAGCCGCGCTCAATCGCACTGTCCATGTCGGCTTTACACTAACCGTCGACCGGCGGCTGCCCGCGCCCGACCTGCTGCGCAGCACGCCGTTACGCGCCGCGACCGGCCTATGCCCTGCTCCCGACCGGGCACCCCCTCGCCGCCGCCGAAATCATCGACCCGCGAGACCTCGCCGAGGAGCCCCTACACGTCCCGCGCGACGAGGGCAACCAGGATATCTACGATCTCGCGCTCGAACTGCTCGCCGACAACGGTCTCGCGACACCCCGCCTGGCGCCTACGTCCGTGAGCCTCGCTGCCGTCATGCAGCACATCGCCGCCGGTGACGGTTGGACCATCATGTCGGACATCGTCGTGCGCCACCCCGTCCCCGGCATCACCGGCTGCCCGCTCGCCATCGACCCTCCCCGAGAAGCCAGAGAAGTGCTCCGTGAGATCATCTGGCACCGCGACACCGACGCACTCGCCGATCAGACGCTGCAGCGACCGCCACGGCGGTGTAGTGCTTGGTCGGCCCCGTCGCCCGCGCTGCTCAGCAAGCGCTCCTGGCGCCCGTCGCGACGAGCGGAGGAATGGCCAGTGCTCGGCCGACCGCGTGATCCGTATCGCGTGAACGCGATCGTCGGTTGTGCCGGACTTCCGTGGGCGCGACCTGGCGGCAGATGACGGATCGGGGTGGAAGGTGCCAGACGCCGAGTCGCGCGTTTTGGTGGCAATGGACCACCTGGCCGGGATTGGTGATGAGCGACATCGGCAAGATGGTTAGGCCGGACCTGCTTGTGGCTGGCGGCGGTGAGCTACATGGCCCACTGGGGCCGTTGGCTGCCTATCTCTCCGCCCTGGAGGCGAGGGTCCGCGCGCTGGAAGCGCGCTTCTCCGCAAACACGCTGATGACGGCGGCGGACGCCGCGCAGCACGCCCGGGTCGGCGTCGAGACGATCCTGCGCGCGATCCTCAGTGGCGACCTCCCGGCAGCCGGTTACGTTGGTCGCTCGGGTGTGCATGGCGCGTTCGCGCTGGCCGGGGGATTGGGCAGCGAGGGAGAGGGAGAGGCGGCGGGTCGGGGGGTCGTGCCGTGGCTGTTCGCGCACGGAGAACGATCTTGTGACCTCGCATCCGTGCTCGGTGAAGGTTCCGCGCGCGCGCCGGGCCGTCGTGCCGCCCCTGCCCCGGGGGTGGTGTGGTCGCCGACTGGTCCCCCCGATCGTGGGGGGCGCGGGTCAGGCGTTGGGTGCTTGGGTGCTCCAGAGCTCGGCGGGTCGGCCGGCTGTGAGGGTTTGCTGGCGGTGCGCGCGGTCGGTGGCGGCGAGGCGGGCGAGTGCCTCGCCGACGCGTTGTGCGGTGCGGTTGCGGTTTGTGAGGTCGTGTAGCTGGGTGCGGGTGAGCCCGGCGGGGTTGTTTAGGAGTGTTGAGCGACACGTTCGATGGTGACGACCGGGGTGTTCAGCGTCATGCTGGTGGTGACGTGCCACCGTGCAAGGTTGGCGACAACGACAGCGTCGTGATGAAGTGGCCGGTAATCTGTAACTTTCGCAGCTAGAGGGTGAGCGTCATGACCTCCACAGTCAGCTTGCGTCTGGGGTGGTGGGTGCGTGATAGTTCTCCAACACGAGTGAGCCCTTCCCACGGCGCGGCCGGTGTGTAAGGGTTTGGTGTCGGTGAACGGGACAGCTTTCGACAGTGCTTTTGATTCCACTGAGCGCCGAGGTCGTCGAGGCCGAACTGGCTGCTGGTCGTTTGTGCTGTCCTGGCTGCGAGGGGCCGCTTGTGCGGTGGGGGTACGCGCGCGAGCGGCGGGTGCGGACGCTGGAGGGCGTGCGGGTGCTGCGCCCGCGGCGTGCAGCTGCGCGTTGCGGTGGGCGCGCGCGGTCGATCTCACGTTGCTGCCGGCATCGACGCCGTCAGGGTCGCCGTTGGCGGAGGCGATCGATGCGATCGGGACCGCCACGCGCGCGGTCAAGCTGACGCTCGGCATCCGCGCCGGGCCGTCGGAGCTGGCGGTCGCGCTCACCGGTGGGCTGTTGTCGGGTGCGCCCCGGGATCCGCCAGGGTTCTGAACGCCGCCCGACGCTCACGCGATCCAGCGGCACGGACGCCGCGAGTGAAATCCGGATGATCAAGGCGAGGATTCGCCCTAGTGGGGCGGCTTCGCTCCTCCTTTCGCCCAGACGAAGGCGTCGCGTCCGGACCGTGCGACACGACGCTTCGAACGACGACGAGAACGGATATGGGGCGATACGTGCGCCCCTGTTCCGTCCCGGGAGGCGGGCGGCGACAGCCGGCCCAAGCCCGGACCTTTGGCCGAACGCTCAGGCGGCGTTCAGTTCCAGGAACCGCTCGACCGACGCCTCTTGGTGCGCCAGACGCACCGCGAACTCGCGTGCGTGCTCGGTCGCGGCGGCAAGGAAGTCGGCGACGCAGCGCTCGGGGTCGTCGCAGAGCGGGTAGACCCTGGTCAGATCCTGCTGCGAGCACGCGATCCCCATGTGAGGGCGCCCCTCCGCAAGCGTCTGTGGGCTGCACACTGGCGTCACCACGATCCGCGCGTCAGGTGCGACGAGCGCCGTCGGCATCAAGCGCGGGGCCGGCAGCCTGACCGACAGGGCGACGGAACGGTCCACCTTCACGACGGTACCGGCCAACTCCAGCAGGGGCTCTCGCCACACGTCCAGGACAATGTCTGCGCCGACCACAGCGTCGCGCAGAACGCGTGCCTGCTGCGCATACAGACGCTCGGCATCCTCGCGATCCTCGGCGTCGGCGAGATCCAGATCGCAAGGGACCCGCAGCAGGTCGCTCACGGGGATGTGGGAGCCGGCGCCCCGGGATCCCGGAGTCAGATACGTCTGCAGCACGCCGAGATCGCGCCGGGCGTAGAAGATGATCGTGACGATCTCGCTGACCGGAAGACCGTCGATTCGCAGTGACAGGGAGACCGCCGAGGAGTCATCCAGCAAAGCTCTGCGAAGCAGCTCGTCGGCACCGTCGGGCTCAATGCTGTGCTCGTCGTCCATCACGTCACTCTACGCTGGAAATCGGACGTTTTGCCCAATTCTTGACTCCAGGCTCACGTGGACGTGGTCAAGGTGTCCGAACCCCGGTCCCTAACGTTCAAGCGCGAGCGCGAGACCAAGAACGCCGTGCGTTTTCAGGAGCCGCAACCTGAGGGCGACGCGCCGTGCATTGGAGCGCTCTCCCTGCAGAAGCCCGCAGCCCACGATCTCGGTGACCCCGAGCAGCTGACGGTGATGGTGGCGGCCGCCAAGTGAGCTACCGCACCACGCTCGATGGTGCGTGGCCTCGTCGATGAGTTCCGGCGGCCCGAGCGCGCGGCGGAGGACCGCCTTACCCAGCGCAAGGCTGAGATCCTCGGAAAGCTTCATCTCGGCGACTCGACCGCCGAGATCGCCAAGGCGCTCGCGATCTCTCCCGTGACCGCTCGGCGCGACATCTCGGACCTAGGTGAAGAAGGCTGGCGTACGCGACCGCGTCGATCTAATCAGCAGCGAGGACGGGTTTGGTTTGGCGAGATCGCCAGAGACCGCAGCATCCCGTTAGCGGGGACGCCAAGGGTCCTCGCGTCCTGGCGCTCGCTGTCGATCAAACGCCCGGACCTCGCCGCACAGTTTCATCGCACTCTGAACGGGACGCTCGACCCGGCGACGATCGGTGCCGGTTCCAGCCAGCCAGTGTGGTGGTGCTGTGAGGCGTGCGGGCACGGGGGGCGCGATAGTCCGATGCACCGCTCACGGGAGGGGCGCGGCTGTCCCCTGTGCAGAAGCAGGCCGCACTGGCGGCTTCACAAGCAGTGCCGCGCGAGCGTTCGCTTGCGGTCAGGCACCCCGCTCTGTGCGCAGAGCTGCACCCGACGCTGAACGGTGAGGTGGATCCGTGGAGTCTCGGCGCGAGCTCCAAGCACACCAACCGAGGACATCGCGCGATGCGTGACCGCGCGGACGCGGCCGTTGACCGTGTGCGAGAAACCCGACCAGCGACTGGTCGGCGGCGACTCAGCGCACGCTCGGTCTGCTCCTGTGCGCCGATGTCGGCGACGTGCGCGGCGGAGCGCCAGCGCGTGCCCGGTAGCAGCGCCGCCCCGGGGCACCACGTTTCGGACGGTCGCAGAGGTATCTTTACGGTAGAAAGAATCGTGACAGGCGTCAAAGCATATGAAGCCATGCTAACAGCGCGCAAAAGCTCCAGAACGACGCGAAGCAAGCTATAGAATGGCGGTATCACTATGGCGGATCCCGCCAGAAAGCCGCCCGGAGTCGAGCCGCCAGCCGAGTCGGTCCCGCCCGACGCGGGGTGCGGGAGCGACGCGCGAAGCACACCGCTCGGCGGCCGGTCGGTCTGCGGGGCACGCTCACCGAGGCCGAGCACGAGCAGCTCCACGCTCACGCCCAGGACGCGGGGGTGTCGATGATGTCGCGGCTCATGGTCGAATCCGCGCTCAGGTGCGTCGACACAGCGGCGGAGCGCCAGCAGCTGGTAGATATCCCACACCAGCCGTCCCTTCCCGTCCGAGTCGGCGTGTGGAAGGCTTCGGCGCGGTTGTGCGATGTGGTGATCCTTGATGCTCTTGGTCTCGATAGCCCCCCGCACTTGGAGGCCGCGCTGGCGGCTGGGGAGCTCGCGTGCCCGGACTGCTGCGGGCGGCTCTCGCCGTGGGGGTTCGCGCGCTCTCGCGAGGTGCGGCTAGCCGACGAGGTACGGTCGCTGCGGCCACGCCGCGCGGTGTGTGGTGGATGGTGCGGCGCAACGCACGTGCTGCTGGCGGCGTGGGCAATCCCGCGACGGCGCGCAGGTGATCGGCCCAGGCGCTCGCGCTCGCGAGCCAGAGCGTCGGGTACCGGGTGATCGCCCGCCGACTCGGACGCCCGCCGCGAACAGTCCGGGGGTGGCTGCGCGCCGCTCGCCGCCGCGCACAGAGCCTGCGTGCGTACGCGACGAGGTGGGCCCCGACCCGATAGCCACCCTCGGTGTGGTCGAGCCCCACGTCCCGTCGCCGCTCATAGAGAGCGAAGCAGCCACGATGTCGAAGCCGACGTCGTGTGGATCAGGTTTTGGGTGTCGCGGTCCCGCGCTCGGATGGGGCTGTTCGCGGCTGTTGGGTTGATCCGTGCTCCGCTGGAGGTACGCGAAACGGCGACACGCATTGGGTTGGCGACCCTTTGGCTACCGGTGAGCCACGGCCTATGGCTGGACGCCGACTGCTCGGCTGTCCGCCCAGCTGGGGTCGGTGCCGTCGGCGACGAACGTGGGCTTGCCGCCTGAGAAGGGAACTGTCTCGATCACGCTCCGCGGACCGCCACAGTCCGCATGCGGCGTCGAGCCGGAGATCAGAATCGAGCCTCCGGAGGGAGAGATCCCGTAGGGTGCGAAGCTGGTCGGGAACTGGTGCACGACCTTGCGGGTGGACAGGTTCACGCTGACCGGCCAGACGACCCCGCACGCGGCGCTCTCGGCCGCGAGGTGCGTGCCATCACTCGACACTGCCACCGGCCACGCCTGCAGCTTCATCAGGGTCGTCGAATGACCGCCTGAGAGCAGATCGAGGTAGGACGTGCCGTCGTTAAGCGCGTGCTGGTACAGCAGGCCTTGGGGTCCCCACACCGGGTACTGATTGGTGCCGCTCGTGGTCAGCTGGACGCTCGGCTGGCCTGGCGTCACAGACCAGATGCTCGGGTTGTGGCCGACTCTTGTCACGTCCGCATAGGCGAGCTGGTGCGACGACGCTGGGGAGAACGTCGGGCCACCCCAGCCGCTGAGGAATCCAGTCGCGACGTTCGTCACCTGCCCGCTCGCAACGTCGATTAGCTTCAGCTGCTCGTGGAACGGCGCCTGCTCGGGGCTCGCCGCAACGACTACCGCGACGATGCTCGAATCAGGCGACCAGGTGATGCCGGTGATGGTGTCACGGCTGCTGAAGAACTGGCTGACGAGCCCGCCGCAGGCCGTGAACAGGCCAAGCCCGGCGGAGCTGCTGAAGCTTGTCACGGCAACCATCTCACCGTTCGGAGAAAGAACCGGATCCGCCGCCCGCAACAGCTTCCGTCGATCGGATCCATTCGCATTGGCGAGCCAGACCATCGCCTTCTGCCCGGAGTACTTACCGGCCGAATACGCCAGCTGACTCGTGCTCGTGCTCGAGCACGAAGCCGCGCCCGCGCCAGCATCCGCCTGACCATGGACTGTGCCCGCAAGTAGCAGGCCGACGGCGAGCGTTCCGGCCGCCCGCAGCATGCCGACCCTACGTTGGATAACGCCGCCGAATTGTGGCCCGCCGAGCTGTCGCATCAAACACCTCTCACCCACCTTGCTTCGAGAGCCGAGGTTCGCATAGAGTCCCCGTCGATTCAAGTCGTGAGTCGCTCCTGCATGCTATCCGACAGCGCAGGGGAGGACGGGCTTGGCGAAGCCTCCCGATCCGTCATCTCGCTGGCCACGCCGACGGGGTCGACCGCGACGAGCGTTCGGTGCATGAGACGCCGAACGGAGGCATGGTTTCCGCGCGAGGGGGGCGTCGTGCGCGGCGAGGCCGAGCGCCTTTCCGCGCGCTGTCGATCAGCTACGACGCCGGGGGACCGTCGTGGTGGGATTCTGCGTGGGCGTGTGCTGACGATCTCTGGCCGGCGCTGAGCGGCCCGTTTGGGAGCGTCCCGAGTAACCCGCCGCTCGGATTTCCGCTACTCGGCTACGGCTCCAGCGGCGACATGGTCCTGTGGCTGCAGGAACTCCTGGCGAGTGCGATCCCCGCTCAGCGACCAACCGGCATCTTCGCGTCCGAGACGCTTGCCGATCTTCGCTCCTTCCAGGCGCGCCACCGGATTGCGGTTACCGGGGAGACGGGACCGTTGACGTGGCGGGCGCTGCTACGCCTACCCGCGGTCAAAGTGGACTGGGTCGGGACCGACGCGCGCGCATCGCGTAGCGCCCGCGGGACCGGGGGCAGCGGATCCCTTTCGCGGATCGCGGCAGCGCCGGAGTCCACCACACTGGACGCGCGCGCGTACGAGATCCACGAGCCGCAGGGCACCGACCCAGTCCGCTAACGACCGCGAAGCTGCTCAACCACCGCTAACCGATCTGGTGCCCGCTCCCCCAGCTCGCTTCGATCTGGCGGGCGCGATCGGAGCGAGGATCAGCGGTCGATCAGCGGCTATGCACGATCAGTCACGAGTCGTGGTTCGCACCTTCCATGATCGTCTGGGGCCCTCGTCGACGCCGTCAGAGTGCTACCAATCCGAAACCGATGTGCGTAATGACCGCAAGGACGAACGTGCGCCGACTTCTCGCTGACAACAACCGCCGACCAGCAACGCGCGGATAGCGCGCACGCACGCCAGAGGCGGGGGTTGACGGGGGCGCGGGGTACGCGCTACTCCTCCACGCCAGAAGCAAGACCCTCGGCGTGGCTGCTTTGCGAAGCGACGCTGCCGCGGTCGAGCTTGTCGTCGTAGCTTTGAAGGCAACCAAGGATTTGATGAGCGGGGCAGACCGTGTGGTCTGCTGGGTTTGGCTGACAGGGTTCTTGCAGACGGCCCTCTGGGTTGCCGCGATGATTGGAGAGGATGTTGAGCTTGAGCCGGTGCGACGAGCGGATCGCGGGCGCCACGTTCGACCGGCGCAGGTCGCGGCGATTGCGCGCGGTCTGGGTCGCGCGCGGAGCGGCTTGTCGAGGCGAGCACGGTGGCGTAGAGCGTGTGGGAGACTGAATCAGAACGGCCTCCGCGCGACGGGACGTGTGTGTCGTGCGGCTACCTGAACCCGCCAGGAAGCTCGTGGTGTCATCGCTGCGGTGCCGGCTGGCTCGATCCCACGGAGCAACCTGTAGTTGGTGCGTGCGGCGGCCCCGTCGAGCTGCTCAGTGGTCTCATGCGGTGCGGCCACGTCGATCCGGTTGAGGGTTGCGCTTCGTGTCGGCGTGGCGTTCAGGTGGACGCCAAACTGGCGAGCGCGTCCGCGCGGCGCCAGGATGTGACGAGCGGTCGGCAACGGGCGGGACTGCGGCGCGTCGCTTCCGAAGAGTGGCGTCGCAAGCGGCCTGTCAGTGTCGCGGTTCGCGCGCTGACCGGCGCAGCGATCGTCGTCAGCGCCTTCGCCGTGGGCGCGGTGGTTGTTCTGAACGGCGCAGGGAGCGCTGATCGGGCGACCAGGGGCTCGCGGATGCCAGCGCAGGAGATCAAGAGGGGCCGTTCAGCAGCGGTGAGCGCGCTCGCGGGGCGCCAGAGCACAACGACACGATCGCTGGTCGCGCCCGCACCGACCGCAACGGTGAGCGCGCTCGCGGGGCGCCAGACCACGATTTCGCAATCGCCGATTGCGTCCGCGCCGACCGCAGCGCTGGATGTCTATTGGCAGAACGTCAAGCGGCATGCCTTTGTCGATGCCTACTCGCAACTGCTGCCGGGATCGCTGAACATCACGGAGGCTCAGTTTGTCGCCAGCGAGAGGCAGATCAAGATCCAGGATGCTTCGTTCCGCGCGAGCGTCACCTCCCGAACCAGCTCGCGTGCCACGGTCGTTGTCGGTTCGCTCATCACCCGCGACCAGCGGTATGGCTGCCAAACGTGGTCGGGCTCGTATGGACTCATCGAGACCGCCGGCCGCTGGCGGATCGCCCGCGCGGCGATCGCGCCACGACCCTGTGTGAACTGACGGGACAGCAAGCCTCCGGCACGCCGGGCAGTGAGGTAGCCGACCGACGGCTGGAGCCCGTTACCGGCGGTGCAGCACGCGATATTGCATGCTGGGAGGAGGATCGCAGCCGTTTCCCGCGACGGCGAGGGGGAAAGCCTGCTCGCAGCCATTCATCAAGCACCTACGCAAAGCAACGACGCCGTCCCCCGGATCCAACGGCGTCGCCATGGGCGCGAAGTAGCCACCATGTCGGCTTCGGCGACGCTGTTCATCGTGGCTGCTTTCGTACAGCCGGAGCCATGGGCCGAGTCGACGAGCGGGCTGGGCTGCCGCTTTCCATGCCGAGGACTAGCGATTTGCGCAGCCGTGGAGGACGCTGTCCGGATGACTGGTTCTGTTGTTCTTGATGCGGCTGGTCGCGGGCGTTCGCCGGCGACCATGCCCGGTTTTCACCGCGGCCGCTCACCGCGCAACAAGGGTCTCGTTTTCCGGCTGATCCGCCCACCGTCGAATAGATCGTGGCGGTGATGCGCTGCGCCGGCGATTCCGCGTACGGTCTTCGAACCCGCGCGCTGATCGTCGTGCTCTGGCGCGCTGGCCTGCGGATCAGCGAGGCGTTGGCCCTGGCGGAGAGCACCTTGACTCAGCGCGCGGCAGCATCGTAATCCGCCGGGGCGAAGGTGGCCGGCGTCGCGAGGTTGGATTGGATGTGTGGGCGTGGCTGCACCTGGCCGCCTGGCTTGAGATTCGTGTCGCGATGCGGGTTGGGGCGCTGTTGTGCGTGATCGACGGGCCGACCCAAGGCCGACCCTGGTTGCCGACCGCCGCCCGTGCGACTCTGCGGCGGCTCGCGGCGGCGGCGGGGGTCCGCCGGCGCTTCGCGCCGCACCATTATGCCGACCCGATGGTTGTGCCGAGGCGAGCGAGAAAGTCGGCGCATGTTGGGATGATGGCGGTGTTGATGTCGGCATAGCGCGAGTGGGTGTGGTCATCCTTTCTTGATT
>JBKQKK010000080.1:0-3332 GCA_052147535.1 Solirubrobacteraceae bacterium | reverse complement strand
TTCCCCCGCCGCTGAACGACGTACCAGGAATCGTGCTGGCAAATGTCACCGTCCCGGTCGGCTGCGCAGCCTGCCCGGTCGCATCACCGACGATGGCGGTGCAGACATCGGTTTCGTCGGCCAGCGTATACGTGCACTCCGCCTGGGTCGCCGACGCGCGTTTGGTGGTCGTCGTGCCGGTCGGAGTCGTCGTCGTGCCCGTGGTGGTCGTCGTGCCGGTCGGCGTCGTCAGCTCGGCCCAGAAGTAGCCGTCCGGCGTCGTGTCGCTGCCGTTCTCGAACGAACCATCGCCGCCGACGTTACCGTCACTCTGGATCGATAGGTTCAGTGTGTCGTGTGCAACGTAGCTGCCCTCCGTGAGCGTGTAGGTGGCCACCGAGCCGGTCTCGCTGCCCTGAACGACGAAGTTGGTGCCGCTGACGACGGCGGTTCCCGAGAAGCCACCGGTCGACATGTTCATCGAGGTGATGTTGTAGGTGCCGTTCTGCGCCTCCCGGGGACCTCCCGCTGAGGCCTCATACCCGGTCGTCCAGCCACCCTGCAGGTTGTACGTGGGGCCGGCGCCATAGGCGGCGTCGGCGATCGCGATCGCGGCAGCAACAGCGGTGAGCGCGGTGAGCATCGCCGCCAGCAGCGTGCGGGAAGGGTTGAACGGCACCAGCCTCAGCCTCCACAAGACGGGGACAGTCCGAGAAGAGTAATGCACGGCCGTGAGATCAACCTCACACGGAGGGATAATCAACGATGCCCGGGCACTCGACGCGATCGAGCCTCGAGGTTGCGGCGATCACAGATCCCGATACGCTGCTCGATCACGCCTGGGAGCTCGAGCCGTGGGGACGGTACGCGGCGCCTGCCGATTGAGGCGTCACTGCCTACGCCTCAAGACGCCCCCCTCCCACAGAAAGGAGAGTTCCACCCTCCCGGGCGTAACGTGGCTGCTTGGCGCAGCTGATAGCAGCAGCCTCTCGCGAGTTCACCAGACCGCCACATCGGGGGCCAGAAGCGGAAGCCACGCGTCAACACGCGAAATGGCTGCTCCGCCGCGGAAGCCGTTGTGCGTAGCGACCGTCTCGCCACTCGCCGTGCCTAGGTAAACTTGGAATTCTGCACGCCTGCGGCTGAGCCCTGCAATCGGCGATGAACGGGGCCGCGCCGACGAACCAATCGACGACCTGCATCTCGCCAATAGCGACAGCAGTCCCGCCAACGGACGACCAGCTCCGAGCGCTCGAGCGTCGGCGCATGCTCTCGTTGCGAAGCGGAAGTCCGCGAAGGCCCATCCTGAAACACGAAAGGGAGCATCAGGGAGGCGGGTCCCGCGGCCCTGGGTTCCGCGCTGAGCGGGTCGCTGCGGAGGGCCAGTCAGATGCCCGCGCGATCGCCAGAGCAGGTCTTTGCCTGGCGTCGCGTTGCTGGCTCGGTCAGACGCTGATGCGGTGGTGGAGTTGAACGACGCCGTCTCGGAACCGGCGCTCATCGAGAAGTTCGAGTTGCGCGCGGACCTTGCCTGGTAGGGCGCGCTTGGCGCCTCCCACCACGATCGGGCACAAGAAACAGATGGCGCTCGTCGACCAGCCCCGCGCCGATTGCGTGGCCAGCGAGCTCGGCACCCCGACTGTGAGTCGCCCCCCCTCGGGAACGCGTCGAGGCCGTCGGCGGAGATGCGGTAGCTGTGCAGCCCGCCCGCGAATCCGCTGCCGCGGAGCTTCACGACCCGCAGTGACCGCAGCTGCCGGGAAAGGTTGCGGGCACGGGCAGGTGGTACCAGGCGAGCGGCGCCTGCTCGGGCTGCGCGTGCCGCCCAGTGGGGCGCGCTGCTCGCCGCCGACCCCCAGCTCGAACCCCTACCGGGTGCCGTGGCGCCGCACTACTAACGTGGCTCGTGCTGGGTGGCGAGCAGCGCGGTCAGCTACGTCAAGCGCCCCTAAGCGCTTGACACTCGCGCGTGGACATCATTAGGCTGCTGCGTGGATGCGCCGCCTCCTGCTGCTCACAGCGCTCGCCGTTGCGGCGGTCACGATCTCCCTGCCGGCGGCCGTGCTCGCAACCCCGCCGCCGCCGGTTGCCGGCGGGCCGGTGACCGCTGCTGATCTGCAGCCCATCCTCCGTGAGATGCGTGCAGGCGACAGCGACTGGATCGACGCCTCGAAGCTCGTCACCAAGGCCAACCTCGCATGCGTGGCGCTCAAGGGCAAGCCGTTCGCCGGGATCGGGATGGGCGACCTCGCCCGGAGCGTCATCGCGACGATCACGGTCGGGGTAACCGATCGATACACGAGTGCCCGCTCGATCGCAGCCGATCTGCAGGCCGGGCACACGAACGCCTATGCGAAGGGACGGCCGCGGATCCTTTTCGTCGCGCAGATGGCCTCGCTCAAGGTAGGCCTCACCGTCATCCTCAAGGGTGCCAACGCGGTCGTCAAGGCGGTGGGCGCCATGGGGTCCTTCTCCTGCAACCCGGACAACGCGCTCCGTGAGTTCGGGAACGACTTCGACGTCGGCGACGCGCAGGCGAAGGACGCGATCGACACCATCCCGAAGCTGTCCACCTCGTAGCGGCCGTCCCGTACATACGGGTGATGGCCACTACCGGTGCTGGCGTCTACACCTGGACGGCGGGAGCCGGCGAGGCCGATCGGGCAGCTGACGCCGGTGAATGGGCTGCCGTCGTGGGAGCGAAGGTCCTCGGCGTTGAGGATCGCGGCGGTCTCGCCTTCGGTGTGATGACGTGATCGCGCATCGTGGACCCGGCAACCACGACACCGTGCTCCTCCGCGAGGCGATCGGCGATTCGCTTCGCGGCGTGCCGCTGCTTGCGCGGCGCCGTCTTGTCGGCGATCAGGATCTGATCGATCCACTCCCGCCACGGGCCCAACGCCGGCGCCGGCCGACCCTCCGGCCGCTGCGCTCCGGCGGGACCGACGACTCAAGCGCCTGGCGGACCGTCCGCCGATGCACCCCGTACCTGCGCGCCAACGCGTGCGTCGACAACCCGTCGAACTCGTGATCCCTCCGGATCTTCTCGAACAGCTCCACTCTCGACATCCCTTCTGCGACCTCCGATCCGCGCTCCAAAGAACGCGGACCCTTCGGTCACGCTCGGACGGAAGGTTGGGCCTCCCGGGCCCGCCTGACGACAGGACACCGATACCCATGCGACCTACGGCGCGAGACGATCTCGACGCGACATGCTTACGTAGCACGAACCGTATCGTCGCCGACCGGACGGCGGCATCCACGATCGCTTTTCCCCGGGGACGCTCGGAAGTAACTCGGTTCACCGGTCTGGAGCGTGTGTCCGGCTGCTGCGAGGCGAGTGGTTTGCCGAC
>JBKQKK010000079.1:0-9543 GCA_052147535.1 Solirubrobacteraceae bacterium | reverse complement strand
CCCAGAGCATGACCGTGACGGTTTTCAGCGGTGAATCCGTCTCAGTGCGTGTGTTGAACGGGTCGGGGAAGGTCGTGGACAGCAGCAGCCCGGCCAGCCGCCAATCGGGCTTTTCGTTTGAGTCCTGGACGATCGATCACCCGGCAAGCGGCGCGTGGAAGCTTTCGATCACCGATCCCGCCGGTTGCACCCAGGTCGCTTACTTCGTCACCCAGGTCAAGCCTGCCGTCGCCCTGAGCGCACACTTGTCCGAGAGCGCGACCGGCCAGGTGCTGCTGACCGCGCAGCCCATCCGTGGCGGTCGCCCTCTAGCGAATGCTCGGCTCACGGGGTTCCTTATCTCAGCCGCGGGCCGGCGCTTGCGCGTCAGACTGACCGCGGTTCCCCGGCGTCCCGGCCTTTACCGGCTCACGCGGGTAATCAGGCTGGCTGCGCCGACCACCGCTGGCGGGATCGACGCCGCCCTCATCGCAACCGGCCCGGGCTTCAGCGTCAGCACGATGGCGTCCGACGTCGTCAGCTGCCGTGCCGTGGCCAAGCGCTGAGTCGCATCCTGGCGACAGTCCAGCAGTCGCGCACGTGACCGTCCCGCCACGTCGCGCTACGTGTTGCGGACGATCCGATCATCGATTCGCCCGTCGGTTCGACGAGCACAGCATCTTGCTGAGCAGCTCCATCGATCCCCGAGCCGCATCAACGTCAGCGTCTCGCCGATCCGTTCGCGCACAGGCGTGTGCTCCCCGAACACGTCCTTTGATCGGCGGTCGAGGCTCCAGGGGAAGGGGAGCTCTCGTGGCTGGACCAGCCGGGAAATCCGTGCGGAGGTGCGCCACCTGCCACGCGCGGACGCAAGAAGCCAAGATCGCTAGGCGATCCGGTCCGCTGCACACACCGACACAAGGCAGAATGGTCGGCCGGAGCTCGCCAGCGTGCTTCGAGCATTTGCCAACCGCCCCACAGGCACGAGTGTGGCCGCTAGCGGCCGCGCTACTGGTGGTTCGTCAAAGCAGCGGCCGCGGAGGCGTGACCGCTTCACGCGTTTATGTGTGGGTGCTCCGGGGGTGTGAATGACGTGAACGAACGGGCGTTTTGGGCGCCTGTCGCGAGCGTTATGTGAGGGTGTTATCGACGTGAAGGACGTGATCGGCTTGCCCGCAGAAGGATCCGTCCGATCGACGCTCTAGTTTCTTGTCCGTCATGGATGACGTTCAATCGGATGAGACGCGGCGTGGGTTCGTCGCGCGGCGGGTGCGGATGCCGTCCAGCGGGGTGGAGTCGTGGACGGTGGTCGGCCCGGACGGGCGTGCGGTCGAGGTGATCGACGAGTTCCTTGGTTGGTTGACCGGGATCGAGCGCTCGCCGAACACGGTCGAGGCGTACGCGCGGGATCTTGGGTTGTTCTGGTCGTTCCTGGACGGGCGCGGGCTGGTGTGGGAGCGCGTCTCGGTGGTGGTGCTGGGCGAGTTCGCGGCGTGGGCGCGGCGGCCGGCGGAGAACGTGCTGGTGCTCTCAGAGCAGGCGGCGAAGCGCTCGGCGTCGACGGTGAACCGGATGCTTGCGGCGGTCATGTCGTTCTACGAGTTCCACGGTCGGCGGGGGAATGAGCTGGCGCGGGATCTGGTGGTTCGCACGCGCAGTGGCCGCGGCGCGTTCAAGCCGTTTCTGCATGGCATCGCTCGTGAGATGCCGCGCGGTCGGCCGGTGCGGTTGCCGGAGCGTCAGCGGCTGCCGCGGACGTTTAGTTTGGAGCAGGTCGCGGCGGTGATCGATTGCCAGGCGCGGCTGCGTGACCGGTTCTTGTTCGCGTTGTTGGCGTCGACGGGGATGCGGGTCGGGCAGGCGCTCGGGTTGCGGCATGAGGATGTCGTCTCGTGGGAGCGGCGGATCGAGATCGTGCCGCGCGAGGGCGGCAGCGGCCGGGCCCGGAGCAAGCGTGGGGCGCGGGGGTCGGTGCCGGTACCGGGCGAGCTGATCCGCTTGTGGTCGGATTACATGCACGAGGAGTACGGGGCGCTTGAGTCCGACTTCGTGTTCGTGAACTTGTGGAAGGGCGAGATCGGCCGGCCGTTGAGCTACTCGTCGGTCAACGAGCAGGTGCGCCGCACGCGGGAGCTGGTCGGGTTTCACTTCACCGTTCATCAGCTTCGGCATACCTTTGCGACGTTGGCGTACCGCGACGGGGTCGCGCTTGAGGTGATCGGCGCGGTTCTGACACATCGTTCGCGGTCCTCGACGTTGGTCTATACGCACCTGACCGCGGAGGATCTCCGTAGCGTGCTGGCCGAGCGTGGGGTGCTTGACCGGGTGGCGGATCTGCTCACATGACCGCCAACGGGTTGACAGCGATCGATGGCGGGCAGGCGCCTGATGGCTGGGCAGAGTTGTGGGCGTCTGATCGGTGGCCGCTGCGGGAGTTGCCGCACGCCGATCTACAGATCGTCAGCCGCGGCGGGGCGATCCTGTTCGATGGGATCGCGCAGCCGTGGTTGAAGGATGCGGCCAAGCGGTGGGCACGCAGCCGTCTGCTCGCGGGCGGAGCGCCGAGCACGATGAGCAGCTACGTGCATCACGTGGCGATGTTCAGCGGCTGGCTGGCCGACCGGGTGCCCGAGGTCAGCTCGCCGGCGCAGATCACCCGGACAGTGCTCGAGGATTGGCTCTTGTCGATCCGTTCAAGCGGTTTGGCGCCAGGCACGAAGACCTCGCGGGTATCTGCGGTCCGGCTGTTCTTGGAGGAGCAGTGGCAGGACGGGCTGGCGCGGATGCCGCGCAGCGCGACGATCCACGCGGGCGAGGTTCCCTCAGCGGAGCAGCAGCTCCCGCGCGGGATCGAGGCGCCCGTGTTCGATCAGCTGATCGATCCCGCCAATCTGGCGCTGTTGCCCTCCGAACAGCACCGCACGATCATCCTGCTGCTCGCGTTCACCGGGCTGCGGATCTCGAGCATCGTGACACTCGCGCGGGACGCGCTTGAGATCGGCACCGACGGGCATCCGTACTTGCGCTATGTCAACGTCAAGCTGCGGCGCGAGGCGGTGATCCCGATCGGCCCGGTGCTGCACGAGCAACTGCAGCGCCACGAGGAGCTCCTTAGCGCCACGCTCGGAGTGGACGGCACCAGCTTCCTGTTGCCTTCCCCGCCGGCCGGTCGCCGAGGTGCCGCCCGCGGCGAGCATCACGTGTCGATCCGCGGGGTCCGGCACATGCTCAAGCGCTATGTGCTGATCGCTGAGATCCGTGACAGCCGCGGGCGGCTGGTGAGCTGGCTGCATCCGCACCGGTTCCGTCATCACCTCGGCAGCAGCCTGGTCAACGAGGGCGTGCCGCTGTCGGTGATCCAGCGCGTGCTCGATCACGGCTCGATTCGGATGACCGCCCGCTACGCGCACCTTGACGACGAGACCGTCAAGCGCGAGATGGACAGCTTTCACGACCGTGTCAACGTCCGGGGGGAGCGGATCGCGCTCCCGGTCGACGGGCCGCTCGGAGAGGCGGCGTGGATGAAGGAGCGGATCGCGCGTGCCAAGCAGGCGCTCCCGAACGGGTACTGCGGGCTGCCGCTGGTGCAGTCGTGCCCGCACCCGAACGCGTGCCTGAGCTGCGCCAACTTCCTCACCGACAGCTCGTTCCGACACGTCCACGAGCGCGAACTCGCCGACACCAAGGCGCTGCGTGAGCGCGCGCGACAGAACGAGAACGCGCGGCTCGTGGAGCTGCTCGAGCAGGACGAGCGATCGCTACGCCGGATCCTCGACGGCCTCGACGCGATCGACGCCGAGCCCTCCGGTATCGACGTGATCGACCTGGCCAGCAGGCGCGACGCGAAGCGGCCGGACGAGCGCTCGTGAGTACTCCACGATCCAAAGCGCTGCGCAGCGCGGCCGCCGCCCGGTCGGTCGCCGCCGAGCAGCGCGCCCGTCACGCGATCGCCGAGCTCGACCGGCGCGGGCAGCCGATCACGTTCCTGGCCGTCGCCGCCGAAGCGGGCGTCAGCGCCCGCTATCTCTACGCCCACCCGCAGTTGCGCGCCACGATCCAGCAGCTTCGCGACGAGCAACACAGCACCCCGTCCCGGCCGCACCGGCACCCGCGCGCGAACGACGAATCGATCCGCGCACGGCTGCGCGGCGCACTCGAGGAGAACAAGCAACTCCGTGCCGAGAACGCGCAGCTACGCGAGGAGCTCGCGCTCGCCCACGGCGAGATCCGAGAACTCAAGCTCGCAAGCCGCCACCGGAGCACGGGATGAGCGACTGGCCCGCGCCCGTCGCCGAACAGGCGCTTCACGGCCCGGCGGGCGAGTTCGTGCTGCGCACCGAGCCGCACTCCGAAGCGCACCCGATGGCCCTACTGGCCCAGTTCCTGGTCGCGTTCGGGTGCGCGTGCGGGCGCGGCGCGCACTACCAGGTCGAGGCCGACCGCCATTACAGCAACGAGTTCGTCGTGCTCGTCGGCCCAACAGCGACAGGGCGGAAGGGCAGCTCCTGGGGCCACGTCCGGCGCCTGCTCGTCGACGCAGATCAGGCGTTTGGGCGATGCCTCGTCGGCGGCCTCTCGAGTGGGGAGGGGTTGATCGCTCAGGTCCGCGACCCACTCGAGGAGAACGACACCCAAGCACCCGCGGACAAGCGCCGGCTCGTGGTCGAACCCGAGTTCGCCCAGACCCTGAAGGTGCTCGCGCGCGAGGGCAACACACTCTCGGCGATCGTCCGCCAAGCGTGGGACGGAGAGCCGCTGCAAACGATCGTCAGAAACGACCCACTCCGCGCCACCAACGCGCATATCGCGATCGTCGGGCACATCACCCGCGCTGAGCTGTTGCGCTACCTGACCGCGACCGAGCTCGCGAACGGGTTCGCTAACCGCTTCCTCCTCGTCGCGGTCCAGCGCTCAAAGCTGCTGCCGTTCGGCGGAGCGCTCGACGGCACCCAGTTCGCCGAGATCCGCGACGCCGTCCGCCTCGCGCTGCGCTTTGCCTCGAAACCCCGCCCGATCACCTTCGACGACGCAGCCCGCGAGCGCTGGATCGAGATCTACCAGCAGCTCTCCTCAGCCCGTCCCGGCCTGGCCGGCGCCGCGACCGCCCGCGCCGAAGCGCACACCGTCCGCCTGGCCCTGATCTACGCGCTGCTTGACCTCTCCGAGCGGATCTGCCTCGAGCACCTCGAGGCCGCGCTCGCGGTCTGGCGCTACAGCGCCGCCTCCGCCCGCTGGATCTTCGGTGACGCACTCGGCGACCCCACCGCCGACGAGATCTGGACGACAGCCAAAGAGCGCCCCGCCGGTCTCACCCGCACCGAGGTCTCCGAGATGTTCAGCCGCAACAAAAAACGCCGCGAGATCGAACGCGCCCTCGCAGTGCTCGAAGACGCCGGACGGCTACGACGGGAAACCCGCCACGCCGAGCGCGGCCGATCCGCAGAAGTGTGGATCCCCGTGCCCGCCCCCGCTGCCTGACGCCAGCGACAACCCGAGCGGCCGGTAGACGGCCCGCGACCACTACGCGCGAGTGGGTCGCATCGCTCGCCCAACACGATCGCGCCCACACAGGCGCCTCGCGAACCTCCACCAACCCCCCATGGCGAGCGATCACCAGCGAAAGCGAAGCGGTCTCAACGCGCGACGAACACCCCGCACGCCCCGGCCCCGGCCACCTTCATCGCGGCCTTTGACGTTCCGGTTCACGACCGCTCCCGCGCTACTTCTTCTTTCGTCCCCCGGGCGGAGACCAGTCGCGACACATCGCCGGCAGTGCCACCGCGGAATAGCGCCCCACCGCCCGGCGACTTTGTTCGTTTCTTTCGTACCTCGTCAACCCATCAACCAAGCCTGGGCCTGGCTCCACGTCGATCACATGCGAACGACATCAATCCCCAGCAACCACCGCACGTTCACAAGCCACCTGCACATAAACGCGTGAAGCGGCAGGGCCGGGTCGGTCGCGCTGGGGAGCGAGCGATTGGTCAGGAGAGACCTGCTCTGCGGGTGCCACGAGCATCTCGAGCCTGACGCCGGCTTCCCTCCTTCGCGCGGTAAGCGGGGAAGGAAGTGCCGGAGCGCCTCGGTTGACGGGCTCGGGCTCGACTTGTGTGATTCGGACAAGAGCGTGCCAGCGGTCCCGGACGAAGCGGAAGTCCGGCTCGATCCCCGCGGGATGGCTGCTTCGGAACGAACGCAGAAGCGCGCTGACCCGCCTCCTCCGGCTTCTGCTCTGGCCCGGCGAAGCGGCAGAGCGAGCGCCCAAGATCGGCGACGCATGCCGACCGATCGTGTGCGACCCGAGTTCTGCCGCAGCCGGCTACATCTTCAGTCAACAGGTCTCGGGTGCTCCCTACTTTGCCCCTGGGGACACGAGCCCAAGGAGCGAGCCGTCGTGGGCGCCCGGTGGTGCTGTGGTTTTACCGGCGTCGTTGGCGTGACGGCGCGCGGCCCTTGGGATTCCGTGTCGCCGGGCGCGCGCGTGGGCCGGTGCCGTGGGCGGCGGCCGCTTCGGCAGCGGGGAGGCCCTGGCCGGCGTCGGAGAGCACGCGCGCCTGGACCGCCTGATCCGGCAGCCCCGCCTGTTGCAGACGTTCCCGCAGATGCTCGCGCCGCTGTTGGCTGTCATAGAGCACCTCGGCGGCGACCGCCGTGCCGACCGCGGCCATGCTCCCGAAGGCGGGGGATCCTGTCCGCAGCTCCGCGCTGGCCAGCTCGCGCTGCTCGCTGCGACGCTGATCGGCGCCCGACGGCTGTAGGGTGCCCTCGGCCTGTTGGCGCTCGGCGAGGTCCTCGGCGATCAGGTCACGCAGCTCGCCCAGCTCGCCGGCCCGCTCGTCGAGCTGCGCGAGCGTCTGCTGGTCGCTGGGCTTGCGCTGCTCGGGGTTCTCGCCGGCGAGCTGGACGCGTTGTTCGTTGACGTTCTCGAGCTCGTGCTGCAGATGTTGGTCGTAGGCGGCGAGCTCCTCGGCGGTGAGCGTGGTCTGGGCCGGCAGGGCAGGCTGCTCGCCGAACGCGCTGGGGTCGGTCTGGCGGACATCGAGCCCCCAGCGAGCGTGGAGCTCGTCGGCGATGCGGTAGACGACCTGCTGGGCGCGCGGGTCCTCCGCCTGCCAGTCGCGCGCGGTCGTCCAGGCCGTGCGAATGTCGTGGGCGTCGGCGTGTGCCCACCATGCCTGGGACCGCACACCCGCCAGCCCGGCGATCGCGCGCTGACGCTCCATCGCCTGGATGCGCAACTCCCGCTCGCGGGCCTCGTGCGACTGCGCGGCGGCCTGGTGCAAGCGGTTAGCGCGCTGCTGCTGGCGGCGTTGCGCAAGCCGCGTGCCGATCAGGATCGCGGCGCGTAGCGCGTCCTCGCCCAGCTCGGCGATCCCATCGGACTCTCGATCGAACGACATCGCTACCTCTTTCTACGGGGTTGTTGAGAGGGCGGCGGCAGCCGCACAGGCGGCCGCGGTTGCGCCGCAGGGGGAGTGGTGGTGCGGGCGGGACGCGGGGGAGTCCCGCCGGTCGCGATCTGGGTCAGCCGCTGGGCCTCCTGTCCAGCCCGGTGGCTTTGGAGGGTGTGGGCGTACTCGGGGTCGACGGCGGCGTGCGCGTCCTCAAACCCTGTGCGCAAGGGGTCGAGCTGGGCGCGCACCTCGGCGAGCAGCCGCTCGGCGCGTTGGCGCTCGCCGGCCGCGGTGTGCGCCGCGGCGACCGCGTTCGCGAGAGCGCTCATCTCTTGCAGCAGCGCGAGACGCCACAGCGTCTTGTTCGATGGGTTCAGGAGCGCTGCGGCCATCAGTGGCAGCGCCGGCGCCCGGTACCCCGTGGGGTGGCTGGCGGCCGCGCGGTTCTGCGCGGAGCGGGTCAGCTCGATCGCGCAGCGTTCCAATGCGTCAGCGTGCTCGGGGTCCAGCCGAGCCCAGCCGTAGAAGGTGGCTGCGCCGACGCGGGCGAGCGCGGCGTAATTGTCGCCGGCGTTCTCGCGCACGGCCCGCAGCTCGGCGATCGCCTCGACGACACGCGGCTCGGTGACGGGTGCCGGGGGCGGGCCGGGCGGTAGCCCGTGGAAGGTGCGCTGCCACTCCTCGATCGCGTCGGGCTGGTTGGCGGTCCAGTCGCCGTCGGACCGCAACCGCGGCAGCGTCAAGTCCTTCGCGAGCGTCCCGCCGGCGTGCGGCACCACCTCGCGCCCCTCGGCCGGGGCGAGCGCGACCGAGTAGCCGACCACCTGGTCCTCGCGGCCGGCTGCGAACCGCGGACGGACGATCAGCCCCTCGGCGCGCAGACGCCGCACGAACTCGCCCTCGCTCGCGCTCGCCGCGGCGGTCACACGGACCGCCCGCTCGAGGATCTCGCGGTCGGGCTCGCGCGACGCGGGCGAGGGCTGCCCGTCCTTCACCGCCCGCTCATATTCGCGCTCGGCGCGGTAACGCTGCCGGTAGCTAGTCGCCCGCGCGCCGCGCTTGGCTCCCCGGCCCTCGACCGGCCGCAGCGCGTGGCGCTCCTCGAGCGCACGGCAGCGCTCCTGCGCGCGCGGGCGGTCGTTGTGCACGTTGGCCGGCTTGCCGTCGTTGTCGACGAGCTGCACGACGACGTGGATGTGATCGTTGCCGGCCGGCGAGAGCCCGTGCCGCAGCGCGATCCACCGGCAGTTCCCAAAGCCCATCTCAGACACGAACTCGCTGGCGATCTGTCCCCACTGCTCGTCGCTGCGCGCCGTCTCCTGCGGGTGCAGGCTCAGCGAGCAGTGCCACACATGCGCGTCCTTGCGCACCGCGCCGCCGCGCTCATCGACCAGCACGGCGCCCTGCTGATCGCGCCGCGGGACGCTCACGCGCGCGCCCGAGCGCACGCGCGGCTCATCCAACCACGCGGCGATCGCGTCCGCCGCCGAAGGGTTGTAGCGCGGTGAGAGGTCATAGCCGCCCCACTCCTCCACAAGGCTCCCGGACCCCGCGACCAAGTGCGGGTTGGTGTGCAGCTCCCGCGGCTCCAGCCGCCGCTCCGCGTCCACAGCCTCCTTCTTGGGGCTGGTGAGATACCGCAGAAGACCGCGGGCACGCCCGCCGCGGGTGACGTTCGGGATCACTCGTCCGCCTCGTACGCCTCGCGGGGAACCTCGTCCGTGTACGCGCGGTGGCTCTCCACCCGCCGCGCCCACCACTCCTCAGAACCCTCATCGCCCTCGTCCTCGCCCTCCGGCGCCCACGCCCGCAGGTCCGGCAACCCACGCGACCAACGCGCCAGGCGCACCCCGACCCGCATCAGCAAAGAGGTCAACGCGCGGTGCTCCGCCAGCGCCTCCTCGAGCCGCCGCGCTGCCGGCAGCTCCCGCGAGATGTTCACCCCGTGCGCCATCTGGTTGAGGTTGTTCCCGACCCGCGCGAGCTCCGCGCGCACCTCACCGAGCTCGTCCAAGACGCCGTCGAACACCGCCCGGTCGCGCTCCGACGCCCGCGAGCGCTGCAAGTCCGCCCGCCCGAGCGCCGCGTCGACCATCAGCGCCGCGACGCTCACCCCGCGCGCCGCCGCGCGCTCCTCGAGGGCGGCACGCTCCACCTCGCTGACCCGCAC
>JBKQKK010000078.1:0-5401 GCA_052147535.1 Solirubrobacteraceae bacterium | reverse complement strand
TGGCGCGCCTGAACCTCAACTTCGCCGCGGCGAGCGTGCGATCAATGCAGGCCGAGCGGCCCGCAGCCCACGCGGCGCTCGTGGCCGAGCTGAAGCTTCGCCCGGAAGAGCTCGCGGCTTGGGAGCGCGCGGCCGACGCGATGTACGTGCCCTACGACGTGCCGCGCGGCATCCATCCCCAGGACGCGAACTTCCTCGAGCGCGAGGTCTGGGACCTCAAGGCAACCCCCCCCGATCACTTCCCGCTGCTGCTGCACTACCACCCGCTCGTGATCTACCGCCACCAGGTGATCAAGCAGGCCGACGTCGTGCTCGCGATGTTCCTGCTCGGCAACGAGTTCTCACAAGCGCAAAAGCGCGCAAACTTCGACTACTACGACGCTCTCACGACGGGCGACTCCTCGCTCTCGGCGTGCATCCAGAGCATCGTCGCGGCCGAGATCGGCAAGCAGAAGATCGCCGTTGACTACTTCCACTCCGCGCTGCTGATGGACCTCGCAGACACCTCGGGCAATACCTCCGACGGCGTCCACGTCGCCTCCGCAGCGGGAGTCTGGCAAGCCCTCGTGTTCGGCTTCGGCGGCGTACGCGAGTACGACGGGGAGCTGTCAATCACACCGCACCTGCCGGCCACCTGGGACTCGCTGGCCTTCTCGCTGCGCTTTCGCGGCCGTCGCCTCCAGATCCGTCTGAACCACGACGAGGAAACCTACAGCATCAAGGACGGCGATCCTCTCGAGCTCACAATCGGGGGACAGCGTCACCTGCTCGCGCCCGGTATCCCGCTCACGAAGCCCGCCCCAACGATACAGCCCGCCAGCAACAGCGCCGAGCTTGGGCCGAGGGCCATTGCGCGACCGTGATCGGCAACGGCGGATGAGTTCGCCGAGCGTGGACGGAGTCAGGACCGGCAGCAAACAGGGAGGAGCCAGTCGATGGCCGTCATCGCGTCTCTCGCGCGGCCCGAGGCTGAGGCCGGAAGCTAGGTTTGAAGAGGGCCAAAGTGGTCCTCGGTGGGCTCTGCGCAGCAGAACCATGGTTCGGTGAGCCGAGGTCTTTCCGCGGTCGAGCCGATCGCGATTGGCTCGGCCTGGAGCATGCCTGCGTGGGGCCCGCCCGCGGCCGTGTGCACCTCGGCGCGGACGCGCGCGAAGACCGCGTCGATCGGTTGCGCAGCGGCGACGCTCTGCTGGACTAGGGTGCTCAGTCGACGATGCAGGCGATCGGCGGAGGGGTCGGCTGACCGCCACGGGTAGCTAAGCCGCTCGGCGTCGTAGCGGCCAAGGTGCTCGCGCAGGTCCGCTCGCCTCAACAACAGCGACCCGTCTGGGACAAGTAGCCGAATCGTGTACTGGACCGGGTCGACGTTGGCGACCATGTCGTGCGCGGCAACGAACTCGACGATGTCGAGCACGTCAAGGGGCGTCGCCCAGGGCGTAAAGGGCATGAACGAGGGCCGGATCTCGATCCCATGCTCACGTAGCAGCACGATCGCCAGCACCGCCTCAGCGGTGTTGTGGCCCTTGTCGAGGCGGGCCAGGATCTCGTCGTTGACGCACTCCAGTGCGGATACGACGAACAGACAGCCCGAGGCCGCCATCTCGGGCCACACCTCGGCGTGCTCGAGCACGTGCTCGACTTTCGTCGTCACATCAAAGGTGAGGTTCGGAAAGCGCTTGTGCAGCTCCCGCACGATTGCCAGCGAGTGGCGTTGACCGTTGAGGAAGTCCGGGTCTCCGAACGTGATGTGGGCAGCGCCGATTTCCACCAGTCGCTCGATGTCGCGCAGCACGGTGTCGGCCTGCACGATTCGGATGCGCCCGTCATAGATCGCCGGTACCGGGCAGTGTCGGCAGCGATGCACGCAGCCATGGCTGGCCTCGACATAACCGACTAAGCGCTCCTCGCCGCCGATTGCCAAGCGCGCGTAACGCTGCAGTCCGGGCAATAGCTCTCGCGCGGCCGGGGAGAACGTCCCCCGGGGGAGTTGGATGATCGGCAGCTCCGCTGCCTGGGGCGGGGCTTTCGGGTGGCACAGGCTATCGATCCAGGCCACCAACGCCGGCTCGTACTCGCCGGCGATCACGCGGTCGGCGTACTCGTCGATCACCAGCTCGCGACTGACCGCTGCGTACAGGCCGTAGAGGCAGATCGGTAGCCGCGGATGCTCACGGCGGATGCGGCGGGCGGCGCTCAGCGCCAAGCGCATGGCGGTGTGCATCGGGACCGAGAAGCCGATCGCCTGCGACCACTCGACCAGGTCCCGATCCCAGTGTTGCACACTGAGGTCAAGGCAGCGAACCTCGTGCCCGGCGCGCTGCAGGGCGGCTGCTGGTGAGGCGACGTGCAGCGGCTGGTGGCCGAGCTCGTAGGTCGATATCAAAACGACGCGCACGGGCGTCACGCTAGCGCAGGTGGCGGGACGCTCATCGCGGGCGGTGGCTCGATCCGGATATCAAGTCGGCGGTGCGCTTCGCGCAGCGAGCGCTCGACCGCTGCCGGAGTTGGTCCATGCGCGAACAGGAACCCGAGGTAGCGATCGCCGTCCGGTAGCGGTACGACCGGGCGCCCGCGCGCGATTGTGATCTGTAGCCCGGCGATACCCGGCACCGCGAGGGCTTGGTCCTGACCGTCGACCCGCGCCAGCGTGCCGCCGCGCGGAATCGGGATCATCATCACGCCGGCCGCGGCGCTATCGCGGGGCAGCCCTTCCAGGTTGAGCCCCAGGGCGTGGCGCAGGATCAGCTGCTCGAGGCTCGCGCCTGCGCCGAAACGAAGCGCGCGTGAGCACAGCCCTCCGATCGAGCGGGCAGCCAGCTCGAGCACGCTCGGCTGTCCGTCGTGCACGCGCAGTTCGGCGTGGATGGGGCCCTCGCGCAGCCCGAGCGCACCCGCCGCGAGGGCGGTCACTCGCTCGATCTCCGTCAGGACGGCGGCGGCCAACCGCGACGGGGTCACGTACAGTGTTTCTTCGAAGTACGGTCCCTCGAGCGGGTCGGGCTTGTCGAAGATCGCGAGGATCTTCATGCGTCCACCGCGCAGTAGGCCTTCCACCGCGACCTCCGCGCCCGGCAGATAGCTCTCCAGCAGTAGCGGCGCGTCCCGGCGGTCACCGGCCGCGACGAGGATTCCGCGCACGCGGATGACCGCCGCCTGCGCCTGGTCGATGTCGTTGGCACGGATCACGCCTCGGCTGCCCGACAGCGACAAAGGCTTCACGACACAGGGAAGGCCCGTTTCCCGCACCGCCGCCGGAAGGTCATCGCCTGCGGCGAGCAGCACGAAGCGGGGCTGGGGGACGTTCGCTAGCGCGAGCGCCCGACGCATCGACGCCTTCTCGCGTGTGTGCGCGACCGCGGCGGGCGGGTTGTGCGCCAGCCCCAGGCGCTCGGATGCGAGCGCCGCGGCGATCACTCCCTGGTCATCGACGCCGACGATCGCGGCAAACGGTGTGTCGCGAGCGCGCGCGACGATTGCCGCGGCCGCCTCGGAGGGGTGAGACAGGCGAAGCATCAGCGCGCGCTCGCCCATCACTGCGGACATCGCCGCGCGACGCTCACAGCCAACCGTGACCGCCACACCCAACTCGCGGGCGGCAGCCATGAAATCCGGCGCTCGATAAGTCGCCGAAGGCAGGATTAGCAGCACGCGATCCACGACGCTATCGTAGGCGCATGGGTCACGAAGCCATCGTCGCGATCACGCAGACTGCGCTGGATCGGATTCGATCATTCAGCGCCGAGCTGCCCGACGGCCACGCGCTATGGGTTCGCGTCAGCGGCTCGGCCGATCGCGAATACACATACGCGCTGACGCTCAGCCCGCGCAGCGGCGCACGCGATACAGACGTTGTGCAGCATCTGGACGACCTCGTCATCGTCCTCGCCGGCGACAGCATCGAGAAACTCCGCGGAGCGACGATCGACTGGAGTGAAGCCCCGCAGCACAGCGGCTTTACGCTCGTCAACCCCAACAAGCCGCCCGCTCTCGCGTCCCTGCCGACGCTACCGATGAGCATCTCGCCCGGTTCGGGTAGCGGCTTGCGCAGCCGCCCGCCAGCGGCCTCGAGCACGTTCCGGCAGGGCAGCCTGGATAACGACCTCGCCCGCCGGGTGATGATCGTGTTGGACCGCGACGTGAACCCCAACATCGCCGCCCACGGAGGGCGCGCCGAGCTCGCCGGCATCGAGGGCCAAACCGCCTACCTACGCCTCGGCGGTGGCTGCCAAGGCTGCGGCATGGCGTCGGTCACCCTCAGCCAGGGCATCGAGATCGCGATCACCCAGGCGGTACCAGAAATCGTTCACGTAGTCGACGTGACCGACCACGCCTCAGGAACCAATCCCTACTTCGAAGCCGCCAAGAAGTAACAGTCACGTCGGAGTCGGTCGTTTCATGAGGCGGGCGGGTGCGGGCGCGTGAGTACGCCGCCCGAGGCTGCTGTGGTTGGCTACTCATTCGGCGTTTAGGCCTGCGCACCGTGTGCGAGCGGGGATGTGCTGGGGGAGTATCTGCCAGCCGTTCGGTAGCGGTGTGAAGACGATGATCGGCTGGCGGCGCGTGGTCTGTTTTTCGGCAAGGCCCGGTCTTGGGTCTCGGCGCGGTCGGGCAGCGGTTCCGCAACGGCCGTAACAACGTTTGTCGGTGGGGGCCGCTTGAGCGTTCATATATGAACAGTGTTCGGTGGAGGTAGCCCATAGTGATAAATCGCGCTGCGTTTCAGACTAAGCAACGCGTGGTTTCGCGGATTCGAAGGCTCTGGATGCCTCCTGTGGTTGCGTCGGGGCCACGCGGTCAGTGACTGCAGGATTCATCCATAGCGGATTGGTAGGAGACTAGCCGTGACCGCCCGTCAACATACATGCACCGGTAGCCGCCATCACGGCGTCCAGCTTCACGACGCCCGCATGGCCGCCCGCGGCCGAGACCACTGTTTTAGGGGTTCTCCTAGCAGGTCCCGCGGGCAAGCAGCGCGGCCGTCGGCGCGTGTCATGCGCGCTGCGGCCCGTGGCCTGATCCTGGGAGCGCTTCTGCTCGCTTGCGCGGCGTTCGTGCCGATGTCGGCGGCGGCCGCCGCGGCTCCTCGGATCGATCTTAAGGTGCTGCTACTGGGGACCTCGACGTCCGAGCCCGACTTCGCCGCGTGGCAATCGGCGCTGCAGCGCGAGGGGGTTCCGTTCGATACGTTGATCGAGTCGTCCGCGACCGCGTCGGGAACGGGGCACACGTCGATCGGTGTGACGTCGTGCACGGGCACCGATCCGTGCCAGACGTTGTCTGATACGGCGAGCGGCGGGACGGTGGAGGCGAAGTATGAGGGGGTGATTGTCGCGACCGCGGGGCTGGGGATCTGCTCGACGACGTGTACTTCGGCGCTGTCGGCGTCGGATTGGAGCGCGCT
>JBKQKK010000077.1:0-40773 GCA_052147535.1 Solirubrobacteraceae bacterium | reverse complement strand
TGGCGCGCCTGAACCTCAACTTCGCCGCGGCGAGCGTGCGATCAATGCAGGCCGAGCGGCCCGCAGCCCACGCGGCGCTCGTGGCCGAGCTGAAGCTTCGCCCGGAAGAGCTCGCGGCTTGGGAGCGGGCGGCCGCCGCGATGTACCTGCCCTATGACGAGCGGCGCGGCATCCATCCCCAGGACGCGAACTTCCTCGAGCGCGAGGTCTGGGACCTCAAGGCCACCCCTCCCGATCACTTCCCGCTGCTGCTGCACTACCACCCGCTCGTGATCTACCGCCACCAGGTGATCAAGCAGGCCGACGTCGTGCTCGCGATGTTCCTGCTCGGCGACGAGTTCTCAGAGGAGCAAAAGCGCGCGAACTTCGACTACTACGACGCTCTCACGACGGGCGACTCCTCGCTCTCGGCGTGCATCCAGAGCATCGTCGCGGCCGAGATCGGCAAGCAGAAGACCGCGCTGGAGTACTTTCGCTCCGCGCTGCTGATGGACCTCGCAAACGTCTCGGGGAACATGGCCGACGGCGTCCACATCGCCTCCGCAGCGGGCGTCTGGCAAGCGCTCGTGTTCGGCTTCGGCGGCGTGCGGGAGTACGACGGGGAGCTATCAATCACACCACACCTACCGGCCACCTGGGACTCGCTGGCCTTCTCGCTGCGATTCCGCGGCCGGCGACTCCAGATCGGCCTCACCCACGACCAGGAGACCTACACCATCGAGCACGGCGATCCCCTCGAGCTCACCATCCGAGGAGAACACCACCTGCTAGCGCCAGGAAATCCGCTCACGAAACCCGCAACACTCAGGCGGCCCGCCAGCAGCAGCGCCCGCCTCGGTCCCACAGCCGCGGCGCAAGCGTGATGGCCCGTCTTGTAAGGAAAGCGCTCAGGAGGGGCGAGGTAACCCAACCTCATTAGCCCTTGTTCCCGAGAATTCGGCTGATGGCTGATCGTGAAACTCCTGCTGCGTCGGCTATGCGCCGGATCGAGCGTCCGGGGATGAGCGTGTCGCCGTTCAGGCTCGTCCAATCGGTAGCAGCATCATTCACGGCCTGCCAGTAAGCGTGCTCGGCCGCGTCGAGCGTCTGCCGAGTGTCTCTGACGGCGCGTAAAATGGGGTCGTCTTCGTCCCGCATACGAGACAGTTTACATGGTGTCTCGAATGCGAGACAGTGGTCCAGATCCCCGAAAGTCTGCGGTGATCGGGCCGATCGTACGACTGGGCGCAGACGTACGTGTGAGATAGTAAGGTGAATGAGCATCTCCGAGCAGCCCGCCGCGCCGCTTGTGGCCGTTGAATCCCTCGGTGCCGAACACGTCGTGGTCGTGGAGACGAGACCCCACGGCGCTCTGGCCGTTGGGATCAGCGCGGGCAAGCCGTTCGCCGTTTCTAACTGCTGCCGCCACATGTTCGCTTCACTCGGGGAGGGGCACGTAACCGACGATGGATGCCTGCAGTGCCCGTGGCACGCGGCGCGCTACGACGTTGGCACCGGCGCGGTGGTGCGGGGTCCCCAGGGCGCGTTCAAGCCACTAGCGGGCGCTGTACAAGCAACGCCCGGGACTCGATCGCTGAAGACGTTCCCGGTCGATCTGCGTGACGGCGCGATCTGGCTGGTCGGCTGAGCGAAGCTCGCGCCTGGTTGGCGTCGCGCGCCAGCGCCGAGATCCTGGAAACGCGAGCCTTTGCCCCGCGGGCCCTTAGACTAGTCCTTAACCGAGTCGGGATCGCTTGTTTTAGGAACTAGTTAGTGCGTGCCGGGCGTCACGCGGAAGGCGTCGAATACGGCATCGATGTTTCGCAGCCGGTTGATCGCTTGATCGAGCGTGCGGGTGTCCCCCACCTCGACCACGAACAGATCGCGAACCATCGGGTGATTGGAAGTGCAACGAGCCTCGATGATGTTGACGCCGGCTTCCGCGAACGTACGGGAGATGTCCTCCAGCAGCCGGTGGCGATCCCAGCCGTGCACTTCGATCTCAACCCGGAAAGACGTCTCGGCGTCACCGTCCCACGAAACCTCTGTAAAGCGCTCCGGGTCCTTCTTCAGGACAGCCACGTTGGGGCAATCGTCCCGATGGATTGTGATCCCCCGACCAAGCGATATGTAACCGACGATCGGGTCGCCGGGTACCGGGCGGCAGCACATGGCCATGCGCAGCATCACCTCGTCGATGCCGTCCACCGCGATGCCGAAGCTGGTGGAAGAGGTCGTCTGGCGCGGCCGCCGACGGTGCGTCTCCAACAGATCGTCGGTGGCAGTAGGCTCGGTTTCGGCGGCCTCCCCCTGCTTGAGCAGCTGCATCACCTTGTTGACGACGACCTTCGCCGAGATCTTGGCGCCACCCAAGGCGATGTAGAAATCCTCCGCCTTGCGAAATCCCATCTCGCGGATCACGTCGGCCAGCAGCGGCGAGGCGACGATCTTCTGGGCCGGGAAACCCTGCTTGCGGAGCTGGTCCTGGAGCAGTTCGCGCCCCTGGTGCTCGGTGTCCCTGCGCGATTCGGCCTTGAACCAGGCCTTGATCTTGTTGCGCGCACGTGTGGTCTTGACCAGCGCCAGCCAATCGCGCGACGGGCCACGACCGCGCTTGGAGGTCAGCACCTCGACGATGTCGCCGGAGCGCAGCTGGTAGGACAGCGGGACGATCTTGCCGTTGACCTTAGCCCCGACGCAGCGATGACCGACGTCGGTGTGAATCTCGTAGGCGAAGTCCAGCGGCGTGGCACCCGAGGCGAGCGACTTGACCTCGCCCTTCGGTGTGAACACGAACACCTCGTCCTCGAACAGGTCGACTTTCAGCGTCTCCACGAACTCCCGCGGGTCCGACATGTCCTTCTGCCAATCGACCAGCGAGCGCACCCATTTCAGCTTGCCGTCGGGATCCCGCAGCCGCCTGCCGTCGCTCGCGCTCTTGGCGCCCGGATCCTCCTTGTACATCCAATGCGCGGCGATTCCGTACTCGGCGAGATCGTGCATCTCGCGCGTGCGGATCTGGATCTCCAACGGCCGCCCTTCCGGGCCGATCACGGTCGTGTGCAGGGACGAGTACATGTTGAACTTCGGCATCGCGATGAAGTCCTTGAAGCGCCCTGGCAGCGGCTTCCAGAGCGAATGGATCGCGCCGACCGCTGCGTAGCAGTCCTTGACCGATTCGACGATCACGCGCATCGCCGTGAGGTCGTAGATCTCGTTGAACTCCCGGCCCTTCTTGCTCATCTTCGAGTAGATCGAGTAGAAGTGCTTGGCCCTCCCCGAGATCTCAGCCTCGATGCCGAGGTCAGCCAGCTCCTGGCCGAGGTACTCGCCGGCTTCGGCTACGTACCGCTCGCGCTCGGCGCGCTGCTGCGCGACGAGCCCCTTGATCTCGTTGTACTTGCGCGGATGCAACGTCTGGAAGGCGAGGTCCTCTAGCTCCCACTTGATCGCATGGATGCCGAGCCGGTGTGCGATCGGCGCGTAGATGTCGAGCGTCTCGCGCGCTTTCTCGATCTGCTTGTGCTTCGGCATCGAGCCGATCGTGCGCATGTTGTGCAGACGGTCGGCCAGCTTGATCAGAATGACCCGGATATCGGAGGCCATCGCGACCATCATCTTGCGGTAGTTCTCCGCCTGGGCCTCATCGCGCGACTGGAAGGTCAAGCCGGTCAGCTTCGTGACGCCGTCGACCAGACCCGCGACTTCCTCGCCGAACTCAGCGGCGACCTCCTCGAGCGACGCGGTGGTGTCCTCGACCGTGTCGTGCAGCAGCGCCGCGCAGAGCGTCTCCGTGTCGAGCCGCATGCCGGCGCAGATCTTCGCGACGCTGACGGGGTGCACGATGAACTCCTCGCCCGAAAGCCTGCGCTGGTCGGCGTGGTGCAGGCACGCGTAGACGAACGCCTCCTCGACGCGCGTGCGGTCGACCGTGAGCGCGGCCTGTCCGGCGTGCTCCTCGACGATCGCGAACAGGTCCGCCAGCATCTCCCGCTCATCGGCCGTCAGCTCGACGCGCTTGACCACGATACGCTCACGCCGGCGCCTGATGCGGTCAACCGAGGGACGGCTGGAAGCAACGCTCTTCGCTCCCTCGCTGGGAGCGACCGTCTTCGCTCCCTCGCTGGGAGCGACCGTCTTCGCTCCCTCGCTGGGAGCGACCGTCTTCGCTCCCTCGCTGGGAGCGACCGTCTTCGCTCCCTCGCTCGCAGCGACCGCCTTCGGTGCATCACGCGAGGGGACCGCGTTCGCCACGTCGCCGTCGACGGGCGCGTCCGGCGCGCGCCCATTGGACGTGCTCAGGTCCGGCGGCGGGGTCTTGCTCGGTGTAGAAATTGCTGTCCGTCCTCGTGTTGCTGTGCGTACGCCAGGTAGGCCGCCGAGCGCTCGAGCTCGGTCTGCTGCGCGCTCGCGATGGCCAGTGCCGGCAGACTCCGGTCGAGGCTGACGAGCTCCAGCTCCGCGAGAATCCGCATCAGGCGGCCGGCCAGCCTTGCCGACCGTTGGTGCGAACCTTCACCGCGAAGCAGGTGCTCGAGCTCCTCACCGGCGACCCTCTGTTGAAGCCTCAAGCTTCGGTAGAGAGTTACGAGCGAAGCACGGAGTCCGTACTCCAGCTCGTGCATCTGCTCCGCAAAGCGTAGCTCAGGTGCGCCCCATGCCAAGTGGGTGTATCCAGCACCGGCACGAATGACCGCGTCGGCACGCGCGCCGGCGGGTGGGTCGATGACGACCAAATGGCGGTATGACTCGGCGATCTGGGGCGCGCGCACGAGCGCTTCGTGACTTATCAGTGAGAAGCCTCCCGCGCGGTCACGCAGGCCGGCGAGGCGCCGCGGAGCGTTCGCACACACGGCGAGCACCTCGAAGCCGGTGGCGCCGGCATCTGAGAGCACGGCCAGCGGACCCTCGCCGCGGCGGTCGAGCAGACTGCGAACCGCGCCCACGGTCCCCAGCTCGATCGCTTGCAGCGGCGCATCGATTTCGTCCAGGACCGCCTGCAGGTAATCGGCTGGCTCGCCGAGGAGCTCAATTGGACCAGGCGCGCAGCGCCGCGCATGCCGCAACACGAGACGCGGTTCGGTGGTGCCACGCCAGACGTTGCGCTCGAGCCGGAAGGTGGCATCCAGAGGTTGACCGTCGCCACCCGCGAGGCGGCCGTCGCAGCCGAACGCGATCGCGCTGGCACGCGCCCCACCCGAGCTTACGCAGAAACGGGCGTGCCGCTCGCCTTCGCCGATCGGACGGACTTGATCGAAGCGCGCGCCAGGAACCAGCAGCGTGACCGACGGGTTGCCCATGCCACATGGCTCCAGCCGCTCCAGCTCCTCGGTCAGCGTCAGACCCAGCTGCGGTCCTGACACGATCGCGTCGACGCGCTCCACCGGCTCCAGGAGATCGGCGCTGAGCACTTGCTCTGCGTGTGCTTCGAACGCATTGCGCAGGTCGACGATGCGCCCCGGCTCAACGCTCAGGCCGGCCGCCGCACGGTGTCCGCCGTAGCGCAGCAGATGCTCCGCGCAGTCATCCAGCGCGGCGAGCAAGTCGAAGCCGGAGATGCTGCGACCTGAACCCTGCGCAGGACGCTCGCCGTCGAGGGCGATCAGGATCGCCGGACGGTGGTAGCGCTCCACGACGCGCGAGGCGACGATCCCGATCACCCCCGGATGCCAGCCCTCGGCCGCCAGTAGATAGGCGCTGCGCTCACCCATCTGGCGCACGAGCGCATCGGCGGCAAATCCGATCCGCTCCTCGACCGCGCGGCGTTGCATGTTGACACTGTCGAGCTCGGCGGCGATCTCCCCTGCGCGCCCCGCGTCCTGCGTGAGCAACAGCTCCAGTCCAGCGTCAGGGCGAGCCAGCCGGCCGGCGGCGTTGATCCGGGGAGCCAGCCTGAAGCCGAGCGCCTGCGCGTTGAGCGCGCTCGGATCGGTGCCGGAGACCTCCATCAGCGCTCGGAGTCCGACCTTCGCCGTGCCGGCGAGCTGCGCGAGTCCCTCACGCACGAGTCGGCGGTTCTCGCCGCGCAGCGGCACCAGGTCGGCAACGGTCGCAAGCGCCACGAGCTCGAGGTCAGCGGCTGCGCTCGATGCGCCCAGCGCCTCCGCGAGCTTGTGGGCGACGCCGGAGCCGCACAGGTCGGGGCACGGATAGCCGCACACGGTCGGATGCACGATCGGACAGTCTGGCAACAGCCCGTCGGCGCGCGGCGTGTGATGATCGGTCACCAGCACGTCCAGGCCGGCCAGGCGAGCGGTGGCCACCTCCTCGACGGCGGTGATGCCACAGTCGACGGTGATCAGCAGGCGCGTCCCGCGCGCCGCCAACCGCGCCACGGTCGTCGCCGACAAGCCGTAGCCGTCGTCAATGCGGCTCGGTAAGAACCAGCTCGCCTCGGCGCCCAAGGCGCGCAGCGCGCGTACCATGATCGCAGTCGCGCAGACGCCGTCCACGTCGTAGTCGCCGTGAACGGTGATCCGATGACCCGCATCGATGTGTGCCCTGATCGTGTCGAGTGCGGCGCCGATCCCGGCGAACGCGAGCGGGTCGTGAACGACGCTCGCTCCGAGCAGCTGCCGGACGTCGTCGATGTCGCGGTGTCCCCGGCGCACCAGCACCTGCGCGAGCACATGGCCGATGCCGAGCTCGCGCTGCAACGCGAGTGCGCACTCCAGATCGTAGGCCGGCACCTCGAGCCGAGGCGTGAGCTTGGCGCGAGCAGGAAGCGATTTCGGCGGCGTCGTTGCGGGCGGCGCCGCGCGCTCGAGCAGCGGCTGCGCCGCGGTCTCGGCGAGCGGCTCGATCAGGACCAGTTCGGACATCCCGCCAGAGTAAGCACAGGCGGGGACGGATCCACCCTAGAGGCGAGGACGGATCCACCCGAGAGGCGGGGACGGATCAACCCTACTCAGTCTGGGGGCGGCTCTTCGGTCGCCCGCGGGCGACGCCTGAAGAAGTGCGTCGCGCGCACGATGTCTCGCTCTGCCGTGTCGATGTCGTGCTCGACCACTGCGATCGGCGCCAGCACTTCCATCAGCTCGCCAAGGCGCTCTGTCAGCGCGGTCACCGCCGCGGTCATCGGTGGCACTGCCGCCGCGAGCGCGTCGACGGCCTCGATGTGGGCCGCGATCGACTCGGTCGCGTGGCGCAAGGCGTTCATGCCGTCGAGGATCTGTTCCTGAATCCCCTCGATTTCACCGACCGGGAGCGCATGCTCGAGCTCGTGCTCGGCTTCATGCTCGGCGTTGCCGAGGACTGAGCGAATCGGACCGAACGCGAGATCAACGAGGCCCATCGCGCGCGAGTCTACGCGCTTGAGCTGGCCCGGGTCCATGCGACGAAGCTCGCTCGCACGCGGCAGGTATGTGCTCACGGTGAACACATACCTCCCCCACGCTCAGGTCAGGCCGACGCTTCCCGACTCGCCGAGGCGTTCGTTGCGCACGCCGACCATATAGACGACCCCGATCCCGATCAGCGCGCCCGGGATGGCCTCGAGCGACGTCAGGATGGTTGTGTCGTGGCGGCCCGGAATTGAGAAGCCGCTAACGATCAGGCCGAACAACGCCGCACCGATCAGCGCGCCGACGAACGCGCCGACGATCCCGCCCCATTCACGATCCGGCAGCCAGATCGTGAAGTGCCAGATCGCGAGTCCCATCATCACCCAGGCGAGCATTCCCATCTCAGCGTCTCCCGTGGCGGCGGTTGCGTGGCTTGGATTTCGGACGCTGTGACGGGGGGCGGGGCACCATTCCCTCGTTCTCGGCGATGTCGGGCGCGGGCGTGATCTCGGGCCGGGACTGCTCAGCGTCCCCAGCCGCCGCCGGCGGCTGGCTGTCGCCGGCGCCACGCGCAGGCTGCGCCTGCGCGTCGCCGGGAGCGCGAGCAGCCGGGACGCCGCTGCCACGCGGCGGTGGCTTGGCGGCTCCGGGCCCGCGTGACGATGGTGTCGCGCCGGTCCCGCGCGAGGATGCGGTGCCGGTTGCGTCCCCGGCGGGCTTGCTTGAAGCGCCCCTGCCGGCGCTCCCGCCGCTGCCTGCCGCCCGCCTGCGAGCGCTCGACGGTCCGGCGTCCTCGGCCGTTGTGTGCGCGAGCCGCTGGCTAAGGCCCGAGGTGTGGTGGGTGAGCGGTTCCTCGTCGATTCCGAGCTCGCGCTTCATCTGCTCGAACTCAGCGGCCGAAACCGTCTCGGCCTGGGGGGTGGTGACGCGTCCGGTGCGCCGCGGCCCCGTCGCGATCGGGTCGATGTCGCCGGTGCTGTCGGCGTATGCGGGCACCGCCCCGAGGTCGTTGATGATGTGCGCCCTGCGAGAGCGGTAGTGCGGCTCGCGCTCCTTCCAGTGGGTGAGTACCGGCGAGGCGATGAAGATCGAGGAATATGCACCCGACGCCACCCCGATCAGCAGCGCGAACGCGAAATCCTTGAGCGTCGAGCCGCCGAACAGCAGCAGCGCGATGACCGGCAGCAGCGTGCACGAGGTAGTTGCAAGCGACCGGGTCAGCACCTCTGACATCGAGCGGTTGACGATCTGCGAAAAGGCGGCGCGTGGCATGCGCGGGACGTTCTCGCGCACGCGGTCGAACACGATGATCGTGTCGTAGAGCGAGTAGCCCAAGATCGTGAGCAGCGCCGCGACGGTGTCGGTGCTCACCACCCTTCCCGTCAGCGCGTACACGCCGCTGGTGATCAGCAGGTCGTGCATCAGCGCGATCAGCGTCGGGACCGCGAACTTCCAGTCGAACCTGAGCGCGATGTAGATCGAGATCACAACGAGCGAGGCGATGATCGCGATTACGGCGCTGTGCGCGACTTGGCTGCCGAACGTCGGTCCGACGGAAGTCAGGTCGAAGTTGGGGCTCGTGGCCGCGCCGGTGATCCCGTACTTGCTCTGCAGCTCGTTCTCGACCTTGTCGTATTGAGCGCGATCCAAGTACTTGGAGGAGATCTGGTAGCCGTTGGCGCCCAGCGTCTTGTTGCCGGTGATCCGCTGCACAGTTGCGTCGCCGGCGCCGACGGTCGCCGCCACGGCTTTGACCTGCGCGACCGTCGCCGGGTGCTGCAGGCCGACGGATATGCGCGTGCCCGAGGTGAAGTCGATGCCGAGATTCAGCCCGCGGCCGCCGATCGCGAGCGCTCCGACCAGCAGGATGATCCCGGACATCGAGAAGAAGTAGCGGGAGGCGCCCATGAAATCGAAGCGCCAGACGTGCTTGCGGCTGCCGGCGCCGAGCGCCGAGGGCCGCGAGATCATGCGCGAGCCGCCCATCGTCATCAGGATCGCCTGCGTCGCCAGCACGGCCGTGAACAGCGACACGAACGTGCCGATGCCGAGCGTGAACGCGAACCCCTTGACGTCGGCGGTGGCGAGCACGAACAGGATAAACGCGGTCATGATCGTGACCACGTTCGCGTCGATGATCGCGGTCAGGCCCTTGCGATAGCCGGTCACGATCCCCTGGCGGATCGAACGTCCGGCACGTATCTCCTCTTTGACGCGTTCGAAGATCACGATGTTGGCGTCCGCGGCGACGCCGATCGTCAAGATCAGGCCCGCGATCCCGGCGAGCGTCATCGTGATCGGGATCAGCTTGATCAGTGCGTAGAAGTAGATCCCGTAGACCGCCAGTCCGGCGATCGCGATAAGGCCGAGCACGCGATAGAAGACGAGCAGGAACAGCGCCACCACGGCGAGCCCGACGAGACCGGCGAGCAGACCCTGGTTGAGCGCCTGCTTGCCAAGCGTCGCCGAGACGGTCTCCTCGGAGATCAGGTCCAGCCTGATCGGCAGCGCCCCGAGTCGCAGCTCGTTGGCGAGTTGCTGCGCGGAGCTGATCGTGAAGCTGCCGGTGATCTCAGCGCCAGAGCCACCCGTGATCCCGTCGGGATAGACGCGGTAGTCGATCGACGGCACCGTCACCAGCTGGTTGTCGAGCGCGACCGCGAAGTGCTGGTTGAGCGTCTGCCCGCCGATGCTGTCGGTCGAGCCACGGTTCGCGAGTCGCGCGGTGACGTTGTGGAACGCCGTGGCGCCGGTCGAGGTGAAGCCGAAGGAGACGTCGGGCAAGCCTGTTGAATCGGTGCTCTGCTCGGGGTTGGTGATCTCGCTGCCGAGCAGCGCCACGTTGTCTTTGAGGACGAAGTACTTCGTGTCTGGGGAGCCGAACTGGGGCCAGCTGGCGAAGTTCGCCGGGACGGCCTGCACGACGACGGTGCCCTCCTTGACGACCAGCACGTGGCCGTCGGACAGGCTCACGCCAGCCGGCAGCGGTTTCAGCTGCTGTAGGGCGGCGCTGTAGGGCGTGGTGACTGGGACGTCAACGGGAGTGCTCAGCAGGCAGTGCTCGCCGGGTACCGGCGCCTTGCCCACGTCTTTGGCGGCAGCGGCGCAGGCCGCGCTGCCAGGCGCCCCGAACAGGTAGTACTCATCGCCGCGCCGGGCGTCGTGCTTGCTGATCTGGAGGGGCTGCTTGGCGGCCAGCTGGACCGCCTCGTAGAGCGGTAGTCCACCGGCGTTGGCGCTGCCCGGCGGGTAGCTTCCGCCCTCGCTGATGAGCTCGGCGGTTGGGTCGCCGGACAGGAGCTGGCTGGCGACCGTCTCACCGTTGGGCGTGAGCGCGCTCCCCTCCCAGTCGTAGAACTCGAGCTGGGCGGTGGTACCGACCTCCTTCTCCGCCAGCAACGTGTTCTTGACGTTCGGAAGCTGGACGGTGATCTCATTGCCGCCGGAGGTCTGGATCAGCGGCTCGGCGACACCGAGCTGGTTGACGCGGTTCTGCATCACCGTCACTGCCCGGGACAACGCTGCCTGCGTCACGTTGGACTGCGCCGAGGGCTCGCCTCTGTAGACGAGCTCGACGCCGCCCTGCAGGTCTAGCCCGAGGCGTGTCTTGAACTGCGTGATCACCACCGCTGAGGCAGCGATCAGCCCGGCGACGAGCAGCAGTACGAGTCCGTGGCGCTGACGATCGGTCATCGGCTTGGCTGGATGCTAGACGGGGTGCGCCGGTAAGGCGTGCCGCTTGTCCGGACGGCCACTAGTGGTGGTTGGTCGGCGTGAGCACCACGAGCAGCCCGCCCTCGTCATCGTCGTAGGCAGGGAAGATGTCGGCGACGGCGCCCGCGCGCTCGAGCCCGGCGTTGACTGCGACCGGCTTGCCGGCCACACGGACTTCCCATTCGAGCGCGGTCGCGACATGGTCGACCCCATCCTCGAACTCGAGCTGGAGCGCCTGCGCCACCGGCCTGCCGATTGCCGCCTCGGTCTTGAGGCCGGTCAGCTCGAACGACCCGCGGCCGCAGTCGACGATGCGCCCCTCCCGGTCGCAGGCGAAGAAGGCGGCGTTCGGCGCCGGGTAGTAGTCGTCCAGCAACTCGAACAGGTATGCGAAGCCGCACTTCTCGCAACCGCGTGCGACGCGCCGAAAGCCGGCGTTGCGATCGGTCCCCATCGACCGGTTGCCGCAGTGCGGGCAGATGAAGTAACGCTCGTGTGACATCGAAATCTGAGGATAGTGGTTCGCCAGAGCCAAGCTCAGAGCACCCCTAGAGCAGCGACAGCGGTCCGGGTGGCTCGAGGCCAAGGTGCAGGTAGGCGCGCCGTGTTGCGGCGCGTCCGCGGGGCGTGCGCTCGAGTAGGCCGCGCTGCAGCAGGTAGGGCTCGTAGACGTCCTCGATCGTGTCCTGCTCCTCGCCGACCGATGCCGCCAGCGTCGAGAGGCCGACCGGGCCTCCGAGGAACCGCTCGCAGATCGCGCGGAGGATCTCGCGGTCGAGGCGGTCCAGGCCCTCGTGGTCGACCTCCAGCAGGTCGAGCGCCGCCGAGGCGGCCTCGGCGGTCACGATCCCAGTGCCACGCACCTCAGCGTAGTCGCGCACGCGCTTGAGCAGGCGGTTGGCCACGCGCGGCGTGCCGCGGCTGCGCTGTGCGATCGCGACCGCGCCGTCGTCCTCGATCGTGACGCCGAGCAGCCGCGCGGAGCGGCGCACGATCCGCGCCAGCTCCCTTGGATCGTAATGCTCGAGCCGGTGCTGGATCCCGAAGCGGTCGCGCAGCGGCGTCGTGAGCAGTCCTGTACGCGTGGTGGCGCCGATCAGTGTGAACTGAGGCAGGTCGATCGTGACCACGCGCGCCCCGGCGCCCTGCCCGACCGTGATCGGCAGGCAGCGGTCCTCCATCGCCGGGTAGAACGTCTCCTCGAGTGCCCGTGGCAACCGGTGGATCTCGTCGACGAAGAACACCGAGCGCGGCTCGAGAGCGGTCAGGAAGGCGGCGACGTCGCCCTTGCGCTCGAGCGCTGGGCCTGCCGTCTGGATGAACGGTACCTCCAGCTCAGCGGCCACGATCTGCGCAAGCGAGGTCTTCCCCAGTCCCGGCGGGCCTGCCAGCAGCACGTGGTCGAGCGCCTCGCCGCGGCTCGCCGCCGCTTGGATCGAGACGGCTAGCTGGTCCTTGAGCGCCTCCTGGCCGATGAAGTCCTCCAGTCGGCGCGGGCGCAGCGAGCGGTCGAGGTCATCTTCTGGCAGTGCAAGGGGCGTCTGCACGCGGCTCTCGGCGTCACTCATCACGGCGCTCCGATGCACATCGCTCGGCCGATTCTGATCGTCGCACGCCCGCTGCACATCGCGCTGTACGCTCACCCTCGTGCCGACCTCAGCGCGGCGGCGATCAGCTCCTCGGGCCGCTCACCGCTGGCGCCGTCCAGCAGCCGGTCTACCTCCTGGGCGCTGTATCCGAGGCCGATCAGGCCCTCGCGCGCGATCGTCTGCGGATCGTCCCCGCGGCGGACTGCGATCGCCCCGACCGCTGAGTTCTCTGCCACCGTGACCTTCTCGCGCAGCTCGACGATGATCCGCTCCGCCGTCCGCTTGCCGATGCCGCGGACCGCCTGGAAGCGTGCGCTTTCGCCGGCGGCGAGCGCGGCCACCAGCTCGCGTGGGGAGCCGCCCGACAGCACCTCGAGCGCCAGCTTCGGACCGACCGACTGTACGCCCAGCAGCATCAGAAACAGATCGCGCTCCTCCTCGGTGGCAAAGCCGTACAGCGAGAGCGCGTCCTCGCGAACCACCAGGTGCGTGTGCAGGACCGCGCTATGGCCGAGCGCCGGAACCTGTCGGAGCGTCTCGGCGGACACGGCCAAGCGGTAGCCGACGCCGCCGCAATCGAGCACCACGTGATCGCTGCGGCGCACTGCAACCGTTCCGGACAGCAGCGCGATCACGCTTTGGCCGCCTCGACGGCGCGGGCCAGCGGCGCGCGGTTGAGGTCGCAGACCGCCACCGCCAGCGCGTCGGTGGCGTGATCCGGTGACGGCGCTACGTCCATCCTGAGCAGCCTCGCGACCATCCGGGCGACCTGGTCCTTGCCGGCGTGTCCGTGTCCGCAAACCGCGGCTTTGACCTGCTGCGGCGTGTAGGAGCGAGACGGCAGCCCGTGCTGCCCGGCCGCCAGCAAGACCACTCCGCGGGCCTGTCCGACAGCGAACGCGGTGCGCACGTTGGCGCCGAAGAACAGGTCTTCGATCGCGAGCGCAACTGCGTTGTGAGCATCCATCAGCTCCCCCACCCGCGCGTGGATCTCAGCCAGGCGTCGCTCGAGCGCATCGCCTGCGCGGGTCTCGATCACTCCGGCGTCGACCATGTCGAGCCGCGAGTTGTGGCTCTGCACGACTCCGTATCCGGTGCTGGCCAGTCCGGGATCGATACCGACGACGATCATCTGAGAAACATTCTCCGCGCTGGCCCGGACGCCTGCCGGCGCTCTCAGCGACCGACGCAGCGCGGCGTCGGCCCCGGCAAGTAGACCTGGAAGACCTTCCAGGCGCCCGCGACCTTGATCAGCTTGTGAACCCTGAACGCCTCACGAATCGGTGGTACACCGCCGTCGACCGGGCCGGGCGGACCGACGAACGCAACTCCGGGCGCGGGGAGAACCGACTTGACGCGTTCGAGCGTTGTGTGCAACTGCCAGGCGAGCATCGGCTGCATCGAGTGGTTGATCGTCACCAGGCTCGATTTGCACGGGAGCACAGCGTCGCGCCCGCCCGCCGCGCTGACCGCTTGCCCGAGCTGATCGAAGCGCGTGACCGCGATCGCCGCGAGCGGCTCCTGCGCGCGCGCCAGCGAGATCCGCCCGCTCATGTAGTGCAAGGAGCCGACGAGCAGCACGACCCCGATGCTGACCGTGACCGCGGTGCGTGCACTCACGCCGGCGCCATGGGCGTCCGGGCGCTGCCGGTCGGCTGCGTGCGGCGTGCCGCCGCGCAACCGTGCCCAGCTGCCTGTCAGCAGCTCTCCGGCCACCGCCGCGGATCTCACCAGCCCCAGGCCGGAAAGCACGCAGGTGACCGCCGCGGCGGGCAGGTAGAAGCGCTCGAGACCAGGATATCCGTCCCAGGTCTCGACGACGACCACCAACCACCAGGCGATCACAAAGGCGGCCATCGCCAGCACGATCCGGTCGCGCCCGCGCCACAGTGCGAGCCCGACGGCGAGCACCGCGAAGCCCGCTGACGGCAGCGACTGCAGGCCCTCGCCGCGCCCCAGCACAGTCGAGAGCCAGTCGGCGCCGAGATGTCCGTTGTACAGCGAGGCATGGGTGGCCGCCATGAACGGCGCGCCCGTGCTGATCCAGGGCGGCAGGAACCATCCGACCGGCTGCACGACCAGTCCGAGCACGACCCACACGCGCATCCCCGGCTGCTTGTAGAACAGCCATGCGCCGTACAGCAGCAGAAACGGCCACACCTCGGGTCGCATCAGGCCCTCGGCGGCGCCCAGCATGTACGCCTGCCAGTGGTGGCCTGCGATCAGGCGGTCGAGCGCCCACAGCATCACGCCGATCAGGAGCGTTTCGGAGGTTCCCCGGAAGAAGTAGTAGGCCCAGTCCTGCGTGAGCACGATTCCGAGCGCGGCGAACAGTCCCGCCACCCACGCGAAACGGGCCAGTCCGGCGCGGTTGCAGAGCACTGCCGCCAGCCGGTAGGCGCCGATCAACCCGGCGATCCCGCCGGTGCGAGCGGTGATCACCCAGAGCGTCGGGGCGGCTGCGCCGAACGCTCCATAGATCGAGGTGAACACCATCGGCAGCGGCTTCCAGGAGGGCCCGTTGCCGACGTAGAAGCTCAGATGCGGATCGGTCAGCTCGCGTCCCCAGACGACCCACGAGAACGGGTCGTAGCTCGGGACGGTCGGCCAGACGATCGCGGTCAGCACGGCGGCCAGGAGTGAGACTCCCCACCAGAGCAGCAGCGGCGACTTGTTGAGGCGGTCGCGCAGGCGGTGCTGCTCGCGTCGGGCGGGGACACGGCCGCCGGCCTCCGGCGCTCCGGCCGGTGCGCGCTGGACGGTTCGAGCGTCCATCGGGCCTGCCTCAGGCCGCCGAGAAGCGGCAGCGCAGCAGAGTGTTGATCACGCGGACACCGTCGCGCGCGGTCAGCTTCTTGCCCTCCTCGTTGGAGCGCGCGCGGTAGTGCACCGGCACCTCGAAGATCCGCTCGCCCTTTTGGACCAGGCGAGCGGTGATCTCGGGTTCGATCGCAAACCCGGGCGAGCGCAGCGACAGGTTGCGGAACAGATCTGTCCTGATCATCTTGTGGCAGGTCATGATGTCGTGCAGGTATACGTTGAACAGGACGTTGCAGGCGAGCGTCACGCCCTTGTTGCCAATCACGAACCAGAACGAATGGCTCGTGTAGCCGTCGAACGCACGCACGCCGAAGCAGGCGTTCGCGCGGCCGTCGAGCAGCGCCGGCATCAACCTTCCCAGATCTGCCGGGTCGTACTCGAGGTCGGCATCGAAGATCGCTGAGAACTCCCCCTGCGCGTGTTGCAGCGCGGTCTGGATCGCAGCGCCCTTGCCCTCGTTGTGCGGGTGCTCGAACAGCCGGACGCGAGCATCCCAGCCAGCGGATCTGAGGATCTCGCTGGTACCGTCGGTTGATCCGTCATCCACGACGATCAGCTCGAAATCGGCGGGAAGCTCGGTCGCCAGCACCTCGGCGATCGCCTTCGCAACACGTTCCCGCTCGTTGTAGACGGGCATCAGGATCGAGAGCATCGCTAGCGGACTGCGGAGACGTGGGGTGAAGCGACAACGGCGAACACGGTGGGCGCGGAGCGCTCCTCAGTGCACGGCAAGCAGATCGACGACGAAGATCAAGGCCGCATTGGCGGGAATCAGGGGCGGACTGCCGGCCTTTCCGTAGGCCAGGCTTGCGGGAATGATCAGCTCACGGCGGCCGCCGACGCGCATGCCGATCAGTCCCTCGTCCCAGCCTTTGATCACGGCCCCCTCGCCGACCGCGAACGGTCCGAAGGTCTGGTGAGTAGTCCAGGTCGCTTGGAACACCTTGCCGGTCTTGTAGATAACGCCCACGTAGTTGACCGTCACCTCGCTCCCCTTCGTGACCTCCGCGCCGGTACCCGTGATGAGGTCCTTGACCACAAGCTGAGTCGGCGGCGGCGCGCTCGGCGCCTGCACGGAGGGCTCTTTAGAGAGTGGTCCGGAGGTCGGCGTCGGCGTGGTGGTGGTCGCGGTTGAAGTGGTGGTCGGGGTCGTGGCCGCGGTCGTCGGCGTGTAGGCCTGGGTGGTGGGACCGCCGGACGGCGCCAGCTGCACGCCGGGTGCCGTGGAGCTGCCGCAGGCCGCGACGCCCGCCCCAATGGCGAGCGCGGCAATGGTTCCAAGCGCTTTCCTGATCATCGAGGGCGAGAGGGTAGCGGGCTGAGAGCGATCACGCCGCGCGGGGCTCGTAAGGACGCCCCGCGCACCCACAGCGCTGTCCGGGACGGCTCCGCCTGCCGCGCGGCGTCCCGGTTAACCGGCGATCCGCTCCAGTACATCTGCGTTGACTTCGAAGTTGGCGTGAACCGATCCCACGTCGTCGGAATCCTCGAGCGCGTCGATCAGCCGCATCAGCCTGCCGGCGTCCTCCTCCTGCAGGGTCACGCGGGTGGTGGGACGCTGTTCGACGTCGGCGCTGTCGAGCTCCACGCCGGACTGCTCGAGCCCGCTGCGGACCTTCGCGAGGTCGCTCGGCTCGGTGATGATCTCGAACACGTCCTCGTCGAGGGCGATGTCCAGCGCGCCGGCATCGATCGCTCCGATCAGCTCGTCCTCCGCGTAGCGCGCGGCATCGACGACGATCACGCCGCGCTTCTCGAACAGGTAGGCGACCGATCCGGGGTTGCCGAGGCTGCCGCCATGCTTGGAGAGCAGGTGCCGGACGTCAGCGCCGGTGCGGTTACGGTTGTCGGTGAGGGCCTCGATCAGCAGCGCGACGCCCCCGGGGCCATAGGCTTCGTAGAGCACCGTCTCGAACTGCTCGGCGTCGACCCCATCGCCGGTTCCCTTCTGGATCGCCCGCTCGATGTTGTCTTTCGGCATCGAGGCGTCGCGCGCCTTCTGGATCGCGAGCGCCAGCGCCGGGTTGCCGTCCGGGTCGCCGCCTCCCTCGCGCGCCGTGACCGTGATCGCGCGAGCGAGCTTGGTGAAGTGCTGGCCGCGGCGCGCGTCGACGACGGCCTTCTTGTGCTTGATCGAGTGCCATTTCGAGTGACCGGACATACATGCAAGTCTAAGGGCGGAGGGTAGGTGAGGGTAGGATCCCGCTCGAAATGGACATGATCAACGAGAGCATCTTCAAGGCCTACGACATCCGTGGCCTTTACGGCACCGAGCTCGACACCGGCCTCGCGCTGCAGATCGGGCGTGCGTTTGCGCGGGTGATCGCCAAGCTCGAGGGCAAGCCGACCTCGGAGCTGAAACTCGGCCTCGGGCGCGACATGCGCCTGACCGCGCCCGAGATGGCGGCGGCCTACGCGGAGGGCATGCTCCAGGAGGACGCGACCGTCGTCGACGCCGGCTTGGTCGGCACCGAGATGCTCTACTACCTGGTCGGTTCGCGCGAGCTCGACGGCGGGCTGATGTGCACCGCGTCGCATAACCCGAAGGCCTACACGGGCGCCAAGCTGGTCAAGCGCGGCGCGGTCGCCCTGTCCGGCGACGCCGGGATCGGCGACGTCAAGGCAACGATTCTCGCCGGTTTGGGCGAGCCCACCGGCGCCGGGACGCGCGAGCATGTAGAGATCTACAACGAGTTCCACGCCGCCGCGCTGCAGTTCATCGACGCCGACGCGATCAAGCCGTTGCGCGTTGTCGTCGACGGCGGCAACGGCATGGCCGGTCCGATGGTCGGCCCGCTGCTCGACAAGCTCGGTCTGCAGCTCGAGAAGGCCTACTGGACTCCGGACGGGAGCTTCCCCGACCACGAGCCGAACCCGTTGCTTCCCGAGAACCGCGAGTTCATCATCAGCGAGGTGTGCGTCTGGGCGCCGACCTCGGAATCGCGTGGGACGGCGACGCGGACCGCTGCTTCTTCATCGATGACGAGGGCACGTTCGTGGACGGCGACTTCCTCACGGCGCTGTTGGCCGACACGATGCTGCGCAAGTATCCGGGCGCCTCGATCCTCTACGACGTGCGCGCCAGCCGCGCGGTGCCCGACACGGTCGCAAAGGCCGGCGGCACCGCTTTGATGAACCGCGTCGGCCACGCGTTCTTCAAGACCCGCATGCGCGACGAGGGTGGCGTGTTTGGTGGTGAGGTCTCAGGCCACTACTACTTCCGCGACTTCTACTGCGCGGACTCGGGCACGATCCCGGCGCTGCTGATCCTCGAGTTGCTCTCGCGCACCGGCGCGAGGCTCTCGGATCTGCTCGAGGCCTTCCGCTCCCGATACTTCATCTCGGGCGAGATCAACACCGAGGTCAGCGATCCGGCCGCAAAGATGGCCGAGATTGCAGGCCGCTACGCGGACGCGCGTCAGCTCGAGCTCGATGGCATCTCGGTCGACTACGACGACTGGCACTTCAATGTCCGGCTCTCCAACACCGAGCCACTGCTGCGGTTATGCCTGGAGTCGATGACCTCTGTAGAGGAGATGGAGCGACGCCGCGACGAGGTCCTCGAGTTGATCCGCGCGTGAGCGGCGGCGAGCCTTTGCCTTCACCCGAGGAGGCACCGCCGCCGGCGGCCAGCGCTGGGATCCACTGCCTCACGATCCCGACGCCGTTCGCGGTCGGCCCGGTCAACTGCTACCTGATCGAGGACCGACCGCTCACGCTCGTGGACACCGGCCCGAACTCGGGCACCGCGCTCGATGCGCTGGAGCGGGCACTGCGTGGCCGCGGACACGAGCTCGAGGACCTCGAGCTGATCGTCCTCACCCACGAGCACGTGGACCACATCGGGCTGCTGGAGATAATCGTCGAGCGCTCCGGCGCGCAGGTCGCGGCGTTCGGGCCGCTGGCGCCGTGGCTGGCGGGTTACCCTACCAGCGCCGCCGCGGACGACGCTTGGCTCCAGGAGCTGATGGTGCGCCACGGTGTACCGGGCGAGCTGGCGGTCGTCCTGGGCGTTGTGGGCGCTGCGTTCCGTCTCTACGGCTCGGCCGCCGCAGTCACGCAGGAGCTTTATGACGGCGACCGTCTGGAGCTCCGCGACCGCACATTCGAGGTACGCCACCGGCCGGGGCACAGCCCGTCGGACCTGGTCTTCTGGGACCCGCAGCGTCGCATCCTGTTGGCGGGCGACCACCTGTTGGCGAGCATCTCCTCCAATCCGCTGATCGCCCGCGCGCCGGTGGGCGATCCGGATCGCGGCCGCGTTCCGTCGCTGCCGCGCTACATCGCCTCGCTGCGGGCCACCGCTGAGCTCGGCGCTGAGCTCGTGCTGAGCGGTCACGGCGAGCCGATCCTCGACCACGTCGCGTTGATCGAGGAGCGACTGCGGCTGCACGACCGGCGCGCGCGCAAGATCGTGAAGATGCTCGCCGGCGGGCCGCTCAGCGCCTACGAGCTGGCGCTGCAGATGTGGGGCAACGCAGCCCTCACGCAGACCTTCCTGACACTCTCCGAGGTCCTCGGGCACCTCGACCTCCTGGTCCAGGACGGCCGCGTCGCGGAGCGCTCCGATGGCTCGTTGTCCACCTTCCAGGCGCTGTAGCGCCAAAGCGCTGCCGCGCCCTTGCTCTCGGGGCCGGTCGGTCCTCGGGCCGACCGGCCGGCTGATCAGGTGCCGGGCGGGATGCCGTTGCCGAGCGCCAACGGAGAGACCGTTACCGACTTGCACTCGAACAGTCCGCCGTTGATCGTGGTCCGCATCGTCGCCGTGTCGTCTGGGGCGATCGCCTGCAGGCCGTAAGCGGTCGGGCAGCCGGCGCCGGACCCGACCAGGCTGGCGACGATCCGGAACGACGCGAGCTTGCCGGGCGCCAGCACGATCTCGCTGACAGGCGTGTAGCCGAGCGCATCGTGCGTCCTCCTGGTCGCGTCCGTCGGCAGCGGAGCGCCGGACTTGGTGAGGAACAACACGCCTGGATACCCGTAGGTGTGGCACGGCTGCTGGCTGGTGTTTTGCAGGGAGAAATAGGCGACGATCGTCCCGGCGGCGCCGTTGGTCCCCTCCGAGGCCAGCATCAGATCGGATGCCGTGCAGGCCGGCCCGGACGCGGCGCTCGTCACGGAGGTGGATGCACTGGCGGCGGTTGCGGTCGAGCTTGCGCTCGATGCCGTGGTCGGCTGCGCAGTGGTGGTGCTGCTCGTTGCCGGCTGGGCTACGACGACCGTGCGCACGGACGTGACCGTGGTCGAGCTGCCGCAGCCGGCCAGGCCGAGTGCCAGCAGCACGGCGGCGAGTGCGGTGCGGGGAGGCTGCATGCGGTGATTTTCGCGCATGAGGTGCAAGGATCCTTCTCTGGTTTACCGTACCGCCATGGATAACGCCCCAGACGCCGGCGCTGCGATCGAGGCTGGGACGCTGCAGGTCGGACGCGAGATCGCCGCCGCCTTCCCATCGGCAGCGCGTCATCCGCTGCGCGCGATCGACGCACGCGCGATGGAGTTGGCGGCCGCCGACCAGGAGCTGAAGGCGGCGCTGTTCCGGTTCGTCGACGTCGCGCCCGCATGCAACTCGCTCGATGACCTCGCGCGACACCTGGTCGGCTTTCTCGAGGAGGTCGACGAGGCGCCCCCGTCGGTTTCGGCCGCGATGCGGCTGGCGGGCACGAAAGTCGGCAGGGTCGCGCTCGGCCGCGCGGCCTCGGCCGGCGTGCGGCACATGGCGCACCGCTTCATCGTCGGCGAGGACATGGGCGCGGCCGTCGGCGTGCTCAGCGGCCTGTGGGAGCGCGGCATCGCCGCAACGGTGGACCTGCTCGGCGAGGCGACCGTGACCGCCGCCGAGGCTGACACCTACGCGCAGCGGTGCGCGCTGGCGCTGAGAGAGCTGACGACGATCTCCGCGGGCTGGCCCTCACGGCCGGCGCTGGAGCGCGACAGCACGGGAGCCCTGCCGCGCGCGAACGTCTCGGTCAAGGTGTCGGCGCTGACGCCGCTGCTGCGGGCCGACTCGCCCGAGCTCGGCCGCGAGGACGCCGGACGCAGGCTGACGCCGCTGCTGCGCGCCGCACGCGACACCGGCGCCCACATCCACATCGACATGGAATCGCTCGACTCACGCGAGGCGGTGCTCTCGCTGGTGCTCGAGCTGCTGTCCGAAGCCGAGTTCGCGCAGGGACCATCCGCCGGTCTCGTGATCCAGGCCTATCTGCGCGACTCCGCGGACCAACTCGAGGAAGTGCTGCAGTTCGCGCGCTCAGCCAGCCGCCGGCCACCGCTGGTCGTCCGGCTCGTGAAGGGCGCCTACTGGGACCACGAGCTGGTTCAGGCCCAGCAGCACGGCTGGAGCGCGCCGGTGTACGAGCGCAAGCCTGACTGCGACCGCAACTTCGAGCTGCTCACGTGCCGCCTGCTGGCGGCACGACCGGCCGTGCGCGTCGCGATCGCCTCCCACAACCTGCGCTCGGTGGCCCACGCGATCGCCTGCAACCGGACCGGCGGCGGCGAGGATCGCGATCTCGAGATCCAGGTGCTGCGCGGCCTCGGCGACGAGCTGCAGGACGCGCTCGCCACGCTCGGCCTGCGCGTTCGAACCTACTGCCCGGTCGGCAACCTGGTAGCCGGGATGGCTTATCTCGTGCGCCGGCTGCTCGAGAACACAAGCAACGAGTCGTTCCTGCACGCCCAGGCCCAGGGCGTCGCACTCGACCGGCTGCTGGCCGCGCCGTGAGCCCGCTGGCGCCGTTTCGCAACGAGCCTGTGCTCGAAATGCGCCGGGCCCCGGTGCGCGCCTCGCTGCTCGAGGCGCTCAGGTCGCTAGACGCGCGGCTCCCGATTGCAGTGCCGGTGATCATCGACGGTGATCAGCGCAGCGTCACCGCGAGCGAGCTGCGCTCCACCGACCCGGGAGCGCCTCAGCGGCTGGTCGCGCGAGCAGCGATCGCCTCTCCCGCCGACGTCGACGCAGCGCTCGCCACGGCCGCGCGTACGGCCCGAGTGTGGAGCGCGCGTCCGGCCGCGGAGCGCGCAGCGGTGCTGGTCCGCGCGGCGGCCTGGATGCGCGCGCGCCGTCTGGAGCTGGCCGCGCTCGAGGTCCGGGAGTGCGCCAAGCCGTGGCTCGAGGCCGACGCCGACGTGTGCGAAGCGATCGACTTTCTCGAGTACTACGCGCGTGCGGCGATCGAGCTCGACGCCCCCAGGGCGGTCCTGCAGGTCGCGGGTGAGCACAACGAGCTGCGCTACGTCGCGCGGGGCGTGGCGGCCGTGATCTCCCCGTGGAACTTCCCGATCGCGATTCCGTGCGGGATGAGCGCCGCGGCGCTCGTCACCGGCAACACGGTCGTGCTCAAACCGGCCGAGCAATCCCCAGCGTGCGCCCACGCGATCTATCAGGCCCTGCTGGCGGGCGGGCTGCCGCCGGCAGCGCTGTCGCTGCTGCCCGGCGAGGGTGACGTCGGCGCGGCGCTCGTGCGCCATCCGGGCGTGCACACGATCGCGTTCACCGGCTCACAACCGGTCGGGCTCGAGATCGTGCGCGCCGCCGCCGAGGTGTCGCCGACTCAGCACCACATCAAGCGCGTCGTGGCCGAGCTCGGCGGCAAGAACTGCGTGATCGTCGCCGCTGACGCCGATCTCGACGAGGCCGTTCCGGCGATCGTCTCCTCGGCCTTCGCCTACGCTGGTCAGAAGTGCTCGGCGGCCTCGCGCGTGCTCGTCTGCGAGCCGCTCGCGGGCGCGCTGATGGAGCGCGTCGGCGGTGCGGCGAGCGTGCTCGTGGTGGGGCAGGCGCAAGACCTGGCGACGCAGGTCCCGCCGCTGATCGAGCGGGCCGCTGCGGAGCGCCTGCGAAGCTACGGCGAGCAGGCGCAGGCACAAGGCCGTGTGATCGCAAGCGTGCAGCCGCCGACGGGCGCGGGCTGGTTCGCTGCGCCGATCGTCGTGGCCGACTTGCCGGACTCCTCGCCAATCCTGCGCGAGGAGATTTTCGGGCCGTTGCTCGCGGTCCAGCGGATCCGCGATGTCGCGCACGGATGCGAGCTCGTCGACGCGCTCCCGTTCGCCCTGACCGGCGGGTTGTTCGCACGCGATCCGGCGACGGTCCGCTATGTCCGCGAGCGCACGCCGGTCGGCAACCTGTACGTCAACCGCGGGATCACGGGCGCGATCGTCGGCCGCCAGCCGTTCGGCGGCAACCGCCTGTCTGGGACCGGCAGCAAGGCCGGCGGCCCTGACTACCTGCTGTCATTCGTGGAACCGCGCGCGGTGAGTGAGAACACGATGCGCCACGGCTTGGCGATCTGAGCCGCGCCTGCGGCAGACGGGCGGGCGGGCGCACCGTCAGCGTGCGCCGGGGGCGCCGCGGTGCCCTCAGCGTGTGCCTGGGGCGACTCGGCGCGTGACCATATCGAGCAGCAGCCGATGCAGACGCGTCTCGCCGGACAGCTCCGGATGAAACGCGAGCCCGATCACCTGCCCCTCGCGAACCGCGACCGGATGCCCGTCGATCTCGGCCAGCACCCGCACCCGTTCGCCCCACTGATCCACCCACGGCGCGCGGATCAAGACGGCCCGCACGGGACCGCCCGGGAGCTCGTCGATCTCGAGCTCGGTTTCGAATGAGCGCAGCTGGCGGCCGAACGCGTTGCGCTCCGCAACCACGTCGAGGATCCCGAGGTGCTGGCGGTCGAGCATGATCAAGCCGGCGCATGTGCCGAGCATCGGCACGGCTTGCGCGGCGAGCGCCCGCAACGGCGCCGCCAGCTGCTCGCGCTCGATTGCGAGCGTGATCGCGGTCGACTCGCCGCCCGGGAGGATCAGCGCGTCGAGACCATCGAGATCGTCGACAGTGCGCACTTCGCGGTGGCGTGCGGCGAGGCTAGCGAGGATCTTCGCGTGCGCCTCGAATCCCCCCTGCAGGGCGAGAATGCCCACCAGCGGGGAGCGGTGGTCGGCGATCAGCTGCCAGTTATCGGGCTTGCCCGGTCCCGCGGCCACGACCACCGGCGCTACCAACCGCGCGGCGAAAGCAGCTGTTCGGTGTCCAGCTTGGAGGACTCGAGGCTGGCCATTGCGCGGCCCAGCCCCTTCGATGCGGCCGCGACCCGAGCGGGATCCGCGAAGTTCGTCGTAGCGTCGACGATCGCGCGAGCGCGGCGCTCGGGATCCTCGGACTTGAAGATGCCGGAGCCGACGAACACGCCCTCGGCGCCAAGCTGCATGACCAGCGAGGCGTCGGCCGGTGTGGCGATGCCCCCAGCGCAGAACACTACGACCGGAAGACGGCCGTCTGTGGCCACCTGGCGCACCAGCTCGAGCGGCGCTCCGAGCTCCTTGGCGGCGGTCGGCAGCTCGCTGGTGTCGAGCATCGTCACGCGGCGCAGCTCGCCGTTGATCTTCCGCAGGTGACGTACGGCTTCGACGATGTCGCCGGTTCCAGCTTCGCCCTTGGAGCGGATCATCGCCGCCCCCTCGCTGATCCGCCGCAGCGCCTCGCCGAGGTTGGTGGCACCGCAGACAAACGGAATCTTGAACGCCCACTTGTCGATGTGGTTCGCCTCATCGGCAGGCGTGAGCACCTCGGACTCGTCGATGTAGTCGACTTCGAGCGCCTGTAGCACCTGCGCTTCAGCAAAGTGGCCGATGCGCGCTTTCGCCATCACCGGGATCGAGACTGCTTCCTGGATCCCCTGGATCATCTCGGGGTCGGACATGCGCGCGACGCCGCCGTCGCGGCGGATGTCGGCCGGCACCCGCTCGAGCGCCATCACGGCGGCGGCGCCGGCGCGCTCGGCAATCGTCGCCTGCTCGGGTGTGACCACGTCCATGATGACTCCGCCTTTGAGCATTTCGGCGAGACCGGCCTTGACCGTGAACGTCGCTTCGTCGCGTGGAGCTTGTGAGCTGCTTGGCATCAGCGTTGATTCTAGCCGCGCGTTACTGTGGGTAGCGCTGTGTCCGACGCCGTCTATGAACAGCGATCAGGCTCGCTGCTGGCCACCGGCCTCGCGCGCGGACCGTGGGACGATGGCGCGCAACACGGCGGAGCGCCCGCCGCGATCCTCGTTCGTGAGCTGGAGCGTGCCGCCGGCGAGGACGGGCTTGCGCTGGCACGCGTGACTTTCGAATTCCAGGCGCCGGTGCCGCTGGGCGAGCTGCAGGTCGCGACCGAGCTGCTGCGGCCGGGGCGGCGTGTTCAGCTGCTCGAGAGCTCGATGCTCGATCCGCACGGAACCGTGGTGGTCCGCGCACGGGCGCTGCGGCTAGCCCGGGCGGACGTCGATGCCGGGCCGGCGGCGCCGCCGCCGCCAGGACCCGAGCACGGTGCTGCCAACGACTTCGACAGCGGCGGCGTCGAGATGTTCCCGGGCGGTGCGATCGAGGTACGGTTCGTGACGGGCCGGTTCTACGAGCTCGGCCCGGCGACCGCCTGGTTTCGCTTCCGGGTCCCGCTGGTCGCCGGCGAGCAGCCATCGGCCCTGCAGCGGCTTGCGGCGGCGGCCGACTTTCCGAACGGGATCGGAACTCCGCTGCCGTGGGACGAGTACGTGTTCATCAACCCCGATCTGACCCTCTACATCGAGCGCGCGCCAGTCGGCGAGTGGATCTGCCTGGAGGCCTCGATGCGCGTTCAAGCCGGCGGCGTCGGGCTCTCCGAGGCTGTTCTGTACGACACCCAGGGTCGCGTCGGGCGCTGCCTGCAGTCGCTCTACGTCGCCCGGCGCGCTACTTGAGGCGGAACACCTCGAGCTACTTGAGGCGGAACACCTTGATGCGCACGTCGTGCTGCTGAGCGTCGCGCGCGTAGACGCCGTAGGCGAGGGCCTGGATCAGCGACAGCAACGCCGTATGTGACCGTACGAACGCCGGCGTGTTGGATGAGTAGTAGAGGCGGATCCGCGCGAGCTTGGCGACCTCCGACAGCGTCGCGTCCGTGATCGCGATCGTCTTCGCCCGGCGGTGGCGCGCCAGCTTCATCGTGCGCGTGATCAGCGGATGCGGACGGCCGGCGGACAGCCCGACCACGAGCGTCCGATCGTCGATCCGGTTGAGGCGCCCGAGGGCCTCCTGGGAAGGACTGGCGACGATCTCGGCGCGCAGGTCCAGGAGCATCAGCAGATGGCGCAGGTAGCTGGCGAAGAACGCCATCTGGTCAGCGCCTGCGATCAGCACCTTCTCGGAGCTGACGATCGCGTCGACGGCCGCCTCGACGTCCGCCCGCGAGAGCTTGTGGGCGGTGTCCTCGACGTTCACATGGTCGGCGGCCAGCGCCGACTCGAACTCGGTGTGATCAAGCGAGAACAGCGGCGCGGCGCCGGCGAGCGGGTCGCTGACACCGTTCGGCCGGCGGCGGTACTCGTCGCGTGCGGCCTGCTGCAGCTCGGGAAAGCCTTCAAAGCCGAGCGCCTGCGAGAAGCGCACGACCGTGCTCGACGAGGTGCTGGCGCGCCGCGCGAGCTCCTCGGCAGTGCGAAACGCTGCCTCATCGAGGTGATCGACTATGTACTGGGCGACGTCCTTCTGGGAGCGCGAGAACTCGTCGAACCGGGCGCGGATGTAGGAGGACAGGGCCTGGTGTCCGTGTGGCGCCTCGGCGATGGCGGTGTGGCTGGTGGCTGGCTTCATGGGCAGCGTCTGATTCGACGCACCCCGCCGTCGTTCCTGCCCACTAATTTTCCGCGGACGCCTGTACCCGAGCTCCGCACCGGGCCTGCGCTCTGAGCCTGGGCCTTCGTCGGATGCCTTGGCCGGTCCTTAGCCTTTACGGCCGCGGGTCCGTAGGCTCGATCGGAAGCCTCGGCCGGTCCCTAATGGCTCGATCGGAAGCCTCGATCGGAGGCCTCGATCGGAGGCCTCGGGGCGAGGCGGGGCATCAAACCGACCTCATTTGGCGGTTATTCGTCCCAGCCTCCTGGCGTTTCCACAACCGCCGCGCGGCCGCGCGGCGGTTGGCCCGCGAGGCGGCGCTGGTGCCCCTTTCAGGACGTGAAGCTCTGGCGGCGTTCCTGGTTCTGCTTGCGCTCGACCATAACCTGGCCAACGATGTAGATGACCAGCACGTTGACGACAAGACCGATGCCCAGGAAGGTGATCAGCAGCGCCAGCGTCGTTCCGAGCGAGCTTGGCGTCTGGCCGAGGATTGTTGCGGAGACCTGCATCGCTCGCAGAGCCTATAGCAACGGCAATCCGTCTGCGTCGGGCGCTTACGTGCAGTGGCCGAGGCCACTCACCGAGCGCCCGTAGTCGCTACCTTGCTGGCACCGGGCCCGGTAGCTCAGCGGTCAGAGCAGCGGACTCATAATCCGTCGCGCGCAGGTTCGAATCCTGCCCGGGCCACACAAACCCTCTGCTAGAGCGAGGGCTTTTCTTAATCGGCGTGGTCCCTGCCCGCTTGCCTCTTTCAGCTCTACAGGGCTCGACGATCGCGCCGACGTTTATCCGGGTTCCCTCGAGCCGCTCGGTACCTATATATTGGCTGAAACAGGAGGCAAATAGGTTGAATACCGGCCGGATGTCTTTAATCAGCTTCGCGCTCTTTTTCGTTGGCTGCTTTCTGCTGGAGGAGGTTTTCGGCCACTGGAGCGCGGGACTGGTCGCCGTGTTCGTGGCCGTGTGGGCGCTTTCGTTCATCTACGCCATGTACCTATGGCTCGCGGGCATGCGCTATGGCGATCCCTTGGTGGTGAAGCTTGGCGTCAGAGGCACCGCCCAAGTCCTGTCGGCGAAAGAAACCAGCTGGCAGATGGCGGCGGGCGAGTACTACGGTATCGGCGCGCCAAACGTGTGGAAGTACGGTCTGGAAGTGAGCATTCCGGACAAGCAGTCCTACAAGACCACCTTGTACATATGCGCGCATCTGCAGCGCGGTCAAATGGTGCCGGTGCTCGCCAGTCGGCTGAACCGCAAACGGGTTGCCATCGACGCGGCTCAGTATGCCGGCGCAGGGCAGCAGTACATCCAGGAGCAGAGGGCGAGTGCGGCCGCACCGTCACAGGCCGTGGCGCCCGGGCCCGATATCACGGAGCAGCTGACGAGGCTCGCCGACCTTCGCGACCGCGGCGTTCTCAGCCAGGCGGAGTTCGACGCCGAGAAGGTGAAGCTCCTCAGGGCGAGCTGATGAGATGTCCTGGTCCAGGCTTAGCCCAAGCCGGCCATTTTGCGACGGCGTCGCGGGCCGCGCCGCCACCCATGAGGAGTGAAAGCTGCCTCACTTCGCCGCGGCGCTCGCGCTCGCCTGGTCCTCCTGTCAGACGCCGCAAGACGGAGCCAGTCGTTTCATGAGGCGCGCGGGTGCGGGCGAGTGAGGATGCCGCCCGGGTTGCTGTGGTTGGCTACCCATTCGGCGTGTAGTCCTGCGCACCGTGTGCGAGCGGTCCTGGGGATGTGCTGGGGGAGTATCTGCCAGCCGTTCGGCAGCGGTGTGAAGACGATGATAGGCTGGCGGGTTGCGGTCTTGTAGCCGACGAACCCGACGTTCATGTGCATTGAGTATGCGATGGCGCTGAGCCATTCGACGTCGATCACGGGGTTGCCGCAGCTTCTGATTCGGGTGCTGCCTCCGAGTGCGGTCAGCGTCTTTGCCAGCGCGTTGATCTCGGCTGTGCGTCCGTGCTCGTGCTTGAGGTCGGATTGCTCGGTGTCGTAGCGGGCTTTTGCGTCCGGGATCAGAGCGGCCACGAGTACCAGCGCTAGCGCTGGGCCGCTCAGGCGTTGCACGCGCCTGCTGTGGGGGGGTGGCTTGGTCAGCAGCCAGCCGAAGCCGATGCCTGCGATCACGCCGCTGATCGCCGCCGGCTCGAACATGTAGCGCGGCAATCCAGGCCAGCCGTGCAGCGCGAACGCGATCTCGGTGAGAACCCACAGCGCGGCCGCGCCTGCGAGGGTCGCGATCAGCCATCGCCGGCGCAGGATCGCCCAGAGGACGGTGCCGGCTGCAGTTAGCCAGATCGGCAGGTCGTACAGCTCAGCGAAGCGTCCGAGGGTGCCGCTGAGTTGGTTATGCAGCAGCGCTCGTGGCGAGTTGAACGCCAGTTGCGCGGACACGAATGGCCGTCCGTTGGTGATCGTCGGGATGCCGAACCAGAGGAACAGGATCGCGCCCCAGCCTGCTGCCACGATCCGACGTAGCGACGGTTCGCGCAGCCACAGGTAGAGCGAGTACGGGCCGAGCAGGCACCATGCCTCTGGTCGGCCGAGGCCGGCCAGAGCGCCGAGCGCAAACGCCAGCGGTCGGTGGCCACACAGGTGCATGTCGATCGCGGCGAGCGTTAGCGTGACGATGATCGGGTCCGATTGCGCGCTGAGGATGAAGTGCGAGTAATCCCGGAGGGCGAGCACGGCGGCGCCCGCGAAGCCCGCGGCCGCGTACGCTGCCAGCCGCCGATCCGGCGCCTCGTCGGCGACGACGCGGAACGCGATCCGCCCGGCGAACAGGCTGCCGGCAAGCCCGGCCGCGACCGCCGTGATCATCCACAGGTGCAGCTCGTAATAGCCGGCGAGCGCGTACGGCACGCTCAGCAGGAACGGCAGCGGCTTCCACGAGGGCGAACCGCCGAGGTCCAGGTGCAGATGCAGAGTCTGGTAGCCCCACACAAGCCACCCGTAGGCATCGTAGCTCGGACGCGTACCAGCCCACTTCACGAGCGCCGCCGAGAACAGCACGAGCGCGAGCGACGTCATCCACCAGCGGTGCCCTCGCGACCAACCGCGCGACGACCGCGCAACCGCGCCGGCGACCGGCGGTTGGCCCTCGGCGCTCTGATTGCCTTCTGTCGCCAGCATCTGCCCGGACACAGCCCCGCAACGAAAGCACACCGGCGGCCCGCACGTCGAATCGTGACGTAGGCATGATTCTGGGATGAGCCATCGTGTCGTCGTCATCGGAGGCGGGTTCGGGGGTCTGCGCGCCGTCAAGGACCTGCGGGGCGCCGACGTCGAGATCACACTGATCGATCGCCGCAATTTCCATCTTTTTCAGCCGCTGACCTACCAGGTAGCGACCGGCGCGCTGTCACCCGGCGAGATCGCCTACCCACTACGCGCACTGTTCAAAAAGCGCCCCGACGTCCACGTCCTCCAAGCCAACGTCGAGGGCGTCGATACCGACGCGCGCACCGTCCGGCTCGCGACCGTCGACGACCTCGCGCCTCCGCCGATTGCTTACGACACGTTGGTCGTCGCCGCGGGGTCGGCGTACTCGTACTTCGGGCACGAGGAGTGGCGCGAGGTCGCGGCCGAGGTCAAATCTTTGGAGAGCGCCCTTGCGGTGCGCTCCCGACTCCTCGCGGCCTTCGAGCGAGCCGAGCTCAGCGACGACCCCGCAATCGACGCTGCTGAACTGACCTTCGTGGTCGTCGGCGCGGGCCCTACGGGCGTCGAGATGGCGGGTCAAATCGCTGAGCTGGCGCGCGACACCCTGCGCCAGGATTTCCGTTCAATTGACCCCGCGCACGCTCGGATCCTGCTCGTTGAGGCCGCGGACCACGTACTCGGCTCGTTTCCGATGTCGCTGTCCAAGCGTGCCGCTCGGGCGCTTGCGCGCCTCGGCGTGACCGTGATGGCTGACCGGACCGTCACCCGCATCGACCCAAGGGAGGTGACGTTGCGCGCTCCGGACGGCACCGAAGAGCGGATCGCTTCCCGGACCGTGATCTGGGCTGCCGGTGTTACCGCGTCACCGCTGGCGAGCCTGCTCGGCGAGATCGCAGGGGCCGATGTGGACCGCGCTGGGCGACTGACAGTCGAGACCGATCTGACGCTACCCGGGCATCCCGAGATCCTCGCCCTTGGCGACATGGTCCGGGTTCGCGGCGGCGATGGCCAGGCGGTCGCCTACCCGGGCGTGGCGGCGGTCGCAATTCAGCAGGGCCGCTACGCCGCGCGGCTCATCCAAGATCGCCTCCGCGGGCGCCAGACGCCGCCGTTTGACTACCACGATAAGGGAAACGTCGCGACAATCGGCCGACGCGCCGCGGTGGTCGACTTCGGCTTCGTGCGTCTAAGCGGCACGCTCGCGTGGCTCGTCTGGCTCGTGGTCCACCTCTGGTACCTCATGGGCTTCGAGAATCGCTTGCTCGTCGTGATCCGCTGGCAGATCAGCTTCTTCACCCGCGGCCGCGGCGCTCGCCTGATCACCGCGCCCGCGGTCACTGAGGTACTCGGCCGACCCGTACGCCCGCCCGACAAATAGGGACTCATACGTGGCAGAGCTCGCGCGGAACCCGGGTCGTGCAGACTATTAGGGAGATTCGGGAGACGACCGAGCGTGCGGTCCTGGGTCACGTTCCTCGACACGGTTCGCCTCTATGTGCGCCATGGGTCCGTGAACTCGCGGAACAAGCCGGTCACGATTTCATAGAACATGCATTTAGTTGCAGACCTGTGGGGTTGGCGTCGCAGCCGCCACTCCGGATACGGGAATCAATGGAAAACCTCGCACCGCACCCTCGGTGGAGCTTCGCACCGCGCCCTCGGAGTTCGCGCGCGCGTATCTGTGCGCATCTTCCGTCGGCAGTGTGCCTCCATCTGCTAGCGCTCGCCCTCGCTCTAGCCGCCTCAGCCGCCGGAGCCGCCTCAGCCGCCTCAGCCGCCGGAGCGGCCTCAGCGGCACCAGCCCCCGGAGCCGCCTCAGCCGCACTCCGACGCCCGGAGCTGCTGGGAGTCATCACGGCTCCGTCAGGGCCTGCAGGCCCGCAGGCGCTTGTAGGCGAGGTGCTCGCGACGTCGTCGGGAGCACCGTTCAACACGACCGTCCCGTCCGTCAGCGGCGCCGATGTCGAGGGGCAGACGCTGACGTCGACTGATGGGGTTTGGAGTCCGGACGGGACCTCTTACACCTACCAGTGGCAGCGGTCCGCCGGCGGCGGAGCGTGGTCTGATATCGATGATGCGACCAGCGCCTCGTATACGCTCGCGGCCGCCGATGTCGGCGATCAGGTGAACGTCGAGGTCAGCGCCGCGAATGATTTCGGCTCAGCGAACGCCGACTCGGCCGCGTCGAGCACGATCCTGTCGGGCGCGCCGGCTAACACCGCCTTGCCGATCGTCACCGGCGGTCCGACGCGCGGCTACCAGATGACCGCGAGCGCCGGCTCCTGGAGTCCGGACCCAGCATCTTACCCCTACCAGTGGCAGTACGCCTACCAGTGGCAGCGCAACGAAGGGGCCGGCTTCGTGAACGTCCCGGGCGCGAGAGCCTCCACCTACACGCCTTCGCTTACCGAGGAAAGCGACACGTTCCGCGTGACCGTCACCGCCACAGACATCTACGGCCAAGCGTCCGCGCAGAGCGGCGCTACCGGCCCGGTGCTGCCAGACCCGCCGTCCAACAGCACCGCCCCGATGATCTCGGGCACGGCGCGACGCGCCGACACGCTGACGATGACCAGCTCCGGCGCATGGACCGGTACCGATGACACTTACACCTACCTGTGGCAGCACTCATCTGACAACGTCACCTGGGTCAGCATCGCGGGTGCGACCGCGGAGACGTACACGCTCGCGGCGGCCGATGACGGCGACTATGTGCGCATTCTGGTCACCGCCAGCAACCCCGACGGCAGCGTCAGCCAGGGCAGCCAGCCGACGACCGCCGTGCAGAGCGTCCCTCCGCTCAACACGCTCGCTCCGGCGATCACGGGCACGGCGCAGCGGAGCTTCAAGCTGACCGCGAGCCAGGGTACATGGACGGGCATCGGCGACACTTACACCTACCTGTGGCAGCGCTCACCCGACGGCCTCACCTGGACCAGCATCATGGGTGCGACCGCGAAGACGTACACGCTCGCGGCCGCCGACGAGGGCGACTATGTGCGCGCCCTGGTCACCGCCAGCAACCCCGACGCCAGCGTCAGCCAGGGCAGCCAGCCGACGACCGCCGTGCAGAGCGCCTCTGCGCTCAATACGCTCGCTCCGACGATCACCGGCACGGCGAAGCGCACCGGCAAGCTGACGATGACCAGCGCCGGGGCATGGATCGGCATCGGCAACAAGTACAGCGACCAGTGGCAGCGCTCACCCGACAGCCTCACCTGGACCAGCATCACGGGTGCGACCGCGAAGACGTACACGCTCGCGGCCGCCGATGACGGCGACTACGTGCGCGTCCTAGTCACCGCCACCAACCCCGACGGCAGCGTCAGCCAGGGCAGCAAGCCGACGACCGCCGTGCAGAGCGCCCCGCCGCTCGGCACGCTCGCTCCGACGATCACCGGCGCGGCGAAGCTCGCCGGCAAGCTGACGATGACCAGCGCCGGGGCATGGATCGGCATCGGCAACAAGTACAGCGACCAGTGGCAACGCTCACCCGACGGCCTCACCTGGACCAGCATCGCGGGTGCGACCGCGAAGACGTACACGCTCGCCGCCGCCGACGAGGGCGATTACGTGCGCGTTCTCGTTACCGCAGCGAACCCCGCCGGCAGCGCCAGCCAGGGCAGCCAGCCCACGACTGTTGTGCAGAGCGCTTCCGCGCTCCTACACGGAAGTCGGCAGCACCGCGGCGCGGTGCGCGTCATCGGCGTGCGGCTCGGCGCCGCGGACGGCGCGGGTCAGCAGCCGCCAGAGGGTGGCTCGCTCGGCCGCGTCGAGAGCTTGCAGGACGTCGTCCTCAATCGCCTCTTGGGTGCGCGCCGCACGCTCCAGGGCTTCTCGCCCGGCGCCAGTTATGTGCACGCGGTGGCGCCGGCGGTCCTCGGGGTCGCGGCGCCGGATCAAGTGGCCCAGGTCCTCTAGCTCGTTGAGCAGCAGCACGACGTTCTTGGCGTCCATGCAGAGCACGTCGACGAGTTCCTGCTGCGGGGCGCCGTCGTGGTCGCCCAGGTAGCTCAGCGCCATTAGCAAACGCAGGTCCATTCCCAGCAGCTGCGCGCTGCTGCGCCGGATGACCTGCTTGGCCAGCCGCGGCAGCAGCACCATCGAGCCGGCCGCGTACGGGGGTTCTTCAGGGAGCATCTGGCGCGAGTATAACGCGAAGCGGCTACGCTTCGCTAAGCGACTATCATTGCCGTCGAATCTTTAATACCTACAAGATGGATGATCCGTGCTATGGTCGTTCACCGTCAGCGCTTGGAAGGAGTTCCGTTGAGCAGCAGCACCGCCACCCAATCGCCCGTTCAGGAGTCCAACCGCTGGGCCGTGCTGGCTCTGCTCGGCGTCGCGCAGCTCATGGTCGTGCTCGACGTGACGATCGTCAACATCGCGCTGCCCTCGGCGCAGACGGCGCTGCACTTCTCGACCGATAGCCGACAGTGGATCATCACCGCCTACGCGCTGGCGTTCGGCAGCCTCCTGTTGCTAGGCGGCAAGCTCGGCGACCTGTTCGGCCGCAAGTGGACTCTGATCGGCGGGCTGGCCGGCTTCGCCGTGGCGTCGGCGATCGGTGGCCTGTCGCAGTCGTTTGGCATGCTGGTCGTCGCTCGGGCGCTGCAGGGGGCCTTCGGCGCGATGCTCGCGCCTTCGGCTCTCGGCTTGCTGACCGTCACGTTCCAAGGATCTCGAGATCGAGCCAAGGCATTTGGGATCTTCAGTGCGATCGCGGGCGGCGGCGCGTCTGTTGGGCTGCTGCTCGGTGGCGCGCTAACTCAGACCCTGTCGTGGCGCTGGTGCCTGTATGTGAACCTCGTGATCGCGGTGCCCACGGCAATCATGGCGCTGCGGCTGTTGCACAATCAGGGCCAGACTGACCGCCCCCGGATCGACCTGCCCGGCGTCGCGCTCGCCTCCGCCGGCTTGTTCGCGCTGGTCTACGGCTTCTCCAACGCGGAGACCCACTCGTGGTCGGCGCCGGTAACGATCGTCGCCCTCGTCGCCAGCGTTCTGTTGCTGACCACATTCGTGCTGCTCGAACGGCGCGTCGAGCACCCGCTACTGCCCCTACACATCGTGTGGGATCGGGCACGGGGCGGCGCGTACGCCTCGATCGTCCTGGTCGGCTCAGCAGTTTTTGCCGTGTTCCTGTTCTTGACGTTCTACATGCAGCAGAACCTCGGCTACTCGCCACTGAAGACCGGCTTGGGGTTCCTGCCGATGACCGGCACGATCGTGCTCACTGCCACCACCGTGCAGACGCGGATGCTGCCCCGCACGGGCGCCAGACCCGTCGTCATCGCTGGCATGATCATCGGGATCGTCGCGATGGTCCTCCTGACACGCCTGACGCCGCACGGCTCCTACGCCTCGCAGGTCCTACCCGGACTGGTCCTCACCGGCTTCGCGATGGGCTGCATCTTCGCGCCTGCGTTCTCAACTGCGACGCTCGGCGTGAGACGCACCGAGGCCGGGATCGCCTCCGCGATGGTCAACACCTCCCAGCAAGTCGGAGGGTCGGTCGGCACGGCGTTGCTGAGCACGATCTTCGCCAGCGCAGCGGCCAGCTTCGCAGCCGCCCACGCCAAGACCCCGGGCCTCGCCACCGCGGCATCCATTCACGGCTACACAACCGCGTTCGCCTTTGCCGCCGGGCTGTTCGGACTCGGCCTGCTCGTCGCGCTGTTCATCCTCCCCTCCGACGGCGCGTCCCGTGCCCGCGCCGCCCACGCCGAAGCGCAGCACGAGCTTTCAGTCAGCCTGGACAGCATCTAAGCGGCCGCTCCGAGAAGGTTGTGGCCTGAGAGCTCTGGTCTATAGGCGGTGGGACCACCGCCGATTACAGTGGCTGTGTGACTGGGACCGAGCAATCGGAGGCGGTCAATAGCTTCGCGCCCACCTCTGACCAGGTGTTCGTCAAAGTGGTCTTGGGCGTCCAGAGCCTGGTCTCGCGTTGCGCACCGTCAGCGCTGATCTACCAGGCAACCGTCGACGGCGCGCTGCGCTTGCTGGGAGGCGACGAGGTCACCGAGCGCGAGCCGTTGGAGGGTGTCCCGGGCGTACTCGAATCGCTGCACGCCGTCAAGGCACTCGGTGTTCGCGTCGCACTCGACGACTTCGGCACGGGTTACTCGACGCTGCTGAACCTGTCCCACATGCCGGTCGACCTGCTCAAGATCGCTAAGCCGTTCCTCGACGCTTTGGGGCGCGACCAGCGCAACCATGCCGGCTTGCTGGCCGGCATCGTCGGACTCGGACGGCATCTCGGTCTGATGACCGTTGCCGAGGGCATCGAGCGCCCCGAGCAGCGCGCTCTGCTGACCGAGATCGGCTGCGATCTGGGTCAGGGCATCCTCCTCGGCCGTCTCCTGGAAGCGGGCGGCGCCAGGCGACTGCTCAGCGCGCAGGCGGGAGACTCCACGCCGTCGGACGTAGCAGCGCCGTAGCGGGTTTGGCTCGCTCTAGGATCGTCTCGATGATCGTGTCGCTACGTGGCGGTTCGCGGATCCTGATTCGCCCGATCGAGCCCAGGGACCAGCCTGGGCTGGCGCGCGGGATCCAGAAGCTCAGTCTCGAGACCCGCTACCGACGCTTCTTCGCACCGGTGAGCAGGCTTCAGGAGCGCGATCTGACCTATCTCACCCAGATCGATCATCACGATCACGAGGCACTCGTCGCGATCGACGAGCAGACCGGGGTGGGCGTCGGCGTCGCCAGGTACGTCCGAATCTCCGCCCACGCGGCCGAGCCGGCGCTCGTCGTCGTCGATGACTGGCACGGGCGCGGCGTCGGTTCCGCTCTGCTGACGGCGCTCGTCGAGCGCGCCCGGAATGAGGGCATCGTCCAATTCGAAGCTCCCGTGCTGGCGAGCAACAGCAGAGCGATCCGGGTGCTCGAGCGACTCGGCAAGACGAAGCGGACTCCGGACGGGACCGAGGTGCGGCTCACGATCGAGCTGTGAGCCGGTTCGGTGGCGGCCGCTTCGGTGGTGCCCAAGCCGACGCTGAGCGCCGCCGGTGCAGATCGCGAACTGCACGCCTGTGTGTCTGTCTGCTGCGGCCAGCCGGCCTTCTGGCTGGCGGCGAGCACATAGGGCTGAGCCCTACTGCAGGATAGATTCTGGGTAGATTACCGGCGAGTCAACCGGCGATTCAGGAGACGATGTATGGCGTGCGAACCGCGCAGTGAACTACGCCTCGGCGACCCGGCAGGACGGTTCCGCTGATGTCGACTCCAGCTCGGATCTTTTCCGGGCAGGACGCGATGGTGCCCGTCGATGTGGTGCCCGACGCGGTCGTCGCGATTGGTCGCGACGGCCTGATCGTGCTGGTCAACCGCCAGGCGGAGGTTCTGTTCGGCTACGAGCGCAACGAGCTCGTCGGTCGGCCGCTGGAGCTGCTGGTGCCCGAGATGCGCCGGTCCGCGCACCGATCCCACCGTCGCAGGTTCGTTGAACATCCGCGTGTCCGGCCGATGGGCGCCGGGATCGAGCTCCACGGCCGTCGTGCTGACGGGAGCGAGTTCCCGGCCGAGATCAGCCTGTCAACGGTTGACTCGGAGGCTGGACCGCTGGCGATCGCGGCAGTGCGAGACGTGACCGATCGCGTGGCGCGGGCATCGGCGCTACGCGAGCAGACCGAGACGCTGAGGGCGGTCCTCGACGGGGCTCCGATCGGGATGGCGGTCACACTCCCGGACGGTCGCTTCGCGCGGGTCAACAGCGCGCTTTGTGAACTGCTCGGATACTCCGAGCTCGAACTGCTCGACATGGCGTTCAGCGACATCACGCACCCCGGTGATCTCGCGGAAAGCGCCGATCAGATCGACGGTGCGCTTGCCGGCGAGATCGAGCGCGGCCTGATGGACCGGCGCTACCAGCACCGTGACGGAACCGTGATCTGGGCCCGCTCGTCGTTTGCGCTCGTGCGCGGTGACACCGGCGAGCCGGTGTTTCTGATCGCTCAGCTCGAGGATGTGACCGCCGAGCGGAAGGCCGCGCAGACGGTCGCGCAGCTCGCGGCGGCCGTCGAGTCCTCGTATGACGCGATCATCACAAAGGCGCTCGACGGCACCGTGATCACCTGGAATGCGGCGGCCGAGCAGATCTACGGCTACCACGCCGCGGAGATGGTCGGACGCGACTCCGCACTGCTGGCGCCCGGCGAGGCACGCGAGCGGGAGCTGCGCGCCATGCTCGAGCGCGTGGGCCGGGGCGAGCGAGTCGAGCATTTCGAGACGACCCGGCGCACCAAACGCGGTGCGGTCATCGACGTGTCAATGACCGTCTCGCCGATCCGCGACCAGAGTGGAGCGGTTGTCGGCGCATCGACAGTCGCACGGGACATCACGCTCGCCAAGCATCGCGCCGACAGAGCCCTCGCCGAGGCACAGGAGCGCTTCCGCAGCGCGTTCGAGCACGCGCCGATCGGGATCGCTCTGGTCGCTCCTGACGGGCGCTGGCTGCAGGTCAATCAGGCGCTGTGCGAGATCGTCGGCTACACGTCGCCGGAGCTGCGGGCGCTCACCTTCCAGGACATCACGCACCCCGATGACCTCGGCGCCGACCTCGCGCTCGTCAACCAGCTGGTGGCGGGCGAGATCAGCAGCTATCAGATCGAGAAACGCTACCTCCACAAGAACGGGCACGAGATCTGGGTGCTCCTGTCGGCCTCGCTGGCGCGTGGCACCGACGAACAGCCGCTGCACTTTGTCTCCCAGATCCAGGACATCACTGCGTCCAAGCAAGCGGCGAGCGCGCTCGCTGAGGCGCAGGAGCGGTTCCGCAGCGCGTTTGAGGACGCGCCGATCGGGATGGCGTTGGCCGAGCTCGACGGCAACTTCGTGCAGGTCAACCAGGCGCTGTGTGAGATCACCGGTTACAAAGCCGCCGAGCTCTGCGCGACATCGTTCGCTGCGATCACCCATCCAGACGACGCCGCCGGCGACCGCGAGCTGACCGACGCGCTGCTCCGCGGCACGCTCGACCACTATCACCGCGAGCAGCGGTATCTGCGCGCCTCAGGCGAGCCCGTCTGGGTGGCGCTGGACGCCACGGTGCTGCGTGACCGCGACGGCAAACCGCAACAGCTGCTCGGCCAGGTGGTCGACATCACTAAGCGCCGGCGCCTGGAGCAGGAGCTGCGCCACCTCGCCGGCCACGACCCGTTGACGGGCTTGCCCAACCGCCGTCGCCTGGAGGCGGAGCTTGACCGCCACGTCGCGTATGTGAATCGCTATGGCGACCGCGGGGCGTTGCTCGTGCTCGATCTCGACCACTTCAAGACCGTCAACGACACGCTCGGCCACAACACCGGGGATCAGCTGATCGTCTCGGTCGCCGGCCTGCTGCGCCAGAGGATGCGCGCGTCGGACACGGTCGCGCGGCTCGGCGGCGACGAGTTCGCGATCCTCCTACCCGAAGCCGACGCGGGCACGGCACAGCGGGTCGCTGCCGAGATCGTGCGGGACATCAGCCGCAACGCCGTCGTCCTCAGCGGCCACCAGCCGCGGCGCGTCACCGCGAGCATCGGCGTGGTGCTTATCAAACAAGCTTTAGCCAACGGCGAAGAAGTGCTCGTGAACGCCGATCTGGCGATGTATGACGCGAAGGAAGCCGGTCGTGACCGCTTCGCGATGTATGCCGCCGGTCAACATCACCAGCCGCGCATGAAAGCCCGCCTGACGTGGATCGACCGGATCCGGGGCGCGCTTGACGAAGAGCGCTTCATCCTCCAGGCGCAACCGATCGTCGAGCTTCGCACCGGCATCGTGCGTCAGTACGAGCTGTTGCTGCGGATGATCGGCGAGGATGGCGACTCGATCCCGCCCGGAGCGTTCATCTACATAGCGGAGCGTTATGACCTCATCCAGGAGCTCGATCGCTGGGTGGTTGCGCACGCGATCCAGCTGGTGCAAGACCGCAATGCCGGCGGACAGGACCTGATTGTCGAGGTCAACGTGTCCGGCAAGTCGCTTGGCGACGACCTGCTTCCAGAGCTGATCGAAGCCGAATTGAAGCGCTCCCGGATCGATCCGGGAGCGCTGATATTCGAAGTCACAGAAAAGGCCGCGGTAGCCAACCTCCAGCTCGCTCGCCAGTTCGCCGAGCGGCTAGCCTCGCTCGGATGCCGCTTTGCTCTGGATGACTTCGGCGCCGGCTTCGGAAGCTTCTACTACCTCAAGCATCTGCCGTTCGACTACTTGAAGATCGACGGCGAGTTCGTCACGTGCTGCACCGCCAACCGCACAGACCAGCTGGTGATCGCGTCACTGGTCGCGATCGCCCGAGGTCTCCGCAAGCAGACGATCGCTGAAGGGGTGGAGAACCACAGCACCCAGCTGTTCCTCAGGCGCAACGGCGTCGACTACGCGCAGGGCTTCCATGTCGGCTACCCACTTGCCGTCGACGAAGCGCTCACAGACTGTGATCCCCGGTTCGCCTAGAGCGAAGTTCCAGGGGGAACTTCGGCTTAGTTGGGCTGGTCTGGCGGCCGGTCGCGGGCGGATGAAAATGGCATCCTTGAGGGGTCGCCCTCGACGCCGATCACTTCTTGGTGCTTGTGAGCCCGAGCTTAGTTTGGCGTGTGGGTCTC
>JBKQKK010000076.1:0-3807 GCA_052147535.1 Solirubrobacteraceae bacterium | reverse complement strand
CGACATAGGTCCGCTTGGTCGCGCCGGCGATCGGCTTGCCGCCGCGCTCCCACTGGTATCCGAAGCCCGTCGGATCGTTCGACCACGTCCCGCTCGAGCAGGTCAGCGTGTTGCCTGGCGTCGGGGTTCCGGAGATTGTCGGCAGCGCCGTGTCGACGGGGGTGCCGAGGGTCGCGTCGAAGCTGTTTGTCGCCGTGCTCGCGGTGTACTGCGAAGCGCCTGCGTAGCTGGCACTCAGCGGCAGCAACCCCACCGAGGAGGGCACCAGCTGGCAGCTCGCGACCCCGTCGCTGTTGGTCTGCGCGCTGCACGTGGCGCCGCCCAGTCTAAGCGTGATCGACTGACCAGCGATCGCCGCTACCGGTGTCTGCGTCTCATCCCACAGGCTCGCCGTGACCGTGGCTGCCTGACCCAGCGGCCCGCCCTGCTGGCTGGCGTTCAGATCCAGGAAGGTCGTGTCCTGGCCTGCCATCCAGTGCACCTCTACGGGCACCGAGGTGATCACGTTGCCGTTCACGACCGCTGATGCCGTCACCGTATCGACCCCTTGGAACACACCGGCGTAGCTCGCGGTCGCCTGACCGGAGCTCGACGCGTCCGCCAGCTTGGCGCCGAAGTTCGGGCCGCTGATCGTAAAGTGCACAGGCGTGCCCGACGGGCTCGAGACGTTCTCCAGGCTCGCGGCGAAGCCCACCGACGAGCCCGTCGTCGGCGAGGCTGACCCTGAGGACTGCGTCAACGTGACCTCCGGCGTGTTCGAGCTGGCGCCCGCGCACGCGGATCCGGCGGAGATCCGCAGGATCTGGTCGAGATCGGCGGCATACACGCAGCCGTCCGGACCGAGCACGTCGGTCGTTAGGTCATCGCTTCCGCTAGCAATCGTCGTTGAGTTCGGCAGGGTCTGCGTGAGGTTGACCAGGCTCATATCGCCGGTGGGGCTGCTGCTTCCCGTGACGTACAGCGCGGTCGCGTGGCCAGCGGCGTCCGTGCTCGCCACCGCCACACCGTAGGGCTCGTACGAAAGGCCGCTGGCAACCGGAGTCACGACCGGCGTCGCGGGACCATTGGTCCCAGTCACCGAGACGACCTCGTCCTCCCCGGGCAGCGCGACGTATATCGTGCCGTCGGGGGCGAACGTGATCCCGTCGCTCGACACGTTGCCGCCCACCGGCAGCGTGGTATACGTCGTGACGGTCGGGTTGGCGCTCTCGGGGTCGGATATGCGCGAGAGGCCCTGGCTACCGAAGTTGCAGACATCGGCGGTGAACAGATCGCCGCTGAGAGGATCGACGGCCATCGCGTACGGGCAGTCCTGCAGGCCGTCCGCCGACGTCGCCACGACCCGCTCGATCGCGCCCGTTGTGGGGTCGAGCTGAACGACTTCCGGATCGAAGAAGCTGTTGCTCGTTATTGGCAGACCCGCGTAAAGCGAGCCGTCCTTTCCGAACGCCAGCCCTCCAAGCTGCCCGGGCGAGAAGGTTGCATCTGGCAGCGCGTCAGCTTGTCCCGCCTGCCCGCCGGACGGACCGAGCACGTAGATCTGGCCCGATACCGCATCGGGCACGTAAAGGTTTCCGGACGCGTCATACGCCGGTTGCTCGATCCCTGAGCACGCGTAGAAGTCGACCCCGTCGATGTCCAGCGCCTGTGGGTTGTATGTAAGCCCGGTCGCCCAAGGCCCGACCGAGTAGCCGCTCGCCGGCGTCGGCGACGTATCCGAGCACGACGAAGACGACCCCCCCGGCTCGAACGTGACCACCGCCGAGCCCGGCACCGGCAGATTCCCGTCGCTCACATCCGTCGCGGTGAACGACACCGACTGCTCCGATACATCCGCCGCCGTGAACGTCGCGACCCCATTGCTACCCGTCACTGCCTGCCCCGACGCCGGGCTGATCACCGCGCTCGCGCCGTTATCCGACAGCGAAACCGTCTTGCCGGCTGCCGGCTGGCCGAGGCTGTTCTCTAGATACACGCTGATCGTCGCCTGCGAGCTGCCATCGTTCGTCACCGTCGACGGGATCGCCGAAATCTCCGCGCCGGTGGCGACCGGCGTCACAAACGTCATCGTCGGCTGGCTACTGAGGGTGACGCCGTCGGTCGTGTCCGTGGCCGTGAAGGTCACCGTCTGGGCGGTGCTGTCGGTTATGGTGAACACGGCCGCACCGTCGGTGGCGTCAGTTGTCGCGCTGGACGGCGTCACCACTGCGGTGCTGCCGGCGTTTGGCGTCAGCGTGACTGTCTTGCCGCCGACCGGGTCGCCGTTGGCGTCCTCGAGATCGACCCGCACGAGACCCTGCTGCGATCCGTCGGCCTGCGGCTGACCGATCACGCCCACCGCTGACTGCGAGGCGCTCACGGCGCCGGGGCTGGCCCCGGCCAGGTGCTCGTAGACGGCCGAGAAGTTAGGCGATCCGAGTCCGACGTGAGCGAAGTCGCTGCCCATGCTAGCGGCGGTGTGGAACGCGCTCGTTCCGGCGAGCGGGTAGAGCGCGGTGTTGGAGTTCCCGACGTCGTGGCCCAGCGCCAGGTTGAGCTCGGCCACCTGGGCGGCGACCTCCGGCGCGGCCATGCTGGTCCCGCCCCAGTCAAACCCGTCCGGGCAGCCACCGGCATCGGCCTGGCAGAGCTCCAGTCCATCCACCGGGTCGGCGTCGTAGGACATGTCGGGCACCGATCGCATCGACGCGGTCGTTAGCCCGTTCTGGTAGGAGGGACGGCTGAAATAGCGGCTCACCCCGTAACCACCGGCGCCACTGGGCGGGTCCGCGTTGCGGTCGTCCCACCACGTCTCAGACCCGTACGTCAGCCCCGGTCCGAAAGTCGGCGAGGTACCCCCGACAGCGGTCGCGTTGGGCGAGTCGGCCGGCACGCCAACCGTCTTGGCGCTGCCGTCCAGGCAGTTCGTGGCATCGTCGCCGGAACCATTCACGACGGTCACGCCACTCGCCGCCGCGCTGGCGAGCACCGAATCGATCGCCTGCGCGTCCGCCTCCGGCGTCTGATCCTCGCACTGGTCCCACGAGTTCGAGATCACGGTGTCCCCGTCGGCGACCATCGCCTGGAACATCTGCACGAAGCTCGTGCTCGGCGGCGCGTCGTAGACGACATAGCTGCCCACGTTGGGAGCCAATCCCAGCACGGTGTCGATATCGAGCAGCACCTCGGACTCGCCCGCGCCCGGCGAGGAGACCCCGCCGTTGACGCTCACCTTGCTCAAACGGCTGGCCTCGCTCGCGCCCAGCCCGAGCAGGTTCAGCCAGTCCAGCACGTCCGACGGCCGGTAGGTGTCGAATTCGAGCAGACCGATCTTCTGCCCCGATCCGTCCATGGCGGCATACGGCCGCTTGTGGCTGAGCGCCTGCAGGCCCTTCTGGAAGCCCGCGTAGCCGTAGGCCCCAGCGCAGAACGCGAGCGTCAGCGCCGCCGGCCCGACCACGGTGCCACTCCCCTTCGGCAAGCCGGGTAGGAAGAAGGTGAAGATGTTCAACAGCCAGGCGACGAGCCCGAAGGCGATGACCGGAACGTATTTGGTGACGTTCTGAACGCAGCCGTCGGCGCAGGCATAGCCGCCGCCGGCCTGCGCGCACTGCTTGACCGACTGCGGGGCGGTGGCCGGCTCATCGGCGTTCGACAGGCCCATCACCGCCTGGATGCGCGGCGCCAGCGACGCCGCCACGGCCGGGGCCTCCAGGTTCTCGTACACCGTCCGCTTGCCGGCACCGAAGCTCTCGATCGGTGTGTCGAACACTCGCTGCGCCTGCGCGCGGGTCCCACGCACGCTCAGCGACAACCGGTTCGCCGAAC
>JBKQKK010000075.1:0-5218 GCA_052147535.1 Solirubrobacteraceae bacterium | reverse complement strand
ACGGGCCCGAACGCGCTCCGCTAGCCGGTAGCGCCACATAACACGCAGCGCTTCCAAGGGCGACAGCAGGTTTGCCCTTGCTGAGGGAGGCTGCGCGTTTACACAACCCAGGTTGCCGTTCGCCGCTCTCGGCCCGCACGGATCGAGAAGCGCCGCCAGCTGGCGGCGCCTCGGGTCTCGGGCTGCTCCGCCCCTCCCGCCGCCACCCCGAAAAGAATTTGCCCTCGGGGTTGACACAGGACGTCCGCTGGAGCAGCTGTCGCTCGAGTGCTTGATGATCGCCCGAGGCGCGCAGGCCAGCAAACATTCCACGGTCTTGCGCTCGTCGTCGAGCGGGCGGGATCCCCAGATCCGCGGCCTGCAGCGGTTCCGTATAGTGCCCGCGGTTCTGGTGAGCGTCATCGGCTGGGGCATAGACGTCGTCCGTCTCGCCGAGCGGGGTGGATCCCGTGGCCGATACGCCCTCGCCCGAGACCGTTGGAATGCGCCACATCCAACGACCTCGATTTCGGCGCGCAGGTCCTCGCATCCGTCGCGATGCGTGCTGAAGCGCTGCAAGCGCCTATGGGTGTGCCTCGGGTGGTGGAGTGGATGGACGTCGGCGACCATTGCCCCGGGGTCGGCTATCCGCTGCCGAGGAGACTCACGCGCTCGGTCGAGCGTGGCACCCACGCCTCCGATCCGGAACTAGAGCTCGCGGACGCCCTGGCCGAATGACACCGGACACACGTGTTTGCCAGACTACGAATGACATCGGATCGGTGGGAGGCAGGCGATGAGAAGCGGGCGTTTCGACTACGACTGGCTGGTGATCGGGTCGGGATTCGGCGGCAGCACGAGCGCGCTGCGGCTGGCCGAGAAGGGCTACCGGGTGGCGGTGCTGGAGTGCGGACGACGATTCGCGGACGATGAATTCGCGAAGACGACGTGGGACGCCGCGAAGTACTACTGGATGCCAAAGCTCGGGATGAAGGGCATCTTCCGGCTGACGCTGTTCAAGGACGTCTTCGTGGCCTCGGGCTGCGGTGTCGGCGGTGGATCACTCGGGTACGCCAACACGCTATATCGCGCCCGCTCCGCGTTCTACACCGATCCGCAGATCGCGGGACTCGCCCGACTGGGAGGCGGAACTCGCGCCGCACTACGAGGAGGCCGAGCGGATGCTGGGCGTCGTTAGCTACGACCAGGACACAGCCGCCGACCTTCTGCTCAAGGAGTATGCACAGCAGAACGGGTTCGGCGAGACGTACGTCAAGACCCCCGTTGGCGTGTTCCTCGGCGAGGAGGGCAAGACGGTCCCGGACCCGTTCTTCGGTGGCGAGGGGCCCGCCCGAACCGGCTGCCTGCGCTGCGGACGATGCATGATCGGCTGTCTGCACGGCGCGAAGAACACGCTCGTGAAGAACTACCTGTATTTCGCGGAGCGCCGCGGCGTCCAGGTGATGCCCGAACGGATCGTGTGCGACATCCGCCCGCTCGGAGCCAGCGACGGGTCCGCCGGCTACGTCGTTACCCATGAGCGCTCCGGCGCGTGGGCGCGCCGGGACCGCAGGCGGCTGACCGCGCGCGGCGTGATCGTCGCGGCCGGCGCGCTCGGCACCACAAAGCTGCTGTTCAGCTGCAAGCTGCGCGGCTCGCTGCCCGACATCTCCGATCGGCTTGGCTATCTCGTGCGCACCAACAGCGAATCGATCCTCGCGGTCACCGCTGCGGACGACACGCGCGACTTCACGCGTGGCGTGGCGATCACATCGAGCGTGCACCCGGATCCGAACACCCACATCGAGCCGGTCACCTACGGCGAAGGAGCCGACTCCCAGTCACTGCTGTTCGCGCTGATGACCGAAGCGGGCAGCCGCGGCAACCAGCCACTGCACCTGCTCGTGAACATGGCGCGCCATCCCGTGATGGCGATCCGCGCGTCGCGGATCCTTGGCTGGTCGGGCCGGACGATGGTGGTGCTGGTGATGCAGTCGCTCGACAACGCGATGCGGCTCAAGGTCAAGCGGCGGTGGCCGAACGGGAACGTGGTGCTGACCACCGAGCAGGATCCGAACAACCCGAACCCGGACAAGATTCCCGCCGCCTATCGGGCGGCCGAATGGATCCAGCAGCGGATCGGAGGCACGGCGCAGTCGGTCGTGATGGAGGCGGCCCTGTCGATCCCGACCACGGCGCACATCCTCGGCGGGGCGGTGATCGGCCGCGAGCGGCAGAGCGGCGTGATCGACGCGCGTCATCGCGTGTTCGGCTACCAGAACCTGCTCGTGTGCGACGGCTCAGCGGTCCCCGCCAACATCGGAGCGAACCCGAGCCTGACGATCACCGCCCTGACCGAGCGCGCGATCGCCGCGATCCCGACGAAGGCCGCGCCCGAGACCGCTTTTCATTGACATGGGCGCAGCGGCGCTGCCTGCGTTCGTCGCCTGCCTCGGGCCGCGCAGCAAGAGGCGGGGGTGCCGTTGCGGATCGTCGCTGTGCCGGTCGCCACGATCGCGCTTGCGCGCGAGAGGGTAGCTTGGGCGATCGCGCTAGGGCTCTCGGCCGCCTGGGTTCCGTGCATTCCAGGACCCGGACCGTGCGACCCACGATGCTCATCCTCACGCGAAAGAGCGACCTGCTGGCGTGGACCGAGCATCGCCGAGTCGCGCCGAGGAACGTCGTTGCTTCGCGCCATTTGCGACGACGTCGAATTCCGTGTTGGGGTCGTCGCTTTGGTTCGAAGTTGCTTGCTGAAGCGCTGCAAGCACGAGCACGTGGTTGCGCCGCTGCTCTGGCGACTGGGATCGCGCCTGCGTGAACGAGGCGACGATCGGGTTCACGCGAAGGCGATCGTGCGGCCCGCCGAGCCCTGACGAGTGCGTTCGTGCCGAAGCGATCGTCCGAGAGCCGCGGGTCGGGCGAGTGCTCGCCGTCGAAAGCGCTCGGTCCCAGTGCTGCGGCGATGGCTGCCCGAACGCCTGACCACAGCAATGCCGTCGATGACGCCGCCGCTTGCAATGTCGCGTCGATCGCGATCTTCAGCAACGCTCAGCCGCTGTCGCAATCGTCGCAAAGGGGAAGCTGGACTGGGCCTGAGGTCGCGAGTGAAAGCGAAAGTCCGGAGCTATTCGTTTTCTGCGGTGACCCAGTCGGGGAGGGGCGCGTCTTGGGTGGTGAGCGAGTCGTGGCTGCTGCTCTCGCGCAGGAGGTCCCGCAAGGTTGGCATGCGGCGGCGGGGTGTGGCGTTGGGGGGGATCTCGGTGTGTGCGGCGAGGAAGAGTTGTTGGGCGATGTAGACGCAGGCGGCCGCGGCGCCTGCGTCATTTTCCCGGGTGCGCATCAGCCAGTGAAGCGATTTCATTGCGTTCAACAGCTGCCAACACGCATCATCTTTCAAGGCGGTGCTTTTCTTGATCGAGGTGCGCCCGGTCGGGGAGTCGTTGAGGACGGCGAGCAGCTCGTACCTGTAGGCCATCGTGAGAAAGAAACGCACGAGGTTTTCCGGGGAGAACTGATCCTCGATCAAACTGGCGCTGGTCTGCGGCGCGTCAACGCCAATGTCCTCGAGTCGGGGGGTCGGTTCGGGGAGTGTCAGCGGGTGGCCGTGCTCGGCCGCCCACTCGTCGATGTGGAGATCGCGGACCTGCGCGATCCATTCCTCGGTTCGCCGCGGTAGCAGCAACACCGGCCGTTCCGACGCCTGCCATGCGCGGGCAAGCTGCGCGTAGCCGTCCGCGATGCCGCGCACCAAGCCCGCGGCCGCGCAGGTCGTGAAGCTGAACTCTTCGCTTGCTGGGAACACCCACGGTTCGGTGAGCTGGTAGAGCTCGCTCGCGCGCTGTGCCATCACCGTCAGTGGCTGCGTCTGCTCGGTCGATTCGAAGCACGCCCACCACTCGCCGCCACTGACGATGTCTGCCACGACGGCGGCGAGATGCGATTCGGGTGGTGGCTCCGTTTCAGGCGCAGGATCGTCCAGCGGCGGGTCAAGGACGTCGCCAAGGACCTCGGTGAGCTGACCGCGGAGGTCGCGGGCTTCCTCGCCTCGGCCGAGTTCGCAGAGCAGCTCGAGCTTGGCGATCATCGCGGCTACCGCGACGTTCAGTCTGCTGGTGTCGCCTCCGGCAGCCCTCAGGGAGCGATAGGTCGACACGGCGCCGTCCAGCACCACGATCGCTTCCGCGGTCTGTCCCAACAGGCGCAGGAACTGGCCCTTGGAGAACAGAATCGTGACCGCGGTGCCGCGAAACTCTGGGGCGGCGTCGTCGTCGATCCGCGACAGCACCCGGTCGTAGACGCCGATCGCGTCGCTGACGCGGCCAATCCGCGCCAGCAGCGTGGCCTTCGGCATCATCGCTGTGACGACGGCGGAGCGAAGCTCCGGTTGTGAGGCGTCCCCGAACCGGGACTCGATCTCATCAAACACGGCCAGCGCCTCCTGCGAGCGTCCCGCTCTCTCCAACTCGCCAGCCCACGTCCGCAGCGCAAGGACAACATGCACCCGTATCGTCGGGTCTGACGCTTCTGCGAACGCTCGGCGAAGCTCCGCGCAGATCCGGGACTGCTCCTCTAAGTCTCCGGAGCGCTCAAGTTGCAGCACGCGCTGCTCCAGGCACCGCACGATGTCTCGGTCAAGCCCAGGATTGAGACCCTCGTCACGGCGAGACCGATGTCGACCCGGCGCGCGGGTCGCTGCTGATCCGTCACGGGAAGGGCGATCGGCGTCACCGGCACCCCCTCGCGCGCGAGCTCGACAGCGTGAGCATGCCTCAGCTGATGCGGTGCAAACCTGCGGCGAGTTCGTGCGGCTGGCCGAGGCCGGGGACGAGGTGATCGTGACGTACGAGATGACCAGGGCGGACGGGGGCAGAGGCCGCGGACGCACTCGCGGCGCCCGGGACGCTGTTCGGCATCGAGCGCTGCCTGCGGCTCGATCCGCTGCCCAGCTCAGGCGCGGCGCCTTGAACGTGCCGGGCGCCCTTCCGGGGCGCCCGGTTCGCCGCTGCGTGGACGGCAGCGTGCCCCTATGCGCGCTGTCTGGCGCCGGCGTCCGTCTGTGCCCTGTGCCCCCCTGTGTGACCGGCGGTTCGTGGTGCGCCTCGCCCCTGGGGTGGATCCGTCACGATTGCACGGTCGGTGGCAATCTCGGTGGCAGAAAGGAGCACGTATGCGAGAGTTGAGTTTGGGTGTGGTCGGGACGTCGCGCAAGCCGGACGAGCGCCGGCTGCCGATCCAC
>JBKQKK010000074.1:0-5029 GCA_052147535.1 Solirubrobacteraceae bacterium | reverse complement strand
CCCCGGCGAATCAGGCTCGCGAGCTTCACCTCGTCCTCGACAACCAGAATCCTCATACCCAGCATCTACCACTTTGTCTCGACACGCATCAAGGACACGCCGCGCGGCGGCTCATCCAAGCCGCCGCACGAACCGACCTTTGGGGACGTTGCAGCGCTACCCGTCAGGCGACCTGTCGAGGCTGGCCTTCTCGACGCTGCCGGCCTTCTCGGACCCGGTGTCGCGCTTTGTTGTGTCCTTCGTGCCCGGCTTGTCGGGCCTCGCGGGATCGGCCCTCACAATCGTCGTGTGAGCCGGGCGCGACGCCGCCACGGCGGCGACCGGAGCTGCGACGGCGCCGATCCCGAGTGCGGCGATTGCCGCACTCGCGGCGAGCTGTTTGTTCCTGAGCTTGATCATCGTGTTCTCCTTGGTTGTAGTGGTTGGCAGATCAACCGTGTACGAAGGTAGCCCGGCGAGATGAGGCGACCGTGAGAGCGGGAACGCTTGATGAGAAAGCGATGAAAGCCTGCAATCGATGTCCATGGCGCGCGCCGTCCCATCTGGGGCGCGGGCGGGGATGACCGGGCTCCGTGGTGGCGAGCGGGACTGAAACGTGCGCGTCAAAGGAAACGCGCCTGTTCGAGTTGGCGTGCGTCCGTCAGGCGTGGTGGCCGCCGGGTGGTTTTAGTCCTGTGGCGGCGTGCATCTCGGTCAGAAGCAGCGCGTGCCGCGGGGCGCTGCTTGTGGCGGTGGTTGGGTGTGGGTTATGGGGTCTGGGGGGCGTGGTAGCCGGGTAGGGTGATGCGGAACGTGGCTCCGAGGCCGGGCGCGGATTCGGCTTGGATGGTTCCGCCGTGTGCTTCGGTCATCGCGCGGGCGATCGCGAGGCCGAGTCCGCTGCCGCCGTGGTCGCGTGAGCGGCTTTGATCGAGGCGGTGGAAGCGCTCGAAGATCCGCTCGAGCTGGTCGGGCGGGATCCCTGGCCCGGGATCCCTGACCGAGATCGCGAGCTGACCATTGCTCCCGCGTGCCGTGATCACGACGCGATCGCCGGGTCTGGTGTGTGTGACGGCGTTGCGGATAAGGTTGCGCAGCACTTGCGTGAGTCGGTCGGGGTCGGCTTGGAGCGTTCCGTCCGCGGCTTGGAGCTGGTAGTCGCGGTCGCCGAACAGCGGTAGGTCGCGGCGGAGGTCGTCAAAGAAGTCGCGCAAGTTGATCGGTTCTGGCTCGACGAGCTGGCCCGCTTCGGCGCTGGCGAGTGTGAGCATGTCGCCGACGAGTCGGTCGAGTTCGTCGAGGCGGCGTAGCAGCGTTGTGGTCCCCTCGCGTCGGAGTTGCTCGTCGCGTTCGCCGGCGAGCAGCTCGACTTGGGCGCGCAGCACGCTGAGCGGGGTGCGCAGTTCATGGGAGGCGTCCGACACGAAGTCGCGCTGACGTCTGAATGATCGTTCGAGCCGGTCGAGCATGTGATCAAACGCGTCGGCGAGGACCCGGACCTCGCCGCGTGCCGGCATGTGTTCCGACCGCATCGACAGGTCGCCGGCGTCGACGGCCGCGGCGACACGGGCGATGCGTCGCAGCGGCGAGGTGATCAGGGTCGCCAGCCCGATCCCGGCGGCGGCAGCGAGCACGAGCAGGATCGCTCCGGCCAGCAAGAACGTGTGTCGAAGGCTTGTCTGCGCCCGTTCGAGCGAGGACAGTGGGTAGGCGATGCGCACGGTCCCCGCGCGAGCAGTTCCTCGAGCGAGAACGGCTTGGTGACGTAGTCGTTCGCGAGCCGCGATCGAGCCCCTCGACGCGCTGCTCGACCGCCGTACGCGCGGTGAGCAGGATCACTGGCAGCTCTGGTAGCCGGGCGCGGATCGCATCGAGGACCTCGAGCCCGTCCTTGCCGGGCAGCGTCAAGTCGAGCAGCACGAGCGCATAGTCGCCGCTCAACGCAGCCGCTTCGCCGTTGGGCGCGTCGTGGCAGACGGTGACGACGTGTGGCTCCGCGCGCAGGCTCTGTTCGATGAAGCCCGCGAGCGTCCGCTCGTCTTCGATCAGCAGGATCCGCATCTCGAGAGCACTTTAGGACCCCGATGCGGTCCCGGACCCGCTGGTAAACGCTTCTGGACGGTCTCTTACCGCGCTCTTGACGGGCAGCTTCACGCTCTTCCAAGCGATCGGGCCCGACTGCTCGAGCGTGCAGCCAACTCAGGACCGCTGGAAAAGACCAGCAGCAGCCACGAATCTGGACCGTTAGAAGGACGTTTGCCGATGAGCTTCTTGATCACGACCGACCGCGCGACCACGCCGCGAGCCCGGACGCTGCTCGAGATCTTCAACGCCACCGCCGTGCGCGATCGCGAGCGCGACGCGATCGACGCGATCGACGCGACCCTCACCTACGGCGAGTTGTCCGGAGCTCGCCCGCGAGCTGGCGGGGCGCCTGAGGGCGTTGGGTGTCGGTCCGGGCGACCGCGTGGCTGTCCAGGTGCAGAGCGGGACCTCCGAGCTGTACGGCGCGATCCTCGGGGTGCTGCAGTCGGGGGCCGCGTACGTGCCTGTGGACTGGGACGATCCGCCCGCGCGCGCCGTGTTCGTGTGCGACGCCGCCGGCGCGTGCGCCGTGGTGCGTGATGGGCTGGCGATCGAGCAGCTCGCGAGCCCGTGCGGTGAAGCTCGCGACCTGACGGTCGACGATGACGCGTGGGTGATCTTCACCTCGGGGTCAACCGGCGCGCCGAAGGGCGTCGCGGTCAGTCATCGCTGCGCGGCGGCATTTATCGACGCCGAGGCGCGCCTCTGGAACGTCGAGCCGGACGACCGGGTGCTCGCGGGATTATCAGTCGGCTTTGACGCCAGCTGCGAGGAGATCTGGCTGGCGTGGCGCCATGGCGCTGCGCTGGTCCCTGCTCCGCGGGCGATCGTGCGCGCCGGGTCCGAACTTGGGCCATGGCTCGCTGAGCATCGCGTCAGCATTGTCTCGACCGTCCCGACGCTGGCCGCGATGTGGGATGAGTCCGCGCTGGCCGCTGTGAGGCTGCTGATCCTGGGCGGCGAGGCGTGCCCGGAACCGCTCGCGTGGAGTCTGGCTGCCGGCCGTGAGGTGTGGAACACCTACGGGCCGACCGAGGCGACTGTCGTCAGCACGGCCGCGCAGCTCAAGCCGGGCGAGCCGGTGTCGATCGGGTGGCCGCTGGACGGTTGGGAGATCGCGGTTGTTGACGAGCACGGCGACCCGGTTCAGTCCGGGGAGCCGGGCGAGCTTGTGATCGCGGGCGCCGGAGTCGCTAGGTACCTGGACCCGGTGCTCGACACTGAGCGCTTCCCGCCGGTCCCGTCACTCGGATGGGATCGCGCGTACCCGACCGGCGACCTCGTCCGCGAGACACCCAGCGGTCTGGTGTTCATCGGCCGGCGTGATGATCAGGTCAAGATCGGCGGCCGGCGGATCGAGCTCGGTGAGATCGACGCGCAGCTGAGTGGCCTGCCGGGCGTCACAGCGGCGGTCACCGTCGTGCGTGAGACCAGCGCGGGGAACAAGCTGCTCGTCGGCTACGTCGTCGGTGACGTCGATCCGCTGGAGCTTCGGAGCGAAATGGCCAAGCGCGTCCCCCAAGCGCTCGTCCCGCTGATCGTGGCGCTCGACGAGTTGCCCCAGGGCACTTCGGGCAAAGTCGACCGGGCGGCGCTGCCGTGGCCACCTCCCGCCCGGGATCAAAGCGGCGAGAACGCAGGTTTGGACGGCACTGCAGCATGGCTCGCCGAGCGCTGGGGCGACCAATTGGGGCCGGTCGAGATCGCGCTGGGGAGCGACTTCTTCGAACTCGGCGGGCTGCTGCTCGCAGGCCTGCAGCCGGGACGCTACCCGCGCCACTGCTGGCTGATGCAACGGATCTGGTTCGTGGAGCGTCTCGCGGAGGTCTGCCACCTCGATACGCTTGCCGGCACCCCGTGGGCGGCGCGGTATGCGCGGCTCTCAGGACACACGGTCGGTCACGGCGCGCAGCTCGGGACGCTCCCGCCGCCGACCAGTCTCGTGTCGATCGGTGACGGCGCCACGCTTGAGCCTGAGGTCGACCTGCACGGCTGGTGGATCGACGGCCAGGAGCTGGTCGTCGGTGAGCTGCGGATCGGTGCCGGCGCGCGCGTCGGGATGCGCAGCATGCTGATGCCCGGCGTCTCGGTCGGGGACGGCGCCGAGCTCGAGCCCGGAACGGCCCTCAACGTCGATGTGCCGTCCGGCGAGCGGTGGGCGGGCTCGCCTGCACGGCGAGTCGGTATCGCCGGTGACGGCTGGCCCGAGCCGCTCCCCCTGTCCAGCAGCCCAAAGCTCGCGATGAAGGCGCTCTACGCCGCCGGGATGGCCGCCCAAAACCTACTGCCGCTGCTCGCGGCCGTGCCCGGCATCGTGCTGCTGATCGTGCTCGGACCCAGCCGCTGGACGGTCGGCTCGACGCTGCTGACGCTCGTCGCGCTGGCGCCGCTGCTCGCGCTCAGCTTCACCGTCGCGTACGCGCTGCTTGTCGCGGTCGCGGTGCGCGCCGTCTCGCCGCTGATCAAGCCCGGGTGGTGCCGGGATGGCGCGATCGTCGGATGGGCGCTGTGGTTCACGGGGTCGGTGATGGCCGCCTCCCGCGGCATCCTGTTCCCGCTGTACGCGACCGTCTACACCCGCTCGTGGCTGCGGCTGCTCGGCATCCATTATCGAGCGTAGAGCGGGAACACCGGGGCACACCCCATAGGCCGCGAAGTGCCCCCTCTCGCGGAGCCCGCTCGCCGATCTCGTGACCGAGCGGCGTCGACGGGTGACTCGACGAACCAGAGGATGTCCTAGCCTAGTGTCAGGCTGGCTCACGTCCTAGCGCTGAAGGCGCGTAGAGCGAGCCCCGGCGGATCCGTAGCGGGGCGTGCTCGCGCGCCCACGACGCGAGGGCGGGGTCGCTGATCGCCCAGCGTTGCTTGGCGGGCGAGAACACCTGTCCGCGGGCTCGCATGCGGGTCAGAGCGTCATACACGCTTTTGGGGTTGAGGGGGAGCTCATATGGCCCGAGCCCGTTGG
>JBKQKK010000073.1:0-12055 GCA_052147535.1 Solirubrobacteraceae bacterium | reverse complement strand
TTCGTCTTCGGGGAGAACCTGGTCAAGGGCTACGGATGGGGAGACATGGGCGGCGGCGACAACGGCCCGTCTCCGATCCGGCCCTGGTGGTACACCCGACTCGGCGACGACCCGCGCAATCCCCGTTCCGGCGGCGACTCCGGCTTCGCGGTGCTCGACTTCGGGTTGTTCTCCTCGTTCAGGGACAACTTGAGCCGGGGCACCTTCAGCGGTCTCGCGCAGGCGATGTCGATGGACTGGATCTACGGTGACCCGACCACGGTCATCACGTTTCTGCAGAACCACGACGTCGGCCCTGACAACGACTTCAAGTACCGATTCAAGGGCGAACAGTGGATGGCGGCGGCCGCCTACAACGTGCTCTGGACGGTCCGCGGCATCCCTTGCCTCTACTACGGCGAGGAGATTGAGTTCATGAAGGGCGCTCCGCAGGACGTCGAGGGTGAACGGGACACCCTGGCCCAGACCGGGCGGGCCTACTTCGGAGATCACCTGACCCCCGAACGAATCGGCGAAACCCAGGCGCACCCCCTCTACGAGCACATCAAGCGCCTCAACCAGATCCGCCGAGCGCTCCCCGCCCTGCAAAAGGCACCCATGAGCCATCTGAACGAGTGGGGCAGCGGGCTAAGCTTCGTGCGCGACCACGATGGCGGGCGCAGTTACGTCGTCGTCGGCCTTGCGATCGGCAGCGACCAGACCATCATTGTGCAGGGTGTGCTCAACGGCACCTACCGCGATGCCGTCACCGGCCGGGAGATCGTGGTCCACGACGGAACGCTGGCGTTCGACGTCCGGGGCAGTTCGGCCGGCATCTACGTGTTGGACGGGCCGGGCCGGATCGGCGTGGACGGCGTCTATCTGCGCTGAGGCTCGCGGTCCCTGTTCCCTCCCGGACGCGCTCGGCGTCGCCGGCAAGCCGGGCCCAGCCAGCTACTGGCTGTACGTCGAGCCGTCCGTCAAGCCCGCCGTCGACTGCGGCCCCGGTGGCCTCACCGCGGACCAGCTCACTGGCACGAAGCCGCGATCTACGGCCTGTGGGGTGCCAGAAGTCTGCCTGGCCTGTGAGCTGCAGCGATGGGCCAGTACCAGCCGTAGGGCATGATGATCACCCGTGTCTCTCCGCCTGCTCTATCTCATCTTCGTCCGGCTGTGCAATTGGCTGGTCCTGCTTGGCCGGTCGTCGGCCTCCAAGGACGCGGAGCTGCTCGTGCTGCGGCACGAGGTCGCCGTGCTGCGCCGGGCCTATCGCCCCCGGCTGGACTGGGCCGACCGCGCGGTCCTCGCCGCGCTGATCCGGCTCCTGTCGGCAAGGCTGCGGATGTGCCGGCTGGTCACGCCCGGCACCGTCCTGCGGTGGCACTGCCGCCGGGCCATCCGGCAGTGGACCCACCCGCACCGGACAGGACGGCCGCCGGTCAGCACCGAGATCGCCGCCCTCATCGAACGGCTCGCCACCGAGAACAACGCCTGGGGATACAAGAGGATCCAAGGCGAGCTGCTCAAGCTCGGCCACCGGGTCAGCGCATCCACCATCCGCCGGGTCCTCAAAGCCCTGAAGATCCCCCCGGCACCCAAACGGCACACCGACACCACGTGGCGCCAGTTCCTGCACGCGCAAGCCGCGACCATGCTCGCCACCGATTTCTTCCACGTCTACTGCGCGGTGACCCTGCGGCGCCTGTACTGCCTGTTCGTGATCGTGGTCGGCTCCCGCTACGTGCACAGCCTCGGCGTGACCGCGAACCCGGACGGTCCCTGGACCGTGCAGCAGATCGCCAACCTCCTGATGGATCTGGGTGATCGCGCCGCCGGCTTCCGGGCGGCACGTCCAGTTGCCCGGCGTCACCGTGGCCGACTTCCGCGACGGGAAGATCCGGTCCTACGGGACGTACTTCGACGACATCTCGCTGATCGAGCAGATCGTCGGCGCCTAAACGAGCCGGTCGCGGTGGAGTTCCACGTCGAGGACAATCCGGATCCGCTCGACGTCGAGGTCCTCGAAACGCAGATCCGTCGTGAGGCGTCCGCCGCCATGGGACTCGGTGACGAAGTCGAGCTGGCGATCTTCGTGCGCGACGCCGGCAAGGTCGTGGCCGGCATCAGCGGGTGGACCTGGGGCGACTGCTGCGAGCTACAGAGCCTGTGGGTGGCGCCAAGCCTCCGAGGTCACGGTCTCGCGACTCGGCTCATCGCCGCCGCCGAGGCCGAGGCGACGGCGCGCGGGTGCACACAGACCGTCCACTTCACCTACGACTTTCAGGCTCGAGCGCTCTATGAGCGAACCGGCTACGAACTGGCGGGTCGAGTCGAGGACTTCCCATCAGGAACAGACGCCCTCTGGTACCGCAAGCGCCTGAACCCAGAACTCTCAGGGCCCTAACGGTCATCGTCGCGAATCCTGGATTCAGCGCGCGATCCGGCAGTGAAGGCGAGAGTCCTCCAACTGAGAGCTAAGCTAAGAGCTGTTGCGGCTGCCCCGGGCCGGAGTGCCGGCGTGCTCGACGCGCGCTCCAAGCCTCTAGCATCATCTTGCGTCCACACGAAGTGCAGCGGCTCTCTAAGCGCGTAATCGATCGCGCCGCCGAGTACTTGTCAGCCCAATCGGGGCCGGCACCTCCAAGCGAATCCACCCCGGGTACGGCTGCCTCGCTAGCAGCCTTGTCCGACCTGTCGGGGACTGGCACGAGCACGAACGCCCACGTCCCAATGATAAGCGCGCGCCCAGGCTCGACGCGGGTGACCGGAGCGTCGATCCGGATCCGTTTCGATTGAGCCCGTAGCGATCCGGTCGCCCTCCCGCACGCTCTGCAGCTCCGGGTGAATATGGGTCGCCGTGTGCTTGGGCGGGATCGACAGCAGCGCGCCGATCGCGAAGCCGGCGATCGTCTTCTGGGTGCGCTCGGGCGACGACGATAGGCGGGCCGACAGATGTGGGATAACTGTCGATGCCCTCATGAGGGGACCGCTTACAGGCCGAAGTAGCGTTACCAGGCGCCTCGCATCCGCGATTCATGAGCACGCCGTGTCGCTGCGGTGGGTCGGGCGCCGGGTCGAACGACGGGTCGCAAACAGCGCCAGAAGTATCCGCGGGGACGAAACCAGACACCGCTGGGATCGCCGAGATCGTCAGCTAGCGCCGCCGCACTAAATCGTTAGCAAGCACTCGACGGTGCTTGCTGGAGCGCCTAGCATCACCTTACTAATCTAATCGTCGGAGGAGTAATCGGGGGGCACCCGGCGACGGAAGGCCGGCTCGGTGTAATAGTCGTACTGCGCGTCAAGCCCGCCCCGAATCAGCTTCGCTCCCAGGCGGTGCGGCCAATTCACGAGCAGGTCCAGAGCCCCGGCACGAGCGAGATACACGTCACGCCGAAGACGTCGCTCAAGCTGACGCTCGAGCTCGGAGTCCGACTCATCGCTCGCGCCATATTGCTCCTTCAGCTCTCTGAGGTGGCGCTCACGCTGACTCCACTCGCGCTTCTCCGCTGCGGTTGGCCCAGCGAGCCAGGCCTCGCGCCGCTTTTTCTCGCGCGCCGCCCATTCTCCTATTTCTTGATCGGTTGGCTCAGCGGACAAAACGTGCCATCCCCTTTCGTTCCTTGGCGCCCAACGCGCGTCGGCGGCAACCGCCCGGACGCCTCGCAAGCCCGTCGTCTAGCTGTACCGCGGACACGCTATCCCATCGAGACGCCGCATTCAAGATACGATACCGCCCGCCGGGCCGGAATCGAGCTGCTTTGCCGCGCCGCCTTTGCTCTCGCTTGCGAGTCTCGAAACTTTGAAGCTCGTGATCTTGGGACGCAATTCACCACTGCCCTTCGCGAACCAGCCGCTCTCCTTGACATTCCCCGACTCTCCGACCCATTGATCGCCCGAGATCCTGAAGGGTGGCATGCTCGATGAAGACATTCGTTCGTCTAATCCATATCCTTCGGGCCGCCCTCAAATACGGTGTCTTCCCTGAGCTCAAGCTCACGAGACGTCGCAGCATGCCGCGTCCTGCCCGGCTTCGCCTGGCGCTCGAGGAGCTCGGTGCAACGTGGATCAAGCTCGGCCAAGCCCTTGCATTACGGTTCGACATCCTTCCCTCGAGTTACTGCTACGAGCTCTTCCAACTTTTCAACGAAGTCAAGCCTTTTCCGTTCGCTGCCGTGCAGCAGATAATCCGCAGCGAGTTTGGACGCGACGTGCACGAGGTGTTCTCGTGGTTCGATCCTGAACCGTTTGCCGCCGCATCGATCGGCCAAGTTCATCGAGCCACGCTCCCTTCAGGGGAAAGTGTCGCGGTGAAGGTCCAGCGGCCGGGCATTGAAGGCCTCGTCTCGATGGACCTACAGCTGATGTATCGGATGGCCTTTCTGCCAGACCTCATGCGCCTTTTTGGTGGCACGCGCACGCGCGACGTGATCGACGAGTTCGCTCGGTGGCTCGATGACGAGCTCGACTACGTGACCGAGGCGATGAACGCATACACGCTTCGCGAGAACGCCCGATTCGACCCCATCGAGTACAACCCGAAGGTGTGGCTCGCTTACTCGACGGAGCGCGTTCTCACGTTGGAGTTTCTCGACGGTACACCAGTGAGCGACATCTTGACCGATCTTCGTCGTGACCGCGGCGAATGTGTGGCCCGGCTGCGAGAGCAGGGCTGCGACCTCGATCAAGTTGCCGCCAATATTGTTTGGAACTTTCTCAATCAGGTGTATGTCATTGGGTTCTTTCACGCTGATTTACACCCAGCGAATTTGTTCGTGCTCCCGGGAAGTCGCATCGGCTACGTCGACTTCGGCATCGCCGGCCGCCTCCCGGCGAATGTCCGCGAGTCGCTCATGCTGTTTGCACGGCGCCTGCTCAGGGGCGACGTGGACGGCGCGATGGTCGAGCTTACTCGATGGGTAACGCCGTCAACGAGAACTATCCAGCGCGACGCGGTAGATGAACTCAAGGCACTTGCTCGGGGCTTTCTGTTCGAGCTTCGCGCGACACGGGAGACACAGCAGTCCAAGCAGGCTCTCGCTGCTACCTACCAGATCGCCCTACTGGGGGCGATTCGGCGTCATCACATGAAGGTGGACCCAACAATCCTTAGTTACGTGAAGGCTGTCATCGCGATGGACTCGATCACGGGTGAGCTTTCACCGGCACTCGACGTTGTCAGGCTTGAAATGCGCTTCTTCAGCAGCTTCGCCTTGGACGCCATTCACGATTTCCTCAAGCCAGCCGAACTAGTGAACACCGTGACGGACTACCGCTATCGGATCGACCGCGCCCTGGACTTCCTCGAGAAGGTAACGACCGAGGAACGGGCCTTCTCCGATATCCTCGGCACCGCGAGGACCTGGATCGAGCGGTTGGCTTTCCTGGGTGTGATCGGCGTGCTGGCGGCCTGGTTGGCCGAGCGCTTCACCGGCCACACGCGCGGCGTGTTCAGCACCAACGCGGGATTCGTCGTGGTGGCCGTCGGGTTTGTCTTCTTAGTCGCGGTCCTGCGTCAAACCCGGAAGCTCCCAGACACAGGAGCCGGAAGGCACGGGCGACGCAAGGGCAAACGCCGAACCGCGGCGAGCTTGCGAAACGGCTGGCCCCCACAGCAAGCCCCGCCGGCACCGCCAAACGGGTCCGCGTCAGCAGCATCAGAACGGCCCAACTCACGCACGCAATAGTTAGCTATGTTAGCTTTTCGCGGTGTCGCCCGCGCGTGCCCTACAAGCCACCCTGATCGCCGTGCCCGCCCGCCTCGAGTGGCTCGATCAGACTTCCCGCATCGCGGTTCGGGCTTGAGGGGCCGTAGCGTGGTCACTCACCGGTCTTTCGATCCGCGGCGCGTGGGGCAACTGGAGTGTGTCGTATGGATCGCGTACTACCGGCGCGAGTGGGTGTCGTTCCTGCGCTCTGCGCTGTTCCTAACTCGCCATGTGTTCGGGCTGTCATGGCCGTCAGCCATCCGCGGCTCATGGTTTGTGCTGCGGGCCACTCAACTGTGGGCGCCATTCCCCGACAACGACCCCGCGGGGGCGCGACTGGTGATGGAGCGGTTCTACCGTCTCCTCAAGCAGCACTCCGATGAGCCGTTTGACCCTTCTGAGGCCGCGAGGCTCGAGATCGAGTGGTGGCATGTGCACCGCGAGCAGCAGCACGACGACCGTGACCGAGACGACCGACCGCTCGTCGATGCCCTCGCCGCGCTCTATGCGCACACCTACGGCGTGCCCGACACCTCCGTTCGAGTGGCCGCGGAGCAACGCGCGCTAGCGATGCGGTACTCCGATCAATGGGTTCGAGAGGGATGCGATCGCGAGAGCCCGCTGATCGCCCAAAAGCGCGCCGCGCTCGTGCGCTCTTACGCAGGACTACTCGCAGCTGTCCACCAACCGTGACAGCCGACGATCGCTAAAGCTAAATGGTTCGGGTGCAGGTCCATTGGAGGGACTTATGCGGGTGCCGGGATGACGCCAAGGGCGTAGCGTGCGGCGTGAACGCGGCGGTGTTCCTGGGCGAGGTGGAAGGTCCAGTACTGGTCGAGGTCGCCATCCGGCCAGGCCCCAACGGGCGCCGGTGAGCATGGTCGAGATAGAAATCAGGCGCGCGCGCCGCGTGGAGAACGCTCCAACTGGCCACGTTTCCTGAAGCCCCTCTACGATCCCTGACGGTCGGATTTCCCGAGTCAGGTTCTGGCCTCGGCTCTGTACCCATTTCTCAGGGCGGGCCTTTCCCCAGCGCGCGAAACTGCGGTGCTGGCGCACCCTTCGCCCCGTCGCGGTGGAGTTTGCCTTGCCCCTTCGCCCCGATGCAGGCCTCGCGTAACCGGCACTGTGTCCGGTGCGTACCCAGCTGTCGTGGCCACCGAGTGCCCAGAGCCCCTTTGCCCGGGACGGGCGTTACCCGCGCCGGGGCGGCCTCGCAAGCCACCTGGAGGGGCGCTACCCCCTCGTCGTTGCTCGTACGGGCTCATGCGCCAGACCATCTCCCTCCCCGCGCCTCGGCTCGCGCCTTGTGCGCGCGGTCTTTGCAGGTTGTCGCCAGTCCCTGCTGCGAGATGGCCCTTCCCGACATTATCTCTGCGATCCTTGCGTAGGCGCTCGGACCCCTACCCCGCCGCGCTCCCCGACTGCGTATGTCCGCTTCTTTCGCCAGGGACACCGGCCTCACCCCAGAGGAGACGGGTTCGGCGCGCGAAACTATCCCCACACGGCAACTTCGGTGGGGAACCCAATTTCGAGGCTGCAGTCATTCGATCACCTTCGGGCTCCTACGCTTGCTCGGCCCCCAGGTTGCTCCCACCGCAGCGCGCAAGGCGCTGGGCGGCCGGGCCTTTCACACCACGCATCGCCCGGCCGGTTACCCAAACCGGGATGTGGCGTCGCTACATGCTCGACACGGACAATTAGCATGACTGGACTCTCACCAGCTGGATCGCAGCCTTGTCGGCTGCTCCCTGCTCCGGCAGGTTCCACAGCCCGTCAGCGACATACAAGTTCTCCTCACCCCGCGCCCGGTACGCCAGCCGGCTGACCGTCACCTCCCCGAACACGCTCGCCAGCGGACGTTCATGATCACGCTCAACCGTCCGGCGCTTCACGCCCCGCTCGTCCGCGATCGGATCCAGCCGCGGCTCACGCTCCGCCCGCAGCGCGAGATGGTCCCCAAACAATGCGCGCAACAGCTCCCGCCCGACCACTTGCAGCTGCGCCTCCAGCTCGCCATGCTCAAGCGCCGCCGCGTCCGGATCCCCGAGCCACCCAACGATCCCCTCAAAGCGCTCCCGCGAGCGCCCACACCAATCCACGACACGTGTGCATGCGTTCGTCATCGCCGGGCAGGAAACCGAAGATCGCCGCCAGCAGCGTCGAGGCATCCAGGGCGTCGGTGTCGTAGTGCTGGCGCAGCACCCCGTTGATGAGACCGTGGGCGAGGATGTCCGCGTGGATCTCCTCGGCGGTGGCCACTTGGCCTGTAGCGCAGGGTCGTCGCGGATCGCTGCAAGCTTCGCGGCGCGGTCCATCGCGACCCAACACATCAGCTTCGAGGAGACGTAGTGTTGCGGCTTGCCGCGGGCCTCCCAGATCCCCTGGTCGGATTCACCCCAAACGCTGGTCGCGCATCCCGCTTGTGCTTGCACGATCGGCCACAGGCGCCTGGGTAGGCGCTGACTGTGCATGGTGTGCTTGAGGATCGAGTCGAGCACCGCACCGAAGACGTCGTTCTGACGCTGGTCAAAGGCACCATTGCCGATCCGAACAGGGCGAGCTCCCGAATAGCCCGAGAGGTCCTCGCGCAGGGTTTCGGTCAAATCGCGGCGGCCGTCGATCCCATACATGATCTGCAGCCCGCCGTCGCTGTTGGGCTCCACGTCAGCCACAAACTGCATGAACTCGTCCGCTTCCCAATCGAGCCCCAAGAGATGCAGCGCCTGCAGCGTGAACGTCGAGTCGCGCATCCACGTGTAGCGGTAATCCCAGTTGCGCTCGCCGCCGGGAGTCTCAGGAAGCGAGGTCGTCAGCGCCGCCACGGTCGCGCCGGTGGGCATGTAGGTCAGCCCCTTGATCGTCAGCGCCGAGCGCTGGATAGCCTCGCGCCAGCGGTGGTCGGGGAACGGGCGCGCGCGCGCCAGCCAGCGACGCCAGAACCGGACGGTGGCGTCCAGCCGCTGGTTGGCGTCATCGATGTCGCCCGCGACGGCGAGCTCTTCCCCCCAGGCGAGCACAACGTAAGCCTGCTCGCCAGGGGCCAGCGTGTGCCCGGCGCGAACGCGGTTGGCCTCGATCCCCAACTCGAGGTTGGTCTGCAACCGGATCGTCTGACCGGAGCCGGTCGCATCGGCGGTGTGGCGGCTGCCATCAACGAGCGTCCACGCCGCTGGGGCGCGCCCATAGTCGAATGCCGGCTCGCAGATCAACTCGATCTCCACCTCGCCCTCCAGGCATTTCACCGTCCGCACGAGCATGTGGTCAGCGTCCTCGTCAGCGGGCGGCCGGGTGTGCGGCGTGGTGCGATCCTCGCACGTAGTCGGGCCCATCGTCAGGGCGTCGTGGACCTCCACCCATCCACCTGACGTCTTCCACGTCGTGACCAGCACGTTCGTGCCGGGCACGTAGTGGCGGTCCGATGGGACCGTCACCCCGAACGGCCCGAGGCGGAACAGCCCGGCCTCGCGGTCGAGCAGGGAGCCGAACACGCTAGGCGCGTCGAAGCGCGGCACGCACAGCCAGTCGATCGACCCGTCCGGAGCGAGGAGCGCGCCGGTGTGGCAGTCCGACAGGAACGCATAATCCGCGATCGGAGGAAACGGCGAAGGAGCGGCTGCGCTCTGGACGCGGCGCTCGGCAGCGGGTTTGGCCTTGCCAGCATCGGTGGGATCGCTCGCACGATCGTGTTTGCTCTGCGGAGCCGCGGCGCTCACGACGGCACCCATGGATCGCGCCAGCCCCCCACGACGGCGAGCAACTGATCGGCCTGGCCTGGCCCCCAGGACCCGGGAGCGTAAGGATGCACAGGAGGTGGTGTCTGGAGCAGCGGCGCCATGATCCGCCAGGTCTCCTCGACGCTGTCCTGGCGCGTGAACGGCGTGCTGTCGCCTTGCATCGCGGCGTACAGCAGAACCTCGTAGGGGGTTGGTCCCTCGCCGCCCTCTTGCGCGAACTCCATGTCGAGCGTGATCGCCTGCGGCCCGCCCTTGTCGGCGCGGTGAGCGTCGACCTGGAGTCTGACACCGGTCGTCGGGTCGAGCTTCACCACAAGCTGACCGTCGGCAGGCGGCCGGCCTTTGTAGGACATGAACGCCAAGCGTGGCGGGCGGCGAAACACCAGCCGAATCTCGGTCTGGGTCACGGGCAGGCGCTTGCCGGTGCGGATGAAGAACGGCACCCCGGCCCAGCGCCAGTTGTCGATCTCCAGCCGCAAGGCAGCGTACGTTTCGGTCGCTGATCCCGCAGCGACACCGTCGATCTTGAGGTAGCCGTCATATTGCCCGCGGACATAGTTGGCTGGGTCAGCGTCGGGCATCGAGCGGAACACCGCGAACTTAGCGTCCTTCAGCGTGTCAGCATCCGCGCCGGCCGGGGCCTCCATCGCCGCCATCGCCACCACCTGCATCAGGTGATTGACGACCACGTCCTGCAGCGCCCCTACCCGATCGTAGAAATGTCCCCGATCCTCCACCCCGAAATCCTCGGCCATCGTGATCTGGACGCTGGAGACGTGCTCGCGATCCCAGACCGACTCGAACATCGTGTTGGCGAACCGCAGGTACAGCAGTTCCTCCAGGCCCATCTTCCCGAGGTAATGGTCGATCCGGTAGAGCTGGCGCTCGTCGATGTACTGGTGAATATCGCCCGCGAGCTCGTGGGCGGAGGCGAGGTCGTGCCCGAACGGCTTCTCGACGACCACCCGTGCGTTCTTGGTCAACCCCGCATCCGACAGGCCCTTGATCACCGACCCGAACAGGAACGGCGGGATCTCCAGATAGAACACAGGAGTCCGGGCGGACCCGATCGCCTGCCCGACGCGCGCGTAGGTCGCGGCGTCGCCAAAGTCGCCCTGAACATAGGACAGACAGACGAGCCGCGAAGCGGGCAAAGACCGCCTCGTCGACCGGTTCCCCGGTCCCCTCGATCGCCGCGCGTGCGTGCTCACGCAGATGCTCGACTGACCAGTCGTCCACTGCCACGCCGAGAACCGGGCAGTTGAGCAAGCCTCGCCGCTCAAGACGGTACAGGGAGCGAAAGGTCATCACCTTCGCGAGATCGCCTGTGATCCCGAACGCGACGAACACGTCGGCCGCCTTGCTCGCGTCGGTCGCGTCCGTGCTGAGGCCCGTCTCAACGTTCACACCGACAGCCATTTGATCTCCTCGTTCTCCGTCCGTCCGAGTTCCGGTGTTATGCAACTACATTGGCCCATGCGAACTTACGATGTGGTGATCCGGCGGTCATCACCCCGTCAGGGTGACACGTTCCACGCAAGCTGCGCGCCGCTCGATCGCGGTCGCGCCGACCGAGTTTGTGCAGCACCGATGCCGAGGTCGAACTTCTCAAGGACAAGAACCAGGACCCGCCTTGTCCGTCCGTCGGCCGCCTACATCATCGTTACAGGCCGATGATCGCGCTCGAGGTCTTCGGTCAAACGCCGGCGATGGTCGCAGTCGCGCAGCGCGTCGTCGGCCTGGCAGGCTCCAACGCTCGCCTGATCGCCGCTATCTCGCGTTCATGGCGGTCGCCGGCGTGATCGCGTGCTACGGCGTCGTCGACGCGAGCCCGATCCTGATTGTCGGGGCGATGGCGGTCAGCCCGGACCTGCTCCCGATCACAGCGGCGGCGGTCGGGTTGGTTGATCGCTCGCTGCGTCTGATCCTGAAGGCGCTCGTGACGCTGACCGTCGGGATGGCGGTAGCGAGCGCGTTCGCGGCGGTCTTCGCGTTCGCCCAGCATCAGCTCTCCCTGCTACCGACTGGTTTCAACATCAACGAGACCGTGCTCCACAGCCTCGCGTCGGTCAACGACGAGACGATCGCAGTGGCTCTAGCCGCCGGCGTCGCGGGGATGCTCGCCTTCGAAACGCGCGCCAGCTCCGGCGTCGGCGTCGCGATCTCCGTCACCACGATCCCAGCTGCCGCCTACCTCGGCGTCGCAGCCGGCCTCGGCGAAGCCACCAAAGCGCTCGGAGCGCTCGCCGTGCTCGGCACCAACGTGGTCATGATCGTGGCCGGCGCAGCCACCACTCTCGGCATCCAACGGCTGGTGGTGCACCGGCGCAACGCACGACAAGATCGCAAACCGACGAGCGCGTGAACGCGCGCGAGGCGACTGACGTCGTCGCTCAGACGCGTTCGTCAGCGGAAGCGACTTGCTTGTGAGGAATGCGTCTCCACGCCGAAATCACCCGTTTGAAGTGATGCGCCCGATCACGGAGCTGTGCTTGGATTTCAACCTGTGACGAACGACCTCGCTCGGTGGCAGTTCGCGACGACGTCGATCTACCATTTCCTGTTCGTGCCGGTGACGATCGGGTTGGCGTTCCTGGTCGCGATCCTGCAGACGGCGTGGCACCGCAACGG
>JBKQKK010000072.1:0-60508 GCA_052147535.1 Solirubrobacteraceae bacterium | reverse complement strand
CGTCCTACAGCCGCATCTCGATCTGCTGGGCGATCATGTTCGTGATCCTGTCGGTGATCTACCGGCCGATCGAGCAGCTGCTGTCGCGCACGATCGCCGACCGCGCGGCGCGCGGCGTGCACGGCCATATCCTGCGGACGCCGGCGATCATCCAGGCCTCGTTCGCGCTGCTGTTCTTGGTGCTCGCGCTGGCACTCCGGCCGACGATCGAGCACAACCTGTTCGGCGGCTCGGCCGCGCTCTACTGGATCCTCGTGGTCGGCGTGCTGGCGTACGCCGCCAGCTACTTCGCGCGTGGCTGGCTGGCGGGCAACAAGCGCTTCGCACTATACGGAGGGCTGGTGTTCCTGGAGTCGACCAGCCGCTTCATGTTCGCGCTCGCGGTCGCGGTCGGGATCGCCTCCGGCCAGACCGCCGTCGGCGTCGGCATGGCCGTCGCGCCGTTCGTGTCGCTGTGTGTGATCCCGTTCGCTTTTTCACGCGTCCGCTCGAGCGCACCCGGGCTCGCACAGGTCGAAGCGGCCGACGCCGCCGGCGAGGGCCCCGTGCACGGAGCAATTGAAGAGGCGACAACCGATCTGTCGCTCAAGCACGGAACCGGTTTCGCGGTGGCGGTGGTCGCGGTCATGTTCTCAGAGCAGACGCTGATGAACGCCGGCGTGCTGGTCGTGGCCGCCAGTTCCGGTGGCTCGATCACCTCCGGCCTGGCCGGCTTCGTGTTCAACGTGCTGCTGATCGTGCGCGCGCCGCTGCAGCTCTTCCAGGCAGTTCAGACCTCGATCCTGCCGCACCTAGCGGGGCTCGAGGCACGCGAGTCCGCCGCAGAGTTCCACCGGGCGATCCGCACCACGATCCTCGCGATCTGGGCCTTCGCAGCCGCCGTCGCGATCGGCTTGCTGGCGATCGGGCCGTCCGTGATGACGGCGCTGCTGGGCAACAAGGGGTTCCAGTACGACCGCGTCGGACTCGCGCTAGTGGGTATCGGCATGGGTCTGCACCTGACGTCCGGCACGCTTAACCAGGCGCTGCTCGCCCGCGGGCGAGCCAAGTTCGCGGCGGGAGCGTGGCTGACCGCAGCGCTCGTGTTCGTGCTGTTCGTCGCCACTGCGCCGGGCACCAGCGCGACGGCGCAGGTGACGCGCGTTGAGGTCGGCTATTGCGGCGCCGCCGGATTGCTGGCAGCGATGCTGTGGGTGCTTTACCGGCGCGGCCCCACCAAGCCTTCGCCGGATGCTTTGGCCGGTCGCTAGTCGCAGACCGCCGGAAGGTCCGAGACTACAGGTCGCTGCTAGAGCGCCCCGGTGCTGAGCTGGGTCGCGGCGGCCGCGAGGATCGCGCTGTACGCCGTTGCGGGATCGTCCGCGCTGAACACTGCCGACCCGGCGACCAGCAGGTTCGCGCCCGCGCGCACTGACGGCGCGGCGGTGCTGATGCCAATGCCCCCGTCGACCTCGAGCGCGACGTGGTGCGGAAGCGCTGCGCGCATCCGCGCGAGCTTGTCATAGGAACCCGGGATCAGCGGCTGGGACCCCCAACCCGGGTTCACGCTCATGCACAGGGCAAGGTCGAGCTCGAACGCGGAGACCTCGCGTAGAGTCTCGACCGGCGTGGACGGACACAGCGACGCGCCGGCGCTGCAGCCGGCCTCCCTGATCGCCGCCAGCGTGAAGTTCAGGTGGGGAGTCGCTTCGACGTGGACGGTGATGTTGTCCGCACCGGCTCGCGCGAACTCGGACACCTGCCGTTCGGGGCGCTCGATCATCAGATGCACATCGAGGATCCCGCCGGCTCGATGAACCTGGTCGGCGAGCGCGCTGACGATCAGCGGGCCGATCGTGATCGGTGGGACGAAGTGCCCGTCCATCACGTCACAGTGGATCACGCGGGCGCCAGCGGCCATCACCTCCGCAACCGCGCTGCCGAGCCGCGAGAAGTCCGCCGAGAGGATCGACGGGGCGACGGCGCGCGACTGGAGCAGCTCCTTGTTCAAGCTGATCCTCCCCGGGGCTCATGCTGCTCGCGCACCCCGACGCTCGAGCGTCTCGCATTCGAGCGTCTCGCGCTCAAGCGTCTCGCATGCAAGCGCCTCATCGAGCTAGACGGACCTGAGCATGCTGCCCTTGCAGTGGTTGCACATGACGATCGCGGTGCTCGACATCCGCACGATCGTAGAGTGCTCGCCACAGTTCGGGCAGACCGACACCAGTTCGAAACGCCGCAGACAGCTAAGGCAGCGGTAGTTGCCGGGCACGGCCGTTGGTCGCAGCCACGGCTCACCGCAGCCCGGGCACTGCGCACCGAACTTGAAATCGCCCGCGGACACCGTCCCGTTAGGGTAGCGGGACCGGTGGAGAAAACCCGAGTAAAGCCTCGCGAGTCGCTGTTTGTGCCCTCGGGGGCGATCTGCGCGCCCCGATGTAGGATGTCTTCGGTGAAGCGTCTGAGCATCATCGGCGTGCTGCTGAGCTGCCTGCTCAGCGGCGCCGCGGCGTCGGCGGCCACGCAGACCGCCTCCTCCGGCAAGGTCAAGGCGAGCTTCTCGTTCAAGGGCTCCTACCCAACCTTCCGCGACGAGATTCTCACGATCGCGCAGGGCACCAAGGTCCTATATGACAAAGCCGTGCTGTCGACGTCCTGCGGCGGGACCTGCCAGCCTGGCTCGACCTCGGCCAGGTCGCCATCGGTGCACGTGCTCGATCTCGAGCACGACGGCCGGCCCGACGTCGTGCTCGATCTCAACAGCGGCGGCGCCCACTGCTGTTCAATCGAGCAGGTCTTCTCCTTCAGCCCCGCGACAGCGACCTACGTGAAGACCGAGCGCGACTTCGGGGACCCGGGCGAGCGGATCGTCGATCTGTCCCACGATGGACGCTACGAGTTCCTCACCGCCGATGACTCGTTCGCCTACGCGTTCACCGACTATGCTGCCTCAGGGTTCCCGATCGAGATCTTGACCTTCTCGAATCGCCACTTCCAGAACGTCACGCGCAGCTACCCAACGCTGATCGCCGAAGACGCCAACCTGTGGCTGACCGCATACAAGGATTCCGCCGGCGATCATTGGCAGGACAGCGTCGGCGTGATCGCCGCCTGGGCGGCCGATGAGGACATGCTCGGACACAGCGAGCTTGTCAGCCGATATCTGGCGCAGCAGGCTAACGCCGGGCACCTCAACAGCCCTCCGGTCCTCCAGCAGCCGGACGGCGAGCGGTTCGTCACGGCGCTGCAGAAGTTCCTGCGCGCCCACGGCTACCTGAGCTAAGGGCCCGCATTCCCCGGGCCCTAAGGCCCTCGCCCGGCTGAGCGGGGCAGCACCGCGGCGGTCAGTAGCGCAGCGGCACGAACGTCTGCTCATCGATCGGCGGTCGAACGTAGGGGTCGTCCCGGCGCGGCGGCAGTTCGAGCGGTGGCGGCGTCAGATCTTCGTACTTGACCATCGAGAGTAGGTGCGCGATGCAGTTCAGACGCGCGCGCCGCTTGTCGTCTGCCTGGACAACCCACCACGGGGCGTGCTTGATGTCCGTATAACGGAACATCTCGTCCTTGGCACGCGAGTAATCGACCCATTTCGCGCGGGACTCGAGATCCATCGGGCTCAGCTTCCAGCGGCGCATCGGGTCATGCACGCGCGCCTGGAAGCGGCGCTCCTGCTCCTCGTCGGAGACCGAGAACCAGTACTTGATCAGCTGGATGCCCGAGCGCACGAGCATCCGCTCGAACTCCGGGCAGGAGCGCATGAACTCCTCGTATTCGTGCTCCTCGCAGAAGGCCATCACCCGTTCAACGCCGGCGCGGTTGTACCAGGAGCGGTCGAACAGCACGATCTCGCCGGCGGCCGGCAGGTGCGGCACGTAACGTTGGAAGTACCACTGCGACTTCTCCCGCTCGGTGGGAGCGGGGAGCGCGACCACGCGGCAGACGCGCGGGTTGGTGCGCTCCGTGATTCGCTTGATCACCCCGCCCTTCCCGGCGGCGTCGCGGCCTTCGAAGATCACGACGATCTTGAGTCCCTTTGCCTTGACGTACTCCTGCATGATCACCAGCTCGCGCTGGAGCTTCTGCAGCTCCTTCTCGAACGTGCGCCGGTCAAGGTCCTTGCGCTCGGCGGCCGAGGGACGCGTCGGTGCGTCGTGCTCGTCGGCGTCGGTTCCGTGCTCATGTCGCTTCATGTGCTCGAGTCTCTCATGTGCAACAGCCGATGCTCGCTGAAGGGCCGGCCATGTGGCCTCAGGCTCGACGCAACCTGGCGATAAAGAAGCCGTCGGTGCCGTCCCGATGCGGCAGCAGTTGCCGGCGCGCGTCCAGCTCGAAGTCGTGGTGCTCGCACAGAAAGCTGTCAATGACTCCGTCGGCCTCGGCACGCGAGATCGTGCACAGCGAGTAGACGAGCACGCCTCCGCTCGCGGTCGCGTTCGCTCCCGCCGCCAGCAGCTGGCCCTGCTTGCGTGCCAGCTCGGGGATCCCGGCTCGCCGCGCCTGCCAGCGCAAGTCGGGCCGCGACTGGAGCGTGCCGAGCCCGCTGCAGGGCGGATCGACGAGCACCCGGTCAAAGAGCGAGCCGTCCAGCGGCTCGCGCGCATCGCCGTCAACGACTTGCACGCAGCCGGTCCCCATCCGCGCACAGGTCGCGCGCAGCGCGCGGGCGCGGCCTGGGTGCACTTCGACCGCCCGTAGATCAGGACTGTGGTCACCGATCAGCGCCGCGAGGTGCGTGGTCTTGGCCCCCGGGGCGGCGCACAGGTCGAGCACTCGCTGTCCCGGCCGCGGCGCCAGCGCCCTGGCTACCAGCATCGAGCCGCGCGACTGCGGCATGATCGCGCCCGCGCGCCACAGCGCGGAGCCGTGCGCATCCAGCGGCCCGTCGAGCACCAGCCCCTCCGGTAGCTCCGCCGCCTCGCGACAGGGCACCTCGAGGACTTTGCGCACCTCCTCGACGCCGGCGCGCAGCGTGTTGACGCGCAGCGCCGACTCGGCCGGCTGGTTGACGCTGGCGAGCAGCGCGCGCGCCTGCACCGGCCCGAGCTCCTCCCACCACAGCGCCGTCAGCCAGTCTGGGACGGAGTGCAGCACGGCTGCCGCCGCCGGCGTGGCGTCGTCGAGCTCCGCCAGCAGTTCGCGGGCCTCTCGCGTGGTGCGGCGCAGCACCGCGTTGACGAGCTGCGCGCCGCCGCGGCTGGTGCGCTTGGCGAGCTCGACGCTGTCGTTGACGGCGGCGTGCTCGGCGACGCCGTCCATCAACAGGAGCTGGAAGCACCCGAGCCGCAGCGCAGCTAGCACGGGCCCTTCCAGTGCCCGCAAGGGGCGCGCGCACAGCGCGCCCAGGATGTGGTCGAGCGTGCGCTTGCGCTGCACCGTCCCATACGCGAGCGCCATCGCGAGCTGGCGATCGCGCGCAGTCAGCCCCGCCGCCTCGCCGTGCAGGGCGCGGTCTGCATACGCGCCTTGCTCGAACACTCGCCTGATCACCGCAAACGCGCACTCGCGTGCGGGCGCGACGGCCGTCACTAGTGCCGCAGTCCGCGCAGGTAGTCCTCGCCGGCCATTGCACGGCGTCCCGGCGGCTGCACCTCGAGCAGTTCGAGCGCGCCGTCGGCGCAGCCCAGGAGCGGCAGCGGCCCGCCCATCGACAGCACGCCGTTGGGCGGGCCGGCGTCCAGCGCGCGCGCCTGGCGCACGCCGAGCAGCGTGCCATCGCCGAGCACCAGGTGAGCGCCGATGTGCGGCGTCAACGCTCGAACCACCCGTTCCAGCTCGGCCGCGGGCCGGTCAGGATCGAGCACGCGGTCCACGGCGGTCAGCTTCTCGGCGTAAGTCGCTTGGCTTTCGTCCTGCTCCGCGCACGGACCGTGCCCGTCGAGCACCGCTACGAGCAGCGCAGCGCCAAGCGCGGCCAGCCGCGGCGCGAGGCCGCCGTAGGTGTCCTGCGCCGAGATCGGCTCGGCCGCCTGCAAGCACACCGGCCCGCTGTCCAGCCCGGCGGTGACTGCCATGATCGAGACGCCGGTGCGCTCGTCGCCGGCCATGATCGCGCGCTCGATCGGGGCGGCGCCGCGCCAGCGCGGCAGCAGCGACGGGTGCACGTTGAGCATCCGCTGCTGGGACAGCAGTGGCTCCTTGATTAGCGCCCCGAACGCGCACACGCAGACGACCTCAGGCGCTGCTGCGAGGATCCGTGTGCGCGCCTGCTGGTCGTTGACGGAGGCCGGCTGGTAGCAGTCGATCCCCAGCTCGATGGCGGCCGTCGCGGCCGGCGGCGGGCGTAGCCGGCGGCCGCGTCCGTAGGGGGCGTCGGGACGGCTTACAACGAGCGCTGGGCGATGCGCCGAGCTAGCCAATGCACGCAATACGCTCGCCGCGAACGCTGAGGTTCCGAGGTATACGGTCCGCAATTGGCCGCGCCCGCTACGGGGTCTGGTGCGCCTCGCGCAACGCCTTGATCGCCTGCTTACGCTGCTCGCGAGAGGTTCGGTCGAGGATCAGCACGCCGTCGAGGTGGTCCATCTCGTGCTGGATCACGCGCGCCTCGAGCCCAGATGCCTCGACCACGATCTCCTCGCCACGCTCGTCCTGCGCGCGAACGCGAACGTGCACGGGGCGTTCGACGTCGACATGCACCGCCGGCAGGCTGAGGCAGCCCTCCTCGGCGATGTCCTGCTCTGAGCCCTTCCACTCGAGCACGGGATTGACGAGCGCCGAGATCGGCGCCTGCTGCTGCACGCGGTAGACGAGTACGCGGTTCAGCACGCCAACCTGCGTCGCGGCCAGCCCGATCCCCATCGCATCGCTCATCAGCGCGCCCATGCTGGCGACCTCCGTTCGCAGCGCGTCGTCGAACTGCGAGACCGGGCGCGCCTTCGCCTTCAGCACCGGATCGCCGAACTTGCGGACGCGGGCAAGCGCGGCCGCACGCCGCTCCGCGAGCAGCGGGTCCAGCTCGACCTCCGGCTCCTCGAGGTAGTCCTCGTCCGCGGGAATCGGCGGGTCGTCGTCCTGCGCCTGTTGCAGCGTCTCGGCCACAGATGAAGTTTAGATGCCCGTATCGCCGCGGCGCCGGACGACGTCGATCGCCTCGGCGCAACGGCGAGCCGCCGACGGCCAGTGGCCGCGGCCACTGGCCGCGGTTCGAGCACGGCCCTCCTGCGTGCTAGAACACCGCCATGGCTTCTGAGACGGTACTCGGCTGTCCCGGCACGCTGACGGTGGCCACGCGCGGGGCGAGCGGCCCGGGCGAGGTGCTGGTGAAGACGCGGGGCGGCACCGAGGCGTATCTGGCGTGGTCCGAGCAGCCGCTCGAAAGGGGGACGGAGGTGCTCGTGTTCAACGCGCGCGGCGAGCGGGCTGTCGATGTGATGGAATGGCCGCAATCCGCTTGACGTGCTGGGCGCACGGGGCCATCTCGCGTGGCGTTCGGCGCGGTGGCGGTCGTCTGTTGCTGATGGCCGGAGCGGGGACATTCCCGTACCGATAGGAGGCGATCATGTTTGGCTACCGCGTGCCGAGACCCGACGAGGCGATGCTGATCTCAGGCGGCAAGTCCGGGCGAGCCGGGACTCCGTTCAAGGTTGTGACCGGCCACGGCGCGTTCGTGGCGCCAGCGTTCCGCCATGCGAGCTTCCTGACGCTGTCGATGCGCGAGGCGGAGGTCGCCGAGCAGTGCGTCACCAAGCAGGGAATCGCGCTGCAGGTTCGGGCGGTGATCGCCTTCAAGGTCGGCAACGACCCGGAGAGCATCGTCAACGCGGCCCAGCGCTTCCTCTCCGATCAGGATCAGATGTCGGTGCTGGCGGGACGGATCTTCGCTGGCCATCTGCGCTCGATCGTCGGCTCGATGACCGTTGAGGAGATCGTCACCGAGCGCCAGAAGCTGGCGACGGAAGTGCTCGACGGCTCCAAGGCGGAGATGGTCAAGATGGGCCTGATCGTCGATTCGCTCCAGATCCAGTCGATCGACGACATGGGCATGGGCTACATCGATGCGATGGCCGCCCCGCACAACGCGGCGATCCAGCGGCAGGCGAAGATCGCACAGGCACAGGCCAATCAGGCGTCGGCAGAGGCCGAGCAGGACGCCCAGCGCAAGCAGGCGGAGTACGCGCGTCAGACCTCGATCGTCCAGGCTCAGTACAAGGCCGAGGTCGACAAGGCTCAGGCGGAGGCCGATCAGGCGGGTCCGCTGGCGCAGGCGGAGGCTCAGCGCGAAGTGATCGCCGCGCAGACCGAGCTCGCCCAGCACCAGGCCGAGCTGCGCCAGCAGCAGCTTGTCGCGGAGGTCGTCAAGCCCGCGGAGGCTGACGCAGAGAAGGTGCGGGTGCTCGCCAAGGCCGACGCGGAGCGCATGCAGGTTCAGGCGGCGGCGGCTGCCTCCTACAACCGCGTGGCGCTGGACCGCATGCTGATCGACCAGCTTCCGCTGATCGTGCGCGAGGCCGCCAAGGGCCTCTCCAACGCCAACATCAACGTGCTCAACGGCGCGGACGGCCTCGGCCAGATCGCCGCCGGCCTCGTCGGCCAGGGGCTCACGATCTTCGACACGATCAGGCGCGGCATCGCCGCCGGGGACCACTACGGGCCGGACGGGCGACCCGCGAGCGAGCCGGACGAGGACGCCGGGATCCACGACGCTTCGCAGCTACCCTCGCCGCCGGCCGCATCGTAGCTCGAGCAGCTGAACAGCAGCTCGAGGCCGCTGCAACGAACGGCTCCGGTCAATCGGACTCGTGTGTGGAAGGCGTGCGCTACTGGGGATCCACGTCGACGCTCACGCTGACCGCCTTGTAGGCCTTGGTGGCGGCGAAGGCGTCGAGCGCGGCCCCTACCGCGGCGATCGCGGACTCGCGCTGGAGAGCCTTGACGACCAGCTGGAAGCGCGCCTTTCGGCGCAGCCTGAACAGCGGTGCGGGACCGAGCACGGACGCGTCGGGGGGCTCGATGCAGGCGCGCAGCCGGCTTGCGGCTGCATGCGCCGCTGCGGGATCGGTGGCCGCGCAGACGATCCTGATCAAGGTGGAGAAGGGCGGGTAGCAGAGCGCGCGGCGGCGCTGCAGTTCACCTGCCAGGAAAACGTCGGAGTCGTGGTTGGCGGCGAGCATGATCGACCGTGCGTCGGGAGCGTGCGTCTGCACCAGCACCAGGCCGGCCCCCGCGGTGCCACCGCGCCCGGCTCTTCCCGCCAGCTGCGTGATCAGCGAGAACGTTCGCTCCTCGGCACGGAAGTCGGGGAAGCGCAAGGTCTGATCGGCGTCGATCACGACGCCCAGCCCGACGTCGGGAAAATCGTGCCCTTTGGCGACCATCTGTGTGCCGACCAGCACGCCGGCCGGCGCGGCCATGAAGCGCTCCAGGACTCGAGCGCGAGCGTCGACGCCGGCGGCGTCAGCGTCCAGCCGCAGCACCGGGAAAGCCTCGTTGCGCAAAGCGCCCACGAGGTCATGCTCGAGCCGCTCGGTGCCGGTCCCGTGGCGCGTGACCGACACCGATGCGCACGCCGGGCAGCTGCTCGGAATGAGCTCGCGATGGCCGCAGTGATGGCAGGCGACGGACCCGTCCGCGCGGTGCAGGACGAGCGCGACCTCGCAGTTGGGGCACATCCAGACATGCCCGCAAGACTGGCAGGAGAGGAAGTTCGACCAGCCACGGCGGTTGAGCAGCACGATCGCCTTGCCGCTCGCGCGCTCGAGGTCGGCGAGCGCGAGGCGCGTGCGCGGATGCAGCGGATGGTGGCAGGCTCGCATGTCGAGGATCTCGACCGCCGGCAGCGCGCCGCCGTCGACGCGCCGCGTGAGCCGTAACCGCCGCAGGCGCCGCACGCTCTCGGGCCTCGGCGTTGCGCTGCCGGCCAGTAGCACGGCGCCGTGCACGCGCGCCCTGCGCTCGGCGACGGTGCGCGCGTCGTAGCGCGGATCGCCTTCGTGCTTGTAGGAGCTCTCGTGCTCCTCGTCGATCACGATCACGCCGATGTCGCGCAATGGCGCGAAGATCGCCGAGCGCGGTCCAACGCAGACGCGCGCCTCACCGCGAGCGAGCCGCAGCCACTCGTCGTAGCGTGCTCCCTGGCTCATGCCGGAGTGCATCACCGCGACGATCTCGCCGAAGCGCGCCTCGAAGCGGGACAGAGCCTGCGGCGTCAGCGCGATCTCCGGCACAAGGATGATCGCCGAGCGACCTGCGTGCAGAGCCGCCTCGACCACGCCCAGGTAGACCTCGGTCTTGCCTGACCCGGTCACGCCGTGCAGCAGGAACCAGTGACCGGCGGCCCCGGCGCCGCGGTCCTCGCCCCCGCTGCCAACACCGGCGAACGCGGCGAGTAGCGGTGCCAGCGCCGCATGCTGCTCGTCGCTGAGCCCCGGCGCCGCCGCTGCGGCGGACGAGACGTGATGGCGGCGGGGCCGTCGCACCTGGATCGCCGCGCGTATCGAGACCAGCCCGCGCCCCTGCAGGCGCCGCAGCGCCGGCGTACCGAGCTCGGACGCGATTGTCTCGCCCCGCTGCGCGAGCGCCTGGAGCAGCGCCTGCTGCGCGTCGGTCAGGCGCGCGCCAACGGTCGCGCCAGCCAGCGCCTCGCGCCCGGCCGCAGCCAGCGCCTCGCGCCCGGCCGGCGTCAGCGCCGCGACCAGCGCGCGCTTCTCGCTGACGCCCCGGCCCGCCCCCGGGGGCAGCATCACCGCCAGCGCCCGGGCCGTGGTCGAGCAGTACTCGTCCGCAATCCATTGCGCGAGCTCGACGAGATCCCGGGGCAACCGGCTGGCCAGGATTGACGTCGGCTCGGCGAGCCGCGCGGGGGGCAGTTCCGAGCGCTCGGCGAGCTCGACGACGACGCCGATGACGTTACGCGCAGCGAACGGAACGTTGAGCAGCGAGCCGACCTCGACCGCACTCTGATCGTCACGCAACCGGTAGTCGAACAGGCCCTTGATCGCGCGCGTGCGCGTGAGCGGCAGCACCCTCGCGATCACGTGCGCTTCAGCTCCAGGGCTGGGGAATCAGCTCAGCCCGGCTGCCGCGCGCAGTGCCGCGGCTTTGTCGGTCGCCTCCCAGGTGAAGTCGTGGTCCTCGCGACCGAAGTGCCCATAGGCAGCCGTCTTCTGGTAGATCGGACGGTGCAGCTTCAGGTACTGGCGGAAGGCCCCCGGTCGCAGATCGAAATGCTCGCCCACCAGCTCGAGGATCCGGGCGCGGCCGATCTTCTCGGTCCCGAAAGTCTCAACCATCACCGAGACAGGACGCGCGACGCCGATTGCGTATGCGACCTGCACCTCGGCGCGATCCGCGAGTCCGGCGGCGACGAGGTTCTTGGCGACGTAGCGCGCGGCATAGGCCGCCGAACGATCGACCTTGGATGGATCCTTGCCGGAGAAGGCGCCGCCGCCGTGACGCGCCATGCCGCCGTAGGTGTCGACGATGATCTTGCGGCCGGTCAGCCCGCAGTCGCCCATCGGGCCGCCGATCACGAACCGACCGGTCGGGTTGACCAGGAAGTTCCTGGTCAGCTTGCGCGCGTCGTAGAGGTCGTCGGGCAGGATCGGCTCGACGACGTGCTCCCAGAGGTCCTCCTTGATCAACGCCTCGGCGCCCTCGCGGTGCTGGGTGGAGATCAGCAGCTTCGCGATCTCGACGGGGCGGCCGTCGACGTAGCGGATCGTCACCTGGGTCTTGCCGTCTGGGCGCAGATACGGAACGATCTCCGCTTTGCGCACGTCCGCGAGCCGCTTGGCGAGCTTGTGCGCCAGCGCGATCGGCAGCGGCATCAGCTCGTCGGTCTCGTTCGAGGCGTAGCCGAACATCATGCCCTGGTCGCCGGCGCCTGCCAGATCGAGCGCGTCGTCGTCGCCCGGATCGGTGCGCGCCTCGTAGGCGTAGTCGACTCCCTGCGCGATATCAGGCGACTGCTTGTCGATCGCGTTGATCACCGCGCAGGTGTTGTAGTCGAAGCCGAACTCGGCGTTGGTGTAGCCGATCCGCCTGATCGTCGTGCGGGCGATCTCCTGGATGTCGACGTAGGTCTTGGTCGTGATCTCGCCGGAGACGAGGACCAGGCCGGTATTGACCAGCGTCTCGCAAGCCACGCGGCCGGCGGGGTCATCGCGCAGAACGGCGTCGAGGACGCCGTCGGAGATCTGATCGGCGATCTTGTCAGGATGTCCTTCGGTGACCGACTCGGATGTGAACAGGTATTCGTTGTCTGGAAGTTTCGTCATGAGCGAGTCAAGAGTAGGGGGTCGCGCCTAAATGCGGCTTTATCTCGCTGCTATTGCAGGAATCGGGGACGCTCGGTGCGCCCTCGCCGTTCGCTGCGTTCGACGAAGTCGATGATCACGGGGATTCCCTGCATCCGGTAGCGATCTCGCAGGCGGTTCTCGACGAAGAATGCGTAATCGCGCGTCAGCAGCGCGTGCGAGTTGACCTGGATCGAGAAGCGTGGCGGGCGCTCGGCGGTCTGAGTCATGAACAGCAGCTTCAGACGCTGGTTGGCGGCCCGGCGGCCGGCCGGCGGCTGGCGCGTGGCGACGACGTCCGCGAGGAAGCGATTCAGCTGCGGCGTCGGGATCCGCGTGCGGCTGCGGTCAGCGAGGCCGACAGCCTCGACCAGCAGCCGCTCGACGTGCCGGCCAGTCTTGGCGCTGGCGGTGAGCACGCGCGGACGTAGCCTGAGCTTCGACTTCACGCGGGCGCGCTCGTGGTCGAGATCCTCGGGCCCGATCACAGGGCCCACGCCCGCGCGCTCGCTCGCGAGGTCCCACTTGTTGAGTACCAGCGCGGTGGCGCAGCCGCTCTTCATCGCGAGCTCGGCGACGCGCAGGTCCTGCGCGGTGATGCCGTCGGTGGCGTCGCAGACGACGAGCGCGACGTCCGCGCGCTCAGCCGCCCGGCGTGAGCGCAGCGCGGTGTAGTACTCGAGCGACTCACCCACCTTCGCGGTCCGTCTCAACCCGGCGGTGTCGACAAGCACCAGCGGCCGGCCCTCGAAGCTGATCGGCAGGTCGATCGCGTCGCGGGTCGTGCCGGCGATCTCAGAGACGATTACGCGGTCGCCTCCGCCGCCGGTGCCGCCGGCGCCGGCGAACCGGTTCACGAGCGAGGACTTGCCGACATTCGGACGTCCGATCACAGCCAGGCGGATCGGGTCCGCGGGACGCTCGGCCGGCTCGTGGTCGGGGCCGAGTTCGACAATCCGGTCGAGCAGGTCGCCGGTGCCGAGACCCTGTGCCGCGGAGACGGCGATCGGTTCGCCCAGCCCAAGCGCGTGGAACTCGGCGGCGAGGTGCAGGTCAGCGACCGTGTCGATCTTGTTCGCCGCGACAATCACCGGCACGGTGACGTGACGCAGGAGCTCCGCCATGTCCTGGTCGCCGGGTCGCAGGCCTGCGCGCGCGTCGACCACCAGGACGGCCAGATCGGCGTCGCTTAGCGCCGCCCGCGCCTGCGACTGGATCGACTGGGCGAGTTCGTCGCGCTCGAGTAGATCGACGCCGCCGGTGTCGATCAGCGTCAGTTCGCGGCCGTTCCAGTCGGTGATCAGCTCCTTGCGGTCCCTGGTCACGCCGGGGCGCGCGTGCACGACCGCCTCGCGCGTCTCCGTGAGCCGGTTGACGAGCGAGGACTTGCCGACGTTCGGGTAACCGACCACAGCGATCTTCATGATCAGCGAGCCTAGCGGCTCAACGAGCTGCGTCCACGACCGCCGCGAGCCGCTCTACGACCTCGGCCAGCGCCAGCGCCGTCGTGTCGAGCAGCACGGCATCGGGCGCCGGGCGCAACGGCGCGTGCTCACGCGTTCGGTCGCGCTCGTCCCTGATCGCCTGATCGGCAAGCACGGCGCGCGCTTCGAGGCCGAGCTCCTGCGCGCGTCGGCGCGCGCGCTCGGTCGCGTCCGCCGTCAGGAACACCTTCACGGCAGCGCCCGGGGCAACGATCGTGCCGATGTCGCGCCCTTCGGCGACCCAATCGCCGATCGCCAGCAGCCGGCGCTGGGCGGCGACCATCGCCTCCCGCACGTCCGGGTCGGTTGCCGCCAGCGAGGCGGCCTGGGAGACGTCGGCGTGGCGGATCTCCGTGGTCACGTCCACCCCGTCCAGCAGCACGCGGCCGCCGAGCTTGATCTCCAGCTCAGGCGCGATCCTGGCGGGATCGACGCCCCGCTGCAGCGCCGCGAGCGCAACGCAGCGGTACATCGCCCCGGTGTCAAGGTAGGTGAACCGCAGCCGCTCTGCCAGCGCCCTGGCGACGGTCGATTTGCCCGCCCCGGCTGGACCGTCGATTGCGACGACCATCAGGCGCCGCCGGCCTCACCGCGTGCTTCGCGAGCGGTCTGACGCGCGGCGTCGGTCAAGGCGCGGCCGTCACCGATCTCGACCGTCGCGCCGGTGCGCCGCCAGAGCTCGAAGAACGCCGGGCATGTCTTGGCGACCACGTCCGCGTCGTCGAGCACGACCGGCACCCTCGTGCCGATCAGCGAGAACGCCATCGCGATCCGGTGGTCGTCGTAGGTCGGCAGGCGCGCCGGGCGGGGCGTGCCGGGCTTGATCTGGACGAAGTCGGCACCCTGCTGCACCTCGATTCCGAGCCGCTCCAGATTCTCGGCCGTCGCCGCGATACGGTCGGATTCCTTCACGCGGGCATGGGCGATGCCCTCGATTGTCGTCGGGCTGTCGGCGAACGGCGCTACGCAGGCGAGCGTCATGAACACATCCGAGCTATCGCCCATGTTGACCTCCACGCCGCGTAGCCGGGCCGGACCGCTCAGCTGCAGAGGCGCGCCGGCGCCCACGACCGCGCCCATCTGCTGAAGGCAGCGAACGATCTCGATGTCCCCCTGCGCGGTGCGCTCCAGATCGAGTCCCGGCAGGCTGACCGTCGTCGCGGTCAGCGCTGCGCTCGCGAGGAAGTAGGAAGCGGTCGAGGCGTCCGGCTCGACCACGAACTCCGCCGGCCGGTAGCTTGCGGTCGGCACCCGCACGGCGTGCTGCTCGACGCTCGCCCGCACGCCGAACGCGCGCATCACCTCGAGCGTGAGCTCCAGATATGGCCGGCTGACGAGCGTCTTGAAGCGCAGGCGCGTCGGGCTGCGCGCAAGCGGCGCCGCCATCAGCAGCCCGGACAGGAACTGGCTGCTGACGGATGCGTCAACCGGTAGCTCGCCACCGGACAGGCCGGCCGCGAACAGCGTCAGCGGCAATGCGGCTCCTGCCAGGACGGCGCCCTGCGCGATCAAGGCGTCAAGCAGCGGGCCCAGGGGGCGGCGGCGCAGCTGTTGATCTGCGTCGACGGCGTACCGGCCGTGGCCTGCGGCCAGCATTGGCAGCAGGAATCTGGCGGCGGTCCCGGCCATCCCGCACCAGACTTCTGCGACGCCGTGCGGCGGCCCGCCCAGGCCGCCGACGATCCAATCGCCGAGCGACGTGCGATCGACCGTCGCGCCGAGCGCGCGCAGCGCGTCGGCCATCACGGCGGTGTCATCGGCGAGCAGTGGGTTGACCAGTTTCGAGCGTCCCGGGCCGGCGATCGCGGCCAACAGGAGCGCGCGGTTGGTGAGGCTCTTGGAGCCCGGCACGCGTACCTCCCAGCGTGGTGCGGGGCTTCCCGGCGAGACCCGAGCCGCCGCTCGCGCGCTCACCCCTCCTCCGCGCCCAACCGGCTGCTGGATCCCGCCGGCGCTCATGCTCGCGCCACCGGGAAGCCGAGTTCGTGGATGATCTGCTCTGCGCGGGCGGCTGTGCCGGCGCCGGCGATCCAAAGCGCGACGACGCCCTCGGTCATGTCGGCCGCGGGATAGAGCGCCATGTCGGGAATGTTGACGCCGGCGCGTCCGAGCGCGAGCGCCAGCTCCGCCACCACGCCCGGACGGTTGGGGACCGAGGCGCGCAGCTCGCACAACTCCCCGCCGTCGACATGCGCATCCAGCAGCAGCCGGCGGTCGGCGGCGGCGGCGTCGTTCCAGCGTGCGATCGATTCGCCCTCTCCGGCCGACAGCAGCGTGCGCACCCCGTCAAGGCGCCTGATCGTCTCGTCGATCTGCGCGAGGAGAGTGTCGCGGTTGCTCAGGTATATGTCAGTCCAGATCGCGCTCGAGGCGCCTGCTACACGGGTCGCGTCCCGGAAGCTGGGGCCGGTGGCAGGCAGGCGCTGATCACCCGCGGCCAGGGTCGCGGCGGCCTGGGAGACGAGCACGTTGGCGAGCACGTGCGGCAAATGCGAGACCAGCGCCAGGATCGTGTCGTGGGTGTCCGCGTCGATTGCGGAGGGCATCGCGCCGAACGCGCAGAGGACGCGGTGCAGCGTCTCGTAGCGGACGCCCGCGGTGCGCTGCGTCGGTGTCAGATACCAGGCCGCGCCGTCAAACAGGTCGGCGCGAGCATGCTCGATCCCCGATGTCTCGGCGCCTGCCAGTGGGTGGCCGCCGACGAATCGCTGATCGTCGATCTGCGCGACGATCGCCCGCTTCGTCGAGCCGACGTCGCTCACCACGCAGTCCGCGGGAGCCGCGGCGAGCACCGCCGCGAGTGCCTCGCGCTGGGCACCGACGGGAACCGCCACGAACGCCAGCTCGGCGTCCCCGACTGCGTCCTGGATCGAATCACAGCTACGGTCGATCGCGCCTCGCCGTTGCGCACGGCGCAAGGCTGCCGGGTCGGCGTCGTAGCCGGCGACGAACGCCCCCAGTCGCTTGCGCGCCGCCAGCGCGACGGACCCGCCGATCAAGCCGACGCCGATGACTGCGATCCGCATCCGCTTCCCCGGTCAGGGCGCGCTACGGCGGGCCCTGACCGCTTGTGCGAGGTTCGCCAGCACCTCGACCGTCGTGTCCCAGTCGATGCAGCCGTCGGTGATCGACTGGCCATAGGTCAGCCCTCCCGGAGCGTCGGCATCCTGACGGCCGCCGACCAGGAACGACTCGATCATGACCCCGACGATCGCGCTGTCACCGGTGGCGATCTGATCGGCCACGGCGGCGGCCACGGCCGGCTGGCGGTAGGGGTCCTTGCCACTGTTGTCATGCGAGAGGTCGACCATCACGCGCTCCGGTAGGCCGGCGGCGCGCAGCAGCTGGCGCGCTTGCGCTACAGGCTCCGGGCCGTAGTTCGGGGCGCCCCGGCCGCCGCGCAGGATGATGTGGCAGTCGCTGTTACCGCGCGTATGCAGGATCGCGGGCATGCCGCTGACATCGATCCCCGCGAACGCGTGCGGCACCGCGGCGGCGCGCACCGCATCGACCGCGACTTGAACGTCGCCGTCGGTCCGGTTCTTGAAGCCGACCGGCATCGACAGGCCCGAGCCGAGCTGGCGGTGAATCTGGCTCTCGGTTGTGCGCGCGCCGATCGCGCCCCAGCAGACCGCGTCGGAGATGTACTGCGGCGTGATCGGATCGAGGAACTCGCAACCGATCGGCAGATCGAGATCGAGCACGTCCAGCAGCAGCCGGCGGGCCATCCGCAGACCAGTGTTGACGTCGCCGGAGTCGTCCAGATGCGGATCGTTGATCAGCCCCTTCCACCCAACCGTCGTACGCGGCTTCTCGAAGTACACGCGCATCGCGATGCAGAGGTCCTCCCGCAAAGCCTGGGCCTGCAGGCTCAGCCGCTCAGCGTATTCGCGCGTGGCGACCACGTCGTGGACGCTGCACGGCCCGACGACGACCAGCAGCCGGTCATCCTGGCCGTCGAGGATCGCCTGGGTTTCGGCGCGACCACGCAGCAGCACGTGCGCCGAACGTTCGCGTAGCGGCAAGCCGTCCAGCAGCTCCTGCGGCGAAAGCAGTCGCTCGAGTCGCGCGATTCGCTGGTCGCGGATCGCGTCGGCGTTGATTGGAGGGGTGAGTGGCATCTCAGCACACGCTCCCGGCCATCGACTGCTCGCGTGACAGCGACTTTCCGGCGAGCGCGGCAGCCGCCAGCACCCGCTCGAGGTAGTCGCCGAACTCGGCGGCGACCAGCTGCTGGGGGCCGTCGCAAACGGCTTCCTCAGGGCACGGGTGGACCTCCACGATGATCCCGTCTGCACCCACCGCCGCGGCCGCCAGCGACAGCGGCAGGACGCGCTCGCGGGTGCCGGCGGCGTGGCTCGGGTCGACGATCACCGGCAGGTGGCAGCGCTCCTTGATCACGGGGATCGCTGACAGATCGAGCGTGAAGCGATAGGCGGTCTCGAACGTGCGGATCCCACGCTCGCAGAGCAGCACCTGCTCGTTACCCTCCGTGAGGATGTAATCGGCCGCCGACAGCAGCTCGTCGATCGTGCTCGAGAGGCCGCGCTTCAGCAGCACCGGGATGCCTGTGCGACCGATCTCGGTCAGCAGCGTGTAGTTCTGCATGTTGCGGGCGCCGACCTGGATGACGTCCGCCACTTCGAGCACGTCGTCGAGGTGACGCACATCCGTCAGCTCAGTCACGATCGGCAGGCCGGTCTCGTCCTTGGCCTCCCGCAACAGGCGCAGTCCTTCCTGGCCGAGGCCCTGGAACGCGTAGGGCGAGGTGCGCGGCTTGAACGCACCGCCGCGGAACATGCTCGCGCCAGCGTCTCGGACGCTGCGCGCCGCGCTCAAGGTTTGCTCGCGCGATTCGACGGTGCACGGCCCCGCGATCATCAGGAAGTTGCTGCCGCCGACCTTGCGAGAGCAGATCTCGAGCACGCCACGCTCGCCCTGCCCAGGCTCCCCGCCGTCGGCGCCGCACGAGTCTACGTCTAGGCCCTTCTGATTATCGGTCGCTCTTGTGGCGATCATCTCCGGCTGTCCTTTCTACGCTTCGACACTCTAGGAAAGGGGCGCTCTGGGCGAGCGAGCTCGCGTGAGCACCCGAGGTACCGCTCCGGCGCTCGGCCTCCAGATGCGCCGCCATCGGCGGGCGCCGGGGATGCTCGGCCGAGCGCCTAGCTAAATCGCCAGGCGTAGAAGCGCGCGTAGAAGGTCCAGCCGAGGGTGCCGATGTCGGTGCAGGAGGTCATACGCGTCGTCGAAGTGTGTTGTACCAGACCCGGCCGTCGCTCGCCACCCAGGAGCGCCAAATCCTCGGATGATTTGCGCGCAGATGGCGTATTGGCCCCAAGCTCATCGCGCGATCAGCCCGCCGAGCGCCGCAACGAAGCGCAGGTTCTCCGCCGGCGTCCCGACGGTGACACGCATCGCGCCGGGGCCACCGAGCGTCGAGCCGGCGCGCACGAGCACGCCGCGCTCGCGGAGCCCCTCGACGACCACGGCCTCACGCGCGCGGACCTCAGCGTCGGTCTCACCGCCGGTGCCACGATCACCAACGCCGTCGCCGCCACCACCACCACCACCAACCGGCAGTCGCACCCAGATGAAGTTGGCGTCAGAACTCGCCACCCGCAGTCCGAGCAAGCGCACCCGATCGATCAGCTCACTGCGCGCGGCGATCGTCTCGACCACGCGCCGCTCGACTTCATCCTGGTGGCGCAATGCCTCGACGGCGCCCGCCTGCGCGACGGCGTTAAGGTAGAACGGCTGGCGCACCTGGTCCAGGGCGGTGCGCACGGTGGGGCTGCCGCAGAGCGCGTAGCCGCATCGTAGGGCCGCGAGGCCATAGACCTTGGAGAACGTGCGCAGGATCACCAGGTTGGGCCAGCGCTGCAGCAGCTCAACGGACGCCTGCGGGTCTCCGAGCGTCAGCGAGAACTCGCAGTAGGCCTCGTCGAGGATCACGCAGACGTAGCGCGGGACGGCCTGCAGCAGCGTCTGGACCTGCTCGAGCTCGACGGCCGTCGAAGTTGGATTGTTGGGGTTGCAAACGAGTACGAGCCGCGTCGCGACAGTCACCTGGGCGGCCAGTGCGCTCAGGTCGTGACACTCCTCGGCGTCCAGCGGCACCTGGATCGCGCGCGCCCCCGAGGCCGCCGCCAGATGCGGGTATACGCTGAAAGCTGGCCACGCGTAAACGACCTCGGCGCCGGGCTCCAGCAGCGCATCGCCGGCCGCGAGCAGGATCTCACAGGAGCCGTTGCCGAGCGCGATCCGGTCCGCCGGGACGCCGTAGCGCTCCGACAATGCACGGCGCAGCGGCGTGTAGGCGGGGTCAGGGTAGCGGTGGGCTACGGTGAGCGCCCGCGTTGCGGCCTCCACGACCTCGGGCATCGGCGCGAACGCGGACTCGTTGGAGGCGAGCATCGCTAGCTCGGCGCCGAGGTCATAGCCCGCCGCGAGAGGGTAGACCGGAATCCGGCGAATCTTGTCGGCGAATTCGACGCTCATCGCCTCACTGTGCCGCCTCGAGATCGGTCCGGAGCGCGCGCGCCTCGCCCAGGTAAACATGGCGCGAGATGTGATCGTCAGGCGCGTAGTAATGGACGAGCGCCCGGATCACGCGCGGCAACGAGTTCGGTACTGGCACCTCCCGCGCGCACAGCAACGGCACGCGATCCATGCCGATCGCGCGAGCGGCAACCGCCGGGAACTCGGCGTTCAGATCGTCGGTCAGCGTGAAGATGCAGCTGACCATCGCCTCCGGGCGCAGATCGTTGCGCGCCATCAGCTCGCGCATCAGACGATCGGTGGCCTCGCGGATCGCGTCGGCGTCATTGCGCTCGACGCTATTGGCGCCTCGGAGCGCGAACAGCCGCTGCATAGCCTGAGGATTCTGGCAGAGGAGCGTTGTTGACCATGTATACGGTCGCACAGCCAAAGCGGTGCACAGACGCGATCAGCGTGCCCAGCTCGCGCGCGATGCTCGTGTGCTGCTGGCAGTCGGCCAGCAGAAAGCGCGCATGGGAGCCGGCGACGAGCAGGCGAGCGGCGAGCGGCGGCAATGATCCGTCGAGCAGGCTCTGGACCTCGATCGCTCGCGGGTTGCAGGCCGGCTGCGACCAGATGCAGTTGCCGACGAACGTCGCGCGGCCGGTGCGTGCTGGAACCACCGCGCCCAGATAGAACCTCGTCATCACGCCGCCATGCTGCGGATCGTGGCGCAGGAACGCCAGGGCGCGGCCTTCGTCGTGCGTGATGAAGTTAGCGTTGCCGGCGGCCGGGGCGACGTAGCCGCGTTCGCTGGCCACCAGGTAGACGGTTGCGGGCACGGTGCCGATCGCGACCACGGCCGTTCCAATCGCGCAGCCGGTGCGCAGCCGCCCCCAGTGCAGGCGGCGCCAGCCGTCGACGGCGAGCAGCGCGAGCGGCACAGTGATCCCGTCGAACGCGTGCAGCGGGGTGGCCCCGAGTCCTGAGGAGGACACGATGTACACCGCAAAAGCGGCCGCCGGCCAGATCCTCGTGGCGCGAGCGAGGAAACCGCCGGCGGTTGCGTGGTAGCCGAGCAGCGCTACGAGCAGCAGCGGTGCGGTCGCGGCCGCGATGTCCAGCACGGGGAAGGAGTGCTTGCTCGCCAGGCGGGCGAGCTGCCAGGAGATGTCGAGCTTACCGAGCGCTGCGTAGTAGATCAGCGGCATCAGCGTGCCCAGCAAGGTTGCGCTGGCCAGACGCAAGCGCGCTGAGCCCAGCGCCGGGCGCAGGCCGGCAAGCGCCGGAGCGCCGGCACGAAGGTCCGTCAGCTCGGCTGCGACGATGATCACGATCAGCAACTCGCCCTGCCACGGGTGCAGCAATCCCGCCAGTGCGCCCAGCAGCGCTGGACCCCAGCTGAAGCTGCGTGTGGCGCGGGCCCGGTCGTATGCGAGCAACGCGAAGATCGCCGCCGCGATGGCCATCAGTGCGAACGGGTAGCCCCACGAGAGGAACGCTGGGAAAAGATCGCCGATCACGGCCAGCTTGCGATCGAGCACCGTGAAGGACCCGAAGAACAACGCCAGCGCGAGCATCGCGAGTCGCTGCCCGCGAGTCGAGCACCCAAGTCCGCGGTGCGCGTATGCCCGCACGGCGCAGAACAGCGAGACGACGGCCACCGGCTTCCACACGAGCAATGCGAGCGTCGGCGCCATCCCGAGCGCCGTCAAGCCCCCAGAGATCGCGATCGCCGGCTGGAAGTAGTCGGCGGGCGTCGTGTGCAGCACGAACAGGTTGGCGACCAGCAGATGGCGCGAGGCCGACACGATCCAGGCCAGGTACTGCATCTGGTCGACGATGAACGAGCCATCGGTCCCGGTCCAGACGCGCCCATGCGCGACGACTTGCCAGAGGTCGAGCGCCAGCACCCAGACTGACGCCACCGCGAAGGCCGCCAGCAACGCCAGTTCGAGCCTGTCGATCTCGAGCGCTCGGCGGCGAAATCGCAATGCGCCGCCGCGCCGCAACGACGGCGCAGCTGAAGCACTGCGGCGCATCAACCCAAAGCTAACAGGAACCGGTGCGTCGTATAGCCACAAGCGTGCCGGCGCCGCCGGCGCCTGCACCGCTCGGCTCGCGGCTACGCCGCTACGCGGCTACCGGCCCCGGCAGGTTTACTGCTGGAGCTTCGCCTGGTAGGCGGCGGCTGCCTGACCGGCGGTGGTTGACATCGGATTGAGACCGTGCTCGCTGACGAGCACGCCGGTCTCAGGCACGAACGTGAGTACCAGGAAGACCGTGAATGCGAGCGATGCGCGACGCAGTCGCACGCTTGATCCCAGAGCCGCCAATGGCAACACCCAGATCAGGTACCACGGCATCAACCAGGCGACGCTCGCGATCAGTGCGAGCGTGGACCAGCCCGCGCCCGCGATCCACTCGCGCGGCCGGCGCAGCGAGATCAGAACGATGATCACGACGGCGAGGTTGGCGATTCGCAGCAACGCGGGCGTGCTGCCGCCGAGCCCCAGCGCCAGGCCGACGAGGTTCGGGATGCTGAAGCCGGTCACGACCCCGCTCTGCTGCGAGAGGTTCGGCACGTGGAAACCGAACAGCCAGATGTTGAGTAGCGCGAGCGCAGCGGCGGCGAGCGCCGCGCCGGCCAGAACACGCGGGCGGCGGGCGGGCGGCCGCGCGGCGATCAACAGGAACGGAAGCAGCACCACGGCCGTCACTTTGACCGCGACCGCCAGCGCCAGCGCCGCTCCGGCGGCGCGATCGCGCCGCTCCAGGAGCAGTACGATCGACGCCATCGACGGCACCAGCATCAGGAAGTCGTTGTGGAACGCCCCGACCGCATAGAAGATATAGAGCGGGTTGGCGGCGACGAGCAGCACCGCCGGCCGCGGATCCTGGCCGAGCAGCTTGGCGCACTTCCAGACCAGCCAGATGAACCCAAGGCTGGCGCCGACGATCACGGCTTTGAGCGCCCAGTATGCGGCCGGCAACGGCAGCCAGGCGAGCGGGTAGGTGATCGCTGTGAACAGCGGGCCGTAGGGGCTCGAGAGGTTGTGCCACGAGGTCAAGCTGTAGACCGGATCCCAGATCTCCGCGTCGATCACGTGGGTGTAGGGGTTGAGGTGATGCAGCGCGCCGAGCCTCGCGTAGCCGAGGTAGTTGAACAGGTCGGTCAATTGCAGGGGCGGTCCGATCAGCAGCACGAGGCTGATCGCCACCACCCAGATCGCGATCGTGCGCATCGACAGTGAGCGCGCCGCGCTGATCGCAACGCCGTATGCCGCGGTCATTGCCAGCAGGAACAGGCTGTCGCCGAGCTGCAACGTGCTCGCCGGGAGCGACGGAGCCAGCCCCAGCGCGTGCAGCGGTCCGGCCTCCCAAGCGGGGAACAGCGCATGCGCTCGAGGCACGAGCACTTGGGCTCCCGCCGTCGAGAACAGGACGGTCACGATCACTCCGAGCAGCATCGAGGCAAGCGCCAGATAGCCCGCGCGGGCATTCAGCGCCGGGACTCGCAGCGCGCGCAGGCGGATCCCGGGCGCCGCAAAGCGCCCGAGGCTGATCGCGGCATCTGATGGGCCCGCAGCGCCGGCGGCACCGGCGGCACCGGCGGCACCGGCGGCGAGCAGCCCGGATGCCTCGGCTCGTACCGGATCCTCGCGCATCTGCAGATAATGGTGGCTGTCGGGCAATGGTTTTCGGCTGGCGCATGGTTGCGATTCCGTTAAGAAAAACTGACCGTAGCGCCGCTCCGGCCGGCGCCCGCGCGCGGGATCGCACGCGGTTGGCAGCTGTCGTGGCACTGACAGTCCTAGCGGCGCTGCTGCGTTTTTATCGCCTCGGGCACCAGGGATTCTGGTTTGACGAGGCCAATACCGCTTTGCTCGTCAGCTTCTCGCCGGGCAAGATGCTTGGCCTGATCCCGCAGACGGAGTCGACGCCGCCGCTGTACTACTGCGTGGCGTGGATCTGGGCGCGCGTGTTCGGCGCCGGTGAGGCCGGACTGCGGTCGCTGTCGGCGCTGGCCGGGGTGCTGCTTGTGCCCGTAGCGTACGGCGCTACGGCGAAGCTGCTCACCCGCCGAGCCGGTCTGATCGTGGCTGCGTTGAGCGCCTGCAACCCGCTGCTGATCTGGTACTCGCAAGAGGCCCGCTCGTATGAGCTGCTGGCGCTGCTGTGCGCGCTCGCGCTGCTCGCTTTCGCCTACGCTCGCGCCTCACCTTCGCCGCGCCTACTGGGCGCTTGGGTTCTAGCCTGCGCGCTGGCGCTGGCGACGCACTATTACGCGATCGTCGCGGTCGCGCCGCAGGCGGTCTGGCTACTGGCAGGACACCGCCGCGCCCGGGCGGTGCAGATCGCGGTAGGCGCTGTGGCACTGTGTGGACTGGCGCTGATTCCGCTGGCGCTCTCGCAGAACGCCACCGGTCACGACTCCTGGATCGCCCAGACACCGTTCGGACTGCGGCTCGCGCAGATCATCCCGCAGTTCCTTCTCGGAACCGGTGCGCCCGCGCGCAAGCTGTTGAAGCTCACCGCGATCGCGCTCGTGCTGATCGCGCTGGCGCTGCTGATCGCAAGCGGGCGCCAGGGCCGGCGAGGCGCCCTGGCGGCTGGTGGGCTCGCGCTCTCGGGGCTCCTCCTCAGCCTGGCGTTTGCGGCCGCCGGCAGCGACGCACTGATCACTCGCAACATCATCGCGCTGTGGCTGCCGGCGGCGATGCTCGTAGCCGCCGGGCTGAGCCTGCCGCGGACGCGGCTGCTCGGCGTGGCGCTGAGCGTGGCGCTGTGCGCGATCGGCTTGACGGCCGCTGTCGGCGTGGCTTTCGACTACGACCTGCAGCGCCCCGACTGGCGCCCGGTCGCCCGCCTGCTGGGCACCGGTCAGGCGGCGAGTGCTGCCCCCAGCTTGACCGCGACGGTGCAGCCGTCGGCCGGCGCTGGTGCCGGTGTGCCCGCGCCGGCGCTCCTCGACGGCCGCGCGATTCTGATCCAGCACTACCGGACCCTGCTGCCACTGTCGCTGTACCTGCCGGATCTCCACCTCTTCGGGAGGCACGCCGAGCGCGTGCGCGAGCTCGACGTGATCTCGATGACCTCGCCCCAGCAGCCGCTGTGCTGGTGGGGGGCGGCCTGCAACCTGATCCCTTCGCAGATGCAGCGCAGCTACCCGATCCCGGGCTTCCACGTGCTATGGGTCCGCCGCGTCCACCGGTTCACGATCATGCGCCTGGTCGCCGATCATCCGGTGGCGCTGACGCGCGCGGCGGTTGCGCACGTGCTGCGGACGACGACGCTGCGCAACGACGAGCTCCTGATCCAGCGTCTCTGAGCAGACCGATCTCAGTCTCGCTCAAGCGACGGTAGGCGCCGGGCGCCAGCTGTCCGAGCCGCAGTGGCCCGAACCGCACGCGCGTGAGCTGCAGGACGGGATGTCCGATGTGCTCGCACATCCTTTTGACCTGGCGCTTTCGCCCCTCGTGGATGGTGAGCTCGAGCGTGTCAGGCGCGACGCGCGCGACGCGCGCCGGCGCTGTCGGGCCGTCGTCGAGCTCAACACCGCAGCGAAGCGCGCGCAGTTCGGCCTCGCGTACGGGCGGGCGCGCGAGCACCGCGCGATAGGTCTTGTCCACCTCGAAGCTGGGATGCGTCAGGCGGTGCGCGAGCGCCCCATCGTTGGTCAGCAGGATCAGGCCGGTGCTGTCGGCATCGAGCCGGCCGACAGGGTACAAGCGCAACTCGCTCGGCACGAGCGAGACGACAGTCGGGCGACCCTGTGGATCGCTCGCGGTTGAGAGCACCCCGGCGGGCTTGTTGAGCGCGTAAACAACGCGGGCGCTTTGCACGCGCAGCGGCCGCCCGTCGAGCGCGACGCGGTCGTCTTCATCGCCGACGTCGCGGGCCGGATCGGTGACGGTCTCGCCGCCGACGCTCACCCTGCCCGCACGCACGATCGCTTCCGCGGCGCGCCGCGACGAGACCCCGCTGCTCGACAGGAACTTGGCCAACCTCAACGCCCTGGCACCATATAGGCGATGGACCTCGACCTCGTTGCCCAGACGCTCGCCGCGCTCGGCGAGCCGCCCTATCGCACCAGGCAGGTCTGGAAATGGGCGGCGCAGGGTGCGGTCTCGTTCGACGAGATGACCGATCTGCCGTTGCGTCTGCGCGCCGCGCTGCGCAGCGAGGTGCCGTTCTCGACGCTCACGGTCGAGTGCGAGCTGCGGGCGCGGGACGGCACGGTCAAGGCGCTGATGCGCACGCACGACGGCCGCCCGCTGGAAACCGTGCTGATGATCTACCGCGACGGACGCCGCTCGCTATGCCTGTCCTCGCAGTCGGGGTGCCCGCTCACCTGCACGTTCTGCGCGACCGGGCAGATGCGCTTCGCCCGCAACCTGAGCGCGTGGGAGATCATCGACCAGGCGCTGCACTTCCGGCGTCTGCGCGGCGGCGATGGCGCAACGAGCCGTGTGGATCACGCCGCGTTCATGGGCATGGGCGAGCCGATGCTCAACCTCGACAGCGTCCTGCGAGCCTGCGCGCAGCTGCCGGACATCGGGATCACGCACCGCCGCACCGCGATCTCGACGGTCGGCTGGATCCCTGGTATCGAGCGCCTGGCAGCCGATCCGATGCCGCTGCGGCTTGCACTGTCGCTGCACTCGGCCGATGACGCTTTGCGCACGGAGCTGATGCCCGTCAACGCACGCTACCCCTTAGCGGACGTGATCGAAGCGTGCGAGGCCTTCTACGCCAGCAAGCGACGGATGGTGTTCGTCGAGTACGTGATGCTGGCGGGAGTCAACGACACGCACGCGCAGGCGGCGGCGCTCGCGGCGGCACTCGACCCCAAGACCTTCAAGGTCAACTTGATCCCCTACAACCCGACCGGCTCGCCGTACCAGGGCTCGAGTCCAAAAGCGATCGAAGCGTTCCGGGCGGAGCTCGAGCGACGCGGCCTGGGCGCTACGGTGCGGCTGACCCGGGGGCGCGAAATCGACGCCGCCTGCGGGCAGCTCGCGGTGCGCACGGCACAGCTCTCGGCGAGCGCACCGTCGCGGGTCCGATCCGGCGCATAGCTCAGCGGTCGGGAGCGAGGCTGCCGGCGCGCGCCTCGCCTGCTCGCAGCAGCCGCTCGCGCAGCTCCTGCTCCACCTCGGGCGACGGGTCGAATGTGCTCAGCTCCGGCAGAGCCTCCAGCGAGGCGAGCCCGAACAGACGCAGGAACAGCTCTGTGGTGCGGTACAGCACCGCCCCGAATTGCGAACGTCCCGACTCCTCGATCATGCCGCGCTCCAGCAGGGTCGAGGCCGCAGACTCGGCGTTGACACCGCGGATCCTCGCGATCTCGGGTCTCGAGACAGGTTGCAGGTAGGCGATGATCGCGAGCGTCTCGGCCTGGGCGCTGGTCAGCGGCGCCGTCCGTGGCCTCGAGAACAGCCGCCGCGCGGCCGCCTCCGCATCCGGGTGCGATGCGAGCGACCAGCCGCCGGCGAGCGTTCGCAGCACGAGTCCGCGCCGCTCGAACTCGTAGTACTCGCGCAGACGTTCGAGCGCGCTCTGCACCTCGTGGCGCTCCGCCCCGGTCGCGGCACTCAGCGCGTCCGCGGCGACCGGGTCGGGCGACACGAACAGCAGCGCCTCCAGTAGGCGCTCGAGCTCTGCGCCCGCTGGCGCCTGTGCATCGCTCACGCTGAGCGCTCCAGAAGCACGCTGCGCGCGCTGGCATGCACGAAGATCTCGCCGAAGGGCTCGTGCTGCGTCCAGGTCAGCTCGCCCTGCTTGTGCAGCTCGAGCAGCGCGAACAGCGTTACCGCAACGGTCACGCGGTCCGCCTGCACCACTGCCTCGTCGAAGTTGAAGCTGCCGCGGCGCAGCAGCGAGCGCAGCAGCGTGAGGCGCGAGAGCACCGTCACCTTGGGGACGGGGATGTGTCTAATGTCGACCTCTGCCGGCAGCGTCAGCAGCGTGCCGATCGCCGCTCCCAGCAGTCCGGCGTCATAGACGGCGCTGGCCGCGGGAAGCGCGGCGCGCCGCAGGTGCGCGGGCAGCGGTGCGCTGCGAAAGCGAAAACCAGACTGCGCCGCCAGCTGCTCCTGCAGGCGGCGCGCGGCGGCGCCGTAGCGGTGCGCCGCGAGCAGCCGCTCCAGCAGCTCCTGCGCCGCTTCGCCGGGCTCCAACTCGAATTCCTCGAGCCCCTCGCCAGGGAGCATCAGTCGCGACTTCAGCTCCAGCAGCGCCGCGATCAGCACGAGGAACTCGGTTGCCGCCTCGAGATCCAGCTCGCCGCGGGCCTCCAGGTGGTCGATGTAGGAGATCACGATCTCGGCGAGGTCCACCTCGAGCAAGTCGACCTCCTCGCGCAGGATCAGCGTCAGAAGCAGGTCAAAAGGACCCGTGAAGACGTCGAGATCGAGCTCGAGGTCAACGAGGCGCAGCGGCGGTGGCGTGTGCGCGGCCATCTGCCTGTGCAGGCTACCCCCCGGGTCGGACCGGTCCGACGCCCATCGCCTCGCGAGCGTCGCTGAGCGTGCCGGCGGCGATCGCGCGCGCCTTCGCGGCGCCTTCCTCGAGCAGGCGCTCGAGTTCGGGCTCGTCGCCGCGGAGTTGCTCGTAGCGTGAACGCACCGGCGCCAGGTAGTCGACGACCGCATCGGCGACGGCGCGCTTGAAAGCGCCGTATCCGGCGCCGCCGAACTCCTGCTCGATCTCCTCTGGCGCGAGACCCCGCACCGACGCGATGATCTCGATCAGGTTGGAGATCCCGGGCTTGTCGACGGCGCGGCGCACCTCGCGCCCGGAGTCGGTGACCGCCGAGCCGAACTTCTTGACGATCGCCTTGGGCTCGTCGAGCACGTACACGGTGCCCTGCTCGCTGCCGCCCGTGGTCGACATCTTGCGAGCGGGGAACTGCAGGTCCATGATCCGCGCACCGATTGCCGGGATCCGGTGCTCGGGCACGACCAGCACCTCCCGATCTCCGCCGAAGCGCGCGTTGAAGCGTCGGGCTACGTCGCGCATCAGCTCGAGATGCTCGCGCTGATCCTCCCCCACCGGCACCTCATCGGCACGGTAGGCAAGCACGTCGGCGGCTTGGAGCACCGGGTAGAACAGCAGGCCTGAGGAGACGAGCTCGCGCTGGGCTGTCGACTTGTCACGGAACTGGTGCATCCGCTGCAGCCGGCCGAGCTCGGTCAGGCCGCATAGCAGCCATGTCAGCTCCGTGTGCTCGCGCACGTCACTCTGGCGAAACAGGATGCAGCGGTCGTGGTCAAGGCCCGCCGCCAGCAGCGTGGCCGCCGTGTCGTATACCGACTTACGTAGCGCCCGCGGCTCGTAGGGGACCGTGGTCGCGTGCAGGTCAACGACGCAGTAGATACCTTCGCCGCGCTCCTGGCCCACGACGTACTGGGTGATCGCGCCGATGTAGTTGCCGAGGTGCTTGCGACCGGTCGGCTGGATTCCGGAGAAGATGCGCATCGTCGCCCGCAGGCTATCGGGCTCGGGCGGCGCGCCGCGTCCCCCGCAGGCTAGGCGCGCGTTACGCGCGCCGGCGGCCAGCGTCGATAATCCTGTTCGTGGTGAACCACAACGGAGCACGGGTGCGCGGGTCTTGCGATGACTCGTGAGCGCTGGATGGCGCTGTGGTTCGTGATCGGTGCGAGCTGCTTCCTGATCGCGCCGGTTCCGAGCTACGCGGATCTCGTCGGCGACGGCGCCGACGCCGCCACGTTCTTCGTCGGCTCGATCCTGTTCACGGCGGGCGGAGCCATGCAGTCGCGCCTGGCATTTCCCCAGCGCCGTTCACCGCACGCCGGGCAGGAGCTCTGGTGGGCGGCCGCGATCCAGTCGGCGGGCACCCTGCTGTTCAACGTGACGACCTACGAGGCACTGAGCACGGCCGTGGGGAACTCGGGGTATGACAAGCTCGTGTGGCTGCCCGACGCCCTGGGCTCGATCTGCTTCCTGGTCTCGGGCACGATCGCCTACCGCGCCGCGGCGCGCAGCAACTGGCTCCCCACACGCGGCGGCGCGGGCTGGTGGGAGCCCTCGATCAACCTCCTCGGCTGCGTGCTATTCGGTGCCTCGGCCGTCGCCAGCTACGCCGTTCCCTCGACTGGCTCGCTGGTCGGCACGGCCGCAGCGAACTGGAACACGTCGCTGGGGGCCGCTTGCTTCCTGGCGTGTGCCGCGGCAACGCTGCTGACCGGTCGCACGCTCAAGTCGGCACGGCTGCGGCGCCTTTGGCAGCAGGAGCGGGAGGCGGCACGGCGTGAGCTGGAGCGATGCGAAGATGAGATCAGGCGGGTCGCGGCTGACGTCGAGCGGGTCGTAGGTGACGTCGAGCGGGTGTTCGACGAGGTCGAGCGGGTCGCTGGCGAGGTCGAGGGACTCGAGCGCGACGTTGGCTTGGGTGGCCGCTGAGCTGACATCGCTTCTTCGACCGATAACGACCCGAACCCCGGTGGGTTGTGACTCCCACACGGTTATATGGCCGCGACGCCGGTTGGAGAGCCGGCGTGGCGACGGTCAGACAGCGCCCAGGCGGCGAGCACGCCGGCGATCGCGCCGCACACGTGCCCTTGCCAGGAGACGCCGTTGTTGTGCGGGACGATGCTGTATAGGAGAGCAGCGCCCCAGACGGCGCCGACCACGAGTCCCGCGGACACGTCGAGCAGGCTGCGCTCGAAGAAGCCGCGTGCGAACACGTAGGTCGCGTAGCCGAACACGACGCCGCTAGCGCCGACGGTCACGGTGTGCGACGGCGCGACCACCCAGGCCAGCACGCCGCCGACCACGATCACGAACAGCGTGACGCGCGCCAGCTTGGCGGCGCCACGCAGCGCGATGATCGCGCCGATGAACGCCAGCGGTACTGTGTTGTCGATCAGGTGCTGGAAGCTCGCATGCAGGAACGGAAACGTGATGATCCCCCAGAACCGATCGATGTCGCGGGGATAGAGCCCGTCGTTGTCCAAGCGGTTGGAGTCGAGCGTGTTGATCGCCTCGATCACCCACATGAACGCGATGATCCCAGCGAGTAGCGCGAGGCCACCCAGCTGCCTACGGCCCTTCGCGGTGTCGTCTGGCGCAGAGGCGATCGTGCTCATAGCTACAGCATGGCAGGCTCGAGTGCTTGCCACGCGAGCGCGAGCGCGACCTCGGCGCGCTCGCACAGCGAGTCCGTGAAGACGAACTCCTGCGGCGTGTGCGCTCCGCCGCCACGCGGGCCGAGCCCGTCGACGGTCAACGGGATGCTCGCGGCGAAGTGACTGGCGTCGCTGGCGCCGCCGCGGGCGCGGGCGCGCACCGGCCGTCCGAGCTTCGTGCCGGCACCCGCCAGCAGCGCCGCGGTCTCTCGCTCGGTGTTCATCGCCGGCCAGATCCGTTCCATCAGCGGCTCGAGCCTGACCTCGCCAAGCGCCGCGGGGACGGCCGCCAGTACCGGCTCGAACGCGGCGACGTCGCCGGCCCGAAGGTCGAGCACCAGCTCGCCGGCGCCGGGAACGACGTTGATCGCCTCGCCGGAGCGCAGGATCGTGGGCACGACCGTCAGGCGGCTCGGCCCGTTCGGATCCGCCGTCGCAGCCAGGTCAAGCGCGGTCTGTGCGAGCGCCAGCAGCGCGCTGGCGCCGTCCCGCGGTGCCGAGCCGGAGTGGGCTGGGCGTCCGATCGCGCGCACGCGCAGCGTGCCCGCTCCCTTGCGCACGACGACGACGCCCTCCTCGCCCTCCTCGGTGTGCTCACCGGCCTCGAAGCACAGGCAGGCGTCGTAGCCGGCGAAGGTCGGCGCGTGCACGAACGGCGCGGTGCGCCACTCCTCGTCGGTGACCAGCAGCACCGACAGCTCGCGGTAGCGCTCGGGATGCTCCGCGAGCGCCCGCGCGACCCCGAGCGCGAGCACGACGCCGCCCTTCATATCGGCGGTGCCCGGGCCGTAGAGCCGGTCGCCATCGCGGCGCAGGTTTGCATGGTCGTTGTGGCCGATCACCGTGTCGAGGTGTCCGAGCAGCAGCAGCCGGCCTGCGCCGCTGCCCTGCAGCCGTGCGATCAGGTCGGGCGCGCTGCCGGCGGTGGAGCACGCGACGCGCTGCTGGCGCGTCTCGTCAGGCATCAATGCCCGGCATAGCGCGATCGCCTCTTCCGCCCCGTGGCGATCGCCCGAGGGCGAGGACACGCCCACGAGCGCCTCTAGCTCACGCGGCGCGCGAGCGGCGATCCGAGCGGCCTGCTGGGCGATCTCAGCCTGCATCTAGGGGCGAAACGCGGCGGCGGCGGCGCTACATCTGCTGCCGGACGACCGGGTGCCGCGCGGCAGCGGCTTCGTCGAGCCGCCGCACCGGCGTCGTGTATGGGGCGTTGCGGGCGATCTCGGGATCCTCGCGCGCCTCGCGGAGAATCTCGGCGATCACTGCGGCGAAGTGGTCGAGTGTCTCCTTGGTCTCCGTCTCGGTCGGCTCCACCAGCAGCGCCTCGTCGACGATCAGCGGGAAGTACACCGTCGGCGGGTGCACGCCGTGGTCGAGCAGGCGCTTGGCGAGATCGAGCGTCCTGATCCCCAGCGCCTGCTTCATCGGCGCGCCGCTCAACACGAACTCGTGCATGCAGATCCTGTCGTGCGCCGCCGGGAGGTACTCGGCGAATCCCTCGCCGCGCAGCTTCGCCAGCAAGTAGTTGGCGTTCAGGACCGCCGTCTCGGAGGCCTCCCGCAGACCGGCGGCGCCGAGCGAGCGGATGTAGGCATACGAGCGCACGAACACGCCGAAGTTGCCGTGGAAGCCGCGCATCCGCCCGATCGACTTCGGCCGATCGAAGTCGAGGTCGTAGAACGGCTCGGCGCCGTGGCTCGGACCGGGTTCGCGGCGCACCACCACCGGGCACGGCAGGTACGGCGCGATCCGCTCCGACACGGCGATCGGGCCTGAACCGGGGCCGCCGCCGCCGTGCGGCTGCGTGAACGACTTGTGCAGGTTGAAGTGCACGATGTCGAACCCCATGTCGCCCGGCCGGGAGATCCCCATGATCGCGTTGAGGTTGGCGCCGTCGTAGTACAGCGTCGCTCCGACGCTGTGGACGATCTGCGCGATCTCCTCGATCCCGGACTCGAACAGCCCGAGCGTCGACGGGTTTGTCAGCATCAGGCAGGCGACGTCGCCGGTGGCCTTGGCGCGCAGGTCCTCGAGGTCGACGTTGCCGCGCGCATCCGTGCCGACGTGCACGACCTCGTAGCCGGCCATCGTGACGGTGGCGGGATTGGTTCCGTGCGCCGTGTCGGGCGTCAGCACCTTCGTGCGCAGCTCGCCGCGGTCCTCGTGGAAGGCGCGCGTCAACAGCACCCCGGTGAGCTCGCCGTGGGATCCTGCGGACGGCTGCAGCGAGACCTCGGGGAGTCCGGCGATCTCGGCGAGCGCGGTTTGCAGGCGCCACATCAGCTCGAGGGCGCCCTGCGCGGCGTCGGGCGCCTGGAGCGGGTGCAGCCGCGCGTGCCCCGGGAGCGCGGCGACGCGCTCGTGCAGCTTGGGGTTGTGCTTCATTGTGCATGAGCCGAGCGGATAGAAGCCGGTGTCGAGGTCGAAGTTGCGCTTCGAAAGGCGGTTGTAGTGGCGCACGATCTCGGGCTCGGAGACCTCCGGCAGCCGGGGTGGCTCCGGCCGGCGCAGCGCCGCCGGGATCAGCTCGTCGAGGTCGCGCTCCGGCACCTCGAGCGCCGGCGCGACGAACGCGCGGCGGCCCGTCTTGGAGCGCTCGTAGATCGTCAGCTGGTCGTCGGCCGCGGCCGTGAACGATCGTGCGCGGTTCATGCCTGCACCTCCGCGGGCTGGCGCTCGGCCGCCAGCGAGGCGTCGAGCACCTCAGCCAGGCGGTCGATGTGAGCCCGCGTGCGTAGCTCCGTGATCGCCACGAGCAAGCCGTCTGCCAGCGCTGGATCGTCGCGTCCCAGGGCGTAACCGGGGTTTACGCCCTGCGCGCGGCAGCGAGCGATCACCCGCTCGACGTTGGCGTCGAGCCTGACCGCGAACTCGCGCACCACCGGCTGGCTGTGCAGCGCCTGGACCCCTGGCAGCGCCGTCAGCCGTGCCCGCGCGTAGGCGGTGCGCTGTACCAGCAGCTCGGCTAGCTCGACGATCCCGCGGCGTCCCAGCCAGCTGAGGTAGATCACGCCGGCGAGCGCGTTCAGTGCCTGCGAGGTGCAGATGTTGGACGTCGCCTTCTCGCGGCGGATGTGCTGCTCGCGTGTCTGCAGGGTGAGCACAAAGCCGCGCGCACCGTCGACGTCGCGCGTCTCACCGGCGATGCGACCGGGCAGCTTGCGCATCAGCGCCTGCGTCGTCGCGAAGAACCCGAACGAGGGACCACCGAAGTCGAGCCGGTTGCCCAGCGACTGACCCTCGCCGACCGCGATGTCGACGCCCTGCGCGCCCGGTGCTGCGAGCAGCGCCAGCGGGATCGGGTCACAGCTGCAGATCGTCAGCGCCCCGTGCGCGCGTGCGTTCCCGCTGAGCTCGCCCAGCGGTTCGATCGCGCCGAGGAAGTTTGGTTGCGCGACAACGATCGCTGCGACGTCGTCGCCCAGCGGTGCCGTCTCGGTAAGACCGTCGACGAGCTCGACGGTGTCAACCTCCATCGCGTATCCGTGCGCGAGCGTCCGCAGCGTCTCGATCGAGTGCGGATGCACGCCCTTGGACACGACGAAGCGCTTGCGCCCGCTGGCGAGCTTGGCGAGGTAGCCAGCGGCGGCGACCGCGCTCGGCCCTTCGTAGACCGACGCGTTTGAGACCGGCAGACCGGTCAACTCGCAGATCGCGGTCTGGTACTCGAACATCGACTGCAGCCCGCCCTGGGAGATCTCAGGCTGGTAGGGAGTGTATGGGGTGAGGAACTCGGAGCGTTGCAGGATCGAGTCGATTAGCGCCGGAACGTAGTGGTCGTACATGCCGGCGCCGAGGAACGAGATCTCATCGTCGGTGCTGACGTTGCGGGCGGCCAGCGCCTTGAGCTCCGCGTACACCTCCTGTTCGGAGAGTCCCTCGCCGAGCGCCAGCGGCCGTTGCATGCGCAGCGCAGCCGGAATGTCCGCGAACAGGTCCTCGATCGTCGCGACGCCGATCGCAGCGAGCATCTCGCTGCGATCGGTGTCGGTGGCGGACGTGTAGCGACTCACGCCAGCGAAGCCTCATAGGCTGCTGCATCCATCAATGCTGCAGCCTCGGCGGGGTCGGATAGCTTCACGCGGACCAGCCAGCCTTCACCGTAGGGGTCGTCGTTGATCGTCTGCGGCGCGTCGCCCAGTGTTTCATTGAACGCGACGATCTCGCCGGAGAGCGGCGCGACGACCTCGGAGACCGCCTTGACGGACTCGACCTCGGCGTAGGTCTCGCCCTGCGTCACGGTGCCGCCGAGCGCCGGAGCCTCGAAGAACACGACTTCCCCCAACGCGTCCTGCGCGTACCAGGTGATCCCGAACGTCGCTTCGTCGCCGTCGATCCGCGCCCAGTCGTGCTCGGCGTTGTAGCTCAGATCGTCCGGATAGCTTGCCTGCGCCATGCTCACGTGTCCTTTCGGTAAAGAGGCTTCTGTTCGACAACCGCGGGCCTGACCGTTCCCCGCACATCGATCTCAAAGCGGGTGCCGAGCTCGGCCCGCTGCGCGGGAACGTAGGCCATCCCGATGCCTTTTGCCATACATGGTGAGAAGGTTCCGCTCGTGACCTTGCCGCCGCCCACGACCGGATTGCCCTGGCGGGCGATCCCGGGGCCCTCGATCGCGAACGGGACCAGCTTCTGCGCCGGACCCGCACCACGCACCGCCGCGACCGCGTCTGAGCCGATGAAACCGGTCTCCTCCTTGCAGGCCCAGCTGAGTCCTGCTCCAATCGGATCGCGATCCTCACCCAGATCGTTGCCATAGAGGTGAAAGCAGGCTTCGAGGCGCAGCGTGTCCCGCGCGCCGAGGCCGACCGGCTTGGCGCCGCGCGCCAGCAGCGCATCCCACACGTCGACCGCGTCGTCCGGCGCGATCAGCAGCTCGACCCCGTCCTCGCCCGTGTAGCCGGTCCCGCACACGAGCGCAGCGGCGCCGCCGATGGCCCGCTCGCAGCAGTGCATCCGCGGCGGCAGCGACCCGTCGGCGAGCGTGCCGACGAGCGCCCGCGCTTGCGGGCCCTGCACGGCCAGCATCACGAAATCGTCGATCCGGTCATTGAGGTCGACGTCCAGATCCTGCGTGTGAGCTCGCATCCATCTCAGATCTCGCACGTGGTTGGACGCGTTGGTCACCGTCAGGAAGCTGCAGTCGGCGAGCTTATAGGTGAACAGGTCGTCGAGCACGCCGCCGTCCTCCTTGCACAGCAGGCTGTACTGCGCGCCACCGACCGGGATCCGCCGCACGTCATTGGACTGCAGGCGCTGCAGCGCCTGCAGCGCCTGCGGACCGCGGGTCTGCACCTGGCCCATGTGCGACACGTCGAACACGCCCACCGCGCTGCGGACCGCGAGGTGCTCGGCACGGATGCCGTCGTAGCTGACAGGCATCTCCCAGCCCGCGAACGGGACCAGCTTCGCGCCGGCCGCGAGATGTGATTCGTAGAGGGGCGTGCGGCGCAGTGGCGCCCGGTCGGAGGTCACCGGCCCCAGCGTACACCTCGTCGCCACAGCGAGCGGGTTGATCGACGCCACGGCGCGCGGCCGCGGCGGCCAGGCTCCTGAGGAGCTCGCCTGGGTCGGTTGCGGCCCGCAGGCCGCAACCGGGGTGATCGACGCTAGCGATCCTTCAGGAACGACGGAATATCGATCTCGTCGTCGCGGATCCGCAGCGATTCGCGTTGGCGCTCGTCGAGGTTCACTTCCCGATCGCGCCGCGAGCGCGGGGCGCTGGGCGCCGAGGAGCGGGAGCTGACGCCGCGCGGCTGGGTGTGGTCGAAGCCGGTTGCGATCACCGTGACCCGGACCTCGTCGTCCATCGAGTCGTCGATCACCGCACCAAAGATCACGTTTGAGTTGGAGTCGGCGGTGCTCTGCACGATCTCGGCCGCTTCGTTGACCTCGAACAGCCCGAGGTCGCGCGAGCCGGTGATGTTGAGCAGGATGCCCATCGCGCCCTCAACTGACTCCTCGAGCAGTGGCGAGGAGATCGCCGCCTTGGCCGCCTCCGCTGCCCGGTTCTCGCCGCTGGCGCTGCCGATTCCCATCAGCGCGGTACCGGCGTCGCGCATGATCGTGCGCACGTCCGCGAAGTCCAGGTTGATCAGCCCTGGGATCGTGATCAGGTCTGTGATTCCCTGAACGCCCTGGCGCAGGACGTTGTCAGCTTCACGGAACGCCTCGATGATCGTGGTGCGCCGCTCGACGACAGCAAGCAGCTTCTCGTTGGGGATCACGATCGTGGTGTCGACGTGCTCGCGCAAGCGCATGATCCCCTCCTGCGCCTGACGAGCACGCTGCGTGCCTTCGAAGCCGAACGGGCGCGTCACGACGCCGACCGTGAGTGCGCCGATCTCGCTCTTGGCGATCTCGGCGATCACGGGCGCTGCGCCCGTGCCGGTGCCACCGCCCTCGCCGGCGGTCACGAACACCATGTCGGCGCCCTTCAGCGCCTCTTTGATGTCGTCGCGCGATTCAGCCGCTGCGCCCTGGCCAACCTCGGGATTGGCGCCGGCGCCCAGGCCTTTGGTCAGGTCGTGCCCGATGTTCAGCTTGATGTCGGCGTCGCACATCGCGAGCGCCTGCGCGTCCGTGTTGCAGGCGATGAACTCGACACCGCGTAGCCCCGCGTCAACCATCCGGTTGACGGCGTTGGTGCCTCCGCCGCCGACTCCCACGACCTTTATGACTGCCAGGTAACTGCCGCTTTCCATAGGTTCCGTCCGACCCTCGATATAGCGTAGAGAGTTTACCCACTCGCCGTTAGTAGCGGGAGTTTTGCACGTTACGCGCTGATCGTGTCCGGAGTCAACGCAACGGCCGCTGACGCAACGTTACTTGCACAACGCCGAACTCTCGACCCGTACCCGAGCCCGGGCTCGAAGCGGGCAAGTCTCGACTTGAGCTTCAGTGTCTAGGCGCCCGGCGAATCAGCGGCGTCATTGAGTCCCCCGGCCACCGGCCGCAGCGGATCGCTGACGTCCAGGTAGACCGCTCCGGCAGATGATGGGCTCCCCAGCACCGCGATCGCCGCCTGCCACTTTGCGCCGATCTCAGTCGGGCCTCCGAAGTAAACGCTTGGACCGTCGCGCAAATCCACCACCACGCCGTGCGCAGCGGTCCGCGTCGCGTTGACGATTTCACCAAGCAGCGCGTGGGGGGCGGCGCCGACAACCGCCGCCGCGGCGAGCGCCCCGGGGGCCGTCACGGCGTTGCCGACGGGCGTCTGCCGCAGCGGGATCGCCGGCAGCGCCCCGTAGGCTGGGACGGCCACGCCGAGCAGGGTGCCATCGCGCGCGACCGCGATTGCTTGCCCGGCGACGACGATCTCGGCGACGGCCACGCGCTCCGAGACACGAATCAGGATCCCGTGTGGAAACTGCGCACTCACCGCGATGCTGCGGACTGCCGGATAGGGGCGCACGACCGCTCGCAGCTCGCCTGCGTTGACCTCGAGGGTGGTCATGCGCCGCGCCGCGGTCCGCAGTGCAGCGCGGATCTCGACCGCACCGGGGCCGCTGACGCCGGTTATGCGTACGCGCTCGATCGCCACGAGCGAGCAGCCGCGAAACCAGATCCAGCCGCCGATCAGGATCGCCACGACGCCGAGCAGCGCCGCCACCAGGCGCACCCGCGGCAACCGCGGACGTGCGCGCGCGCGCATGGGTCGGCTCACCGCCGTCACGTCGCCCGCCACTCTCGCAGCTGCGGAACCGGGCCAAGCGCTTGCACCTCCGGCTCGAGCTCCAGCCCGAAGCGCTCGCGGACGCGGCGGCGACCTTCGGCCATCAACGCGATCACATCGGCCGTCGTCGCCTCGCCGTGGTTCTCGACGAAGTTCGCATGCTTGGCGGAGAAGCTCGCGCCGCCCACGCGAAGCGTCCGGCAGCCCGCGTCGTCGAGCAGTTGGCCCGCCGTGCGCCCTCCGGCGCGCTCGTCAGATGGGTTTTTGAACGTCGAGCCGAACGTCTTGATTCCCGATGGCTGCGCCTGCTTGCGCCGGCCGCGGAGATCCGCCAGGGTCGCGCGTACCTGCTCGCCGGCGGCCGGCGTGAGCGCCAGGAGCGCGCGCGCCACGACCTCCCCCGGCTGCAGGTTGGAGCTGCGGTACGCGAAGCCGAGCTGCTCGGGAGTGCGCCGTTGCGTACCGTCGGCATTCACGACGTCAACCCATTCGAGCACGTCAGCCAGAACGCCGCCGTACGCATTGGCGTTCATCCGCACCGCCCCGCCGACGGTCCCGGGAATGTTGACGCCGAACTCGATGCCGCGTAGTCCGGCGTTCGCCGCCGAGGCGGCGACAGCGGGCAGGCGCGCACCTCCGCCGCAGCGCATGCGCGTGCCATCGACTTCGATTGCGCTGAGATGATCGTCAAGTTTCAAAACCAGGCCGTGAACGCCTTCGTCTGCCACCAGAAGGTTCGACCCGGAGCCGACAACCCCTACCTCGATCTGCTGGCGGCCGGCCCACGCGAGCAGTCGCTCCAGCGCGGGCAGGCAGCCGACCCGGGCGAACAGCTCGGCGGGGCCGCCCGTACGGATCGTGGTGAGCCGCGCAAGCGGGTAATCGTGCTGCACGCCGGCTGGCGGATCGGACATCAGCCCTAGCTCAGCAACGAGCGCCCGAGCGAGTCGATGTCTCCCGCTCCCATGAACACGCACAGATCGCCTTCGCGCAGCGTCGCCTGCAGGTATCTCCGTGCGTCCTCGAGGCCGGGCAGCCAAGCCACCTGCTTGCCGGCCCCGGCGTCAGCCGCTGCGCATGCGACCAGCCGGCCGTCGACGCCCGGGAAGTCCTCCGCGCGTTCGCGCGCCGGATACACATCCAGCACGGCGCACAGGTCGGCGCTCGCGAGCGCTGCGCCGAACGCCCCGGCGAACGCGCGAGTGCGCGAGTACAGATGCGGCTGGAACACGCCGATCAGTCGTCGCGCCCCCAGCGTCCGCGCCGCCGCCAGCGTCGCCGCGACCTCGGTCGGATGGTGCGCGTAGTCGTCGTAGAGCACCGCTCCCGCGGTTGAGCTTCCGAGCAGCTCGAGGCGCCGCCGCGCGCCGCGGAAATCCGCGATCGCCGCCACCGCGGCTTGCGGGTCGGCGCCGATGAGCGTGCACACGGTCAGCGCGCCGGCGGCGTTGACCGCGTTGTGCGCGCCCGGGACCGCCAGCGCCACCTCGAGCCCGCGCCAGCTGAAGCGCGCGCCCGCTGCGCTGAGCACCGGCTCCGGCGCGTCGTAAGCGATCGCGTCCGCCGGGCACAGCAAACGCAGCTGCGGCCGATCCCAGACCACAGCGCGCTCGCGCGCCCGCGCCATGAACGTGGCGAACGTCCGCTCGAGATCGAGCCGCGAGCCATACGTCGTGTGGTGGTCCAGCTCCGCGTTGGTGAGCAGCGCGATGTCGGGCGTCAGCTCGAGCAGCGAGCGGTCCGACTCGTCGGCTTCGATCACGATCCACTCCCCCGAGCCCCAGCCGGCGTTCGATCCGGTGCTGCGCAGCTCGCCGCCGACCACGTAGGACGGGTCGAGCCCCACGCCCCGCAGGACGTGCACGACCATCGCGCTGGTTGTCGTCTTGCCGTGCGTCCCGGTGATCGCGATGCAGCGCCGGAGCGCCGAGATCTGCGCCAGCAGCTGGGCGCGGTGCAGCTCGGCGCCCGCTGCGCCAGCGCGTTCCGGGTTGTCGGCCGCGATCGCGGTCGAGAACACGACCTCGGCGCCCGTCGGAAGATTCTCGGCGCCGTGACCGATCACGGGCTCGATGCCGACGGCGCGCAGCCGCTCCATGTATGTCGAGCTCGCCCGGTCCGAGCCGGTCACCCGGGCCCCGAGCGCGTGCGCGATCAGCGCCAGCCCGCTCATGCCGGCGCCGCCGATCCCGACGAAGTGCAGCCGACGCCCGCTCCAGTCCTCCGTGCCCGCCATGATCGCTCGTAGTCGCTTCGCGCCGGGCGCTACGCAGGCTCCAGCACGACGATCGGGATCTGCCGCTCGGTCTTCTGCTGATACTCGTCGTAGGCCGGCCAGGCCTGCGTCATCAGCTTCCACAGCTCCTCCCGCTCGGCACCGTCGGCCGTGCGGGCGACCGCGTCGAAGCGGTCGCCCAGAACCTGGACGCGGACGTTGGGATCGGCCAGCAGGTTCTTGTACCAGGCGGGATGGTCGGGAGCACCGCCTTTCGATGCGACCACCACGTAAGCGTCCGCGTGCGGGCGGTAGATCAGCGCGGAGTCGCGCTGATCGCCTGACCGCCGCCCTTTCGTGGTCAGGATCAGAGCAGTGGTCTCGTTCCAATCGTGACCCTCGGTGCCGTCGGTCGCGACGTAGCGGTCCACATGTTCCTTGCCGAACAGCATGGTGTGCTCCTCGATTCGCTCGTGTCGGCCTTGAGGCTATCCGACCGGGCGCTCAGCGACGGCGGGCGACCGCCAGCACCTCTCGCGCGATCACGGCGGCGGCGTCCGGCTTGGCAAGCGCCGCCGATGCTCGTGACATCGCGGCCAGCCGGCTCGGATCGGCGAGCAGCCGTCCGACCACCTGTGCGAGCCTGGCGCTGGTCAGCTCTTCGTCGGGGATCACGACCGCTGCGCCGGCCTCCTGCATCCAGCGCGCGTTCGAGCTCTGATGGTCCGCCGTAGCGTACGGATAGGGGATCAGGACGGCGGGGCGTCGGTGAGCCGCGATCTCGAAGATCGACCCGCCTGAGCGGGCGACCACCAAGTCGCTGGCCAGCAGCGCTTCGCCGAAGTCCGAGATGTAGCCGCGCAGGTCGTAGTGCGCGCCTGGTGACCGCAGGTCGGGCAAGTCACGCTCGCCGGCGGCATGCAGGACGTGGAAGCGCGCTCCGGCGAACGCCTCGACCGCAGCGTGGTTGATCGAGCGTGCCCCCTGCGAGCCGCCGAACACAAGCACGCACGTGTCGTCCTGCGCGATCGCGAAGCGCTTGCGTGCCGCAACGCGATCGGTCGCGGGCGCCGGCACCGGCCTGCCGGTGACCAGACAGCGCCGCCGCGCGCGTCCATTGATCGCAAACGCCAGGCAGACCCGCTTAGCGAATGGCGCCAGCAGCCGGTTCGTCAAGCCCAGGTGGCTGTCGGCCTCGGCGAGCACGAGCGGCACGCGTCTGAGCACTGCCGCCAGCGAGACTGGTCCGGAGACGTAGCCGCCGACGCCGAGCACGGCGCTGGGCGCCAGTTCTGCGAGCAGCGCCGTCGCAGCACGCAGCGCGACGGCATCAATCGCGATCGCGCGCGCGGCGGCCACATGGCTGCCGCCGCGCGGCAGCCCCGCGACCTGCAGCGAATGCAGCTCGTAGCCGGCTTGGGGCACGAGCGTGGACTCGGCCCGGTCGCCGCCGACGAACACGGCCTCAGCGCCCTGAGCCCGTAGCGCGTCTGCGACCGCCAGCGCCGGCACGACGTGTCCCGCTGTCCCGCCGGCGCCGATTACGACTCTCGGCACTGTCACCGCGGACCAGAGCCCGCGGATCGTCGCGACCGTCCACGGCTCGGAGCCGCTGCGCCTTCGGTCGGGCGATGTTCTGCAGCAGCCCGACCGACGCAAGCATCACCAGCAGGTTGCTGGGCGCGTAGGAGATGAACGGGAGCGGCACGCCGGTCAGCGGCGCGATCCCGAGCACGACGAAGATGTTGAGGATTCCCTGGCACAGGATCAGTGACGTCAGGCCAGCCGCGAGGAGCTTCGCATACCGTGTGCCAGCCCTGCGCGCCGTACGCAGACCAGCGTAGGCGATCATTCCGTAAAGCAGCACCACCCCGAAGATCCCGACCAGTCCCAGCTCCTCGCCGATCACCGCCAGGATGAAGTCGGTCTGCGCCTCAGGCAGGTAGAAGACCTTCTGCACCGAGCGGCCAAGACCGACCCCGAACAGCCCGCCTGAACCGAGCGCGATTTGACCCTGAACCGGCTGGAAGCCGGCGTTGGCCTTCGCTGCCCACGGGTTCAGGAATACGGCGACCCGCGCGCGCTCGTACGGTTCGAGCATTAGCATCGCGCCAACGCCGACGATCCCGATCAGCCCGAGCAGTCCGAGATAGCGCACGGGCATCCCGGAAGCGAGCAGCACCGCGGCTACGGTGAACGCGATCACGAGCGCGGTTCCGAGATCTGGCTCGAGCACGATCAACCCGCAAGCGGGCAGAACGCGCAACAGGATCGGCATCGTCGCCGGCTTGAAGCTGCGCGCGCGGTTGGGGTGCTCGGCGAGGTACCGGGCCAGCCACAGAACGAGAGCGAGCTTCATCACTTCTGAGGGCTGGAACTCGAGCGCGCTGGAGCCGAGCCACCGGCGGGCGCCGCCCGCCTCGATGCCGATCCCAGGGAGGAGCACCAGCGCCAGACAGACGAACGCGCCCGTCATCATCAGCTTGACGAGGTGGCGGTTGAGTAGATCCACGCCGCCGCGCTCGAGCACGCGCATTACGCCGAGTCCGATTGCCCCGACCAGCAGGTACTGCACGAACTCGCCGGTGCCGCCGCCACCGTTGACCGCCCCCAGCGGCGCGGAGGCGCTGTAGACCATCACCGCGCCGAAGGCCAGCAGGCACAGCGCCGCCGTGGTCAGTATCCGGTGCTCTAGTGGGGGCGGCAACCGGCGCGTGAGGCGTCGCCGGCGTATGCCTTCGTTCGCTTGCCGGAGCATCCCGACGTCGTTCGACGTGGCGCGACGAAAGCCTGCTCGCGGCGCTCGCTAACCCTGGTCGTGCTGGATGAGGGCTTGATGCTGGTCTGGTAGAGGGTGAATCCGATCGCACCGCAGGCGGCCGCGACGATCCAGAAGCGGAGCATGATCTTCGTCTCCGACCACGCCTCCAGCTCGAAATGGTGGTGAATCGGCGCCATCTTGAACACGCGCTTGTGGAACACGCGGAACCAGAAGACCTGGATCAGCACCGACAGCGCCTCGATCACGAAGATCCCGCCGATCAGGATCAGCAGGATCGCGGTGTTGGTCATGATCGCGAGCCCGGCGATCCCACCGCCGAGCGCGAGCGAGCCCGTGTCACCCATGAAGATGCTCGCCGGGAAGCTGTTGAACCACAGGAAGCCGACGCAGGCGCCGCCGAGACAGCCGGCGATCAGTTCGAGGTCGTGCTCGTTGGGGCTGATGAACGTGATGCCGATGTACGCGAGCAGGACGATCGCGGCACACCCGGCGGCGAGCCCGTCGAGCCCGTCGGTGAGGTTCACGGCGCTGGTCGTGCCCGCGACGACGATGTAGATGAACACCGGGTACAGCGGCCCGAGATCGAGCTGGGCGTCGTCGAACCAGGGCTTGACGGTGGTGTGCACATGCGCTTTCTGCGTGGCGACCCACCACAGTCCGAGCGAGATCGCGATCGTCATGACCAGCTTTGTGCGCGCGCGGAGGCCCAGCGATCGGCGCTTGACGATCTTCCTGTAGTCATCGGCGAAGCCGAGCGCCGCACATGCCACAGTCGCTCCCCAGACCCCGATCGACGCCCAGCTGCGGTTGGAGAGCAGCAGGAACGGCACCGAGAAGGCGATCACGATGATGATCCCGCCCATCGTCGGCGTGCCCGCCTTCAGCTGGTGTCCCGCGGGCCCCTCCTCGCGGATGTTCTGACCGAACTCGCGGTTGCGCAGGAACTTGATGAACTTAGGGCTGAGGAACAGGCACAGCAGGAACGCCGCCGAACCGGAAATCAGCACGCGTCCCGAGGTGACGACCACCGACGCGAACGCACCGGTCACGCCGGGACCCCGTCTGCGTCCGCCCTCAGCGCCTGGCACACGAGCTCGAGCCTGACGCCGCGCGAGCCCTTGACGAGCACGACGTCGCGCGGCGCCAGCAGGTCCCTGACGAGTGTCGCCGCCGCCGCTGAATCGCACGCATGATGGTGCTCGCGCTCGAAGCGACCCGCGATCGCGGCCGCCAGCGGTCCGACGGTGACGAGCACATCGACGCCGGCCGCGCTCGCCCGCGCAGCAAGTTGCGCGTGGAATTCGTGCTCGTCGGGGCCGAGCTCGAGCATGTCGCCGAGTACGGCGACGCGCCTCGATGCCTGCACGCGTTCGGCCACGTCCTGGAGGTCCGCAAGGGCGGCACGCATCGACATCGGGTTGGCGTTGTAGCAATCGTCGATCAGCGTTGCGCCTCCCGGTAGCGCGATTCGTTCACCGCGTCCCGGCGCCGGGGGCAGCTCGATGCGGCCGCTCGCCGTCACGCCGAGCATCCGGGCGGCCGCAACCGCCGCCAGCAGGTCGTGCCGCAGGTGCGCCTGGGTGAAGGGCACTTCGAGCGAGATCTGCTGACCGTCGAGATCGATCTCCACGTGCGCGTCGTCCGCGGCGAGGATCCGTACGTCGCCGCCGCTGCCGAACGTGATCGTTCGCAGGTCGCGTCGCAGGTGCGGCGCCAGCAGCGGCTCGCCGGCCGGCACGATCGCGCTCGCTCCCGGTGCGAGCGCCGCGATCAGCTCAGCCTTCGCCGCGGCGATCGCTTCGATCGATCCGAGCAGCTCGAGATGAACCGGTCCGATGTTGACGATCACGCCGACGTCCGGCTGCGCGATCGCTGCCAGTTCGGCGATCTGACCGGCGCCACGCATCGCCATCTCGAGCACCAGCACCTGCGTCCCGTCGGCGGCTGCCAGGATCTCGAGCGGCAAGCCGATCTCGGTGTTGAAGTTCGCGCGCGAGGCGAACGTGCGGCGGTGTGGAGCGAGCACCGCCGCCAGCAGGTTCTTGGTCGAGGTCTTGCCGGTCGATCCGGTCACGCCGATCACCGCCGCGCCCAGTTCGCGGCGCCGGACCGTCGCAAGGCGCTGCAGCGAGGCGAGTGGATCGTCGCTGGCGAGCAGAGCCCCCGGCGGCCCGCTACTCGCAGCCTGCGCGTGCTCGAAGCTCGTCAGCACCCCCCAGGCGCCGGCGGCAAGCGCCTGCTCCGCGAACGCGCCACCGTGGACGTGCTCGCCCGGCAGCCCGACGAACAGCGTGCCTGGAGAGGCCTCGCGCGAATCGGTGCTCGCACGCTGCGGACCGGAGCCGCTGCGCGGCGCCGCGATCAGTTGCGCGCCCGCGGCGCGCGCGAGCCGCTCGGGACTCCAGGTCCTCATTCGTAGTGGGCCTGAGCGTTCAAGCTCCCGAGCGTGTCCCGCACGACCGCAACGTCGTCGAACGGCAGCCTGCGGCCAGCAGCGAACTCCTGCCCCTGCTCGTGGCCCTTGCCGGCGACCACGACGACGTCGCCGGCCGCGGCGCCCCGCAAAGCCTGCTCGATCGCCGCACGCCGATCGACATTGTGCAGCACGCCGGGACCGGTACCGGCGAGGATCTCCGCAATGATCGCGCTCGGGTCCTCGGAGCGCGGATTGTCGGAGGTGACGATCACGTGGTCCGCCAGCCGCGAAGCGATCTCGCCCATCAGCGGCCGCTTGCCGCGGTCCCGGTCACCGCCGCAGCCGAACACGACGTGCAGGGCCCCGGCCGTTAGCTGACGTGCGGCGCTGAGCACGTTCTCCAGCGAGTCGGGCGAGTGCGCATAGTCGACGAGCACCGCGAATGGCTGGCCCGCTTCGACCGCCTCGAACCGTCCCGGCACGTGCCCGGCGGAGGCGATCGCGGCCGCCGCGATGTCGTCGGCGACGCCGAGCGCACGCGCCGCGGCGAGCGCGCCGAGGACGTTGTAGACGTTGAAGCGCCCGCGCAGCGGCGAGACTATCTCGAGCGGACCGTCTGGCCCGCGAACCGTGAAACGCGAGCCCTCCAGTTCGGTCCGCACGTTCTCGGCGCGGTAAACGGCGTCGGTGCGGTCGAGCGCGAACGTCAGCGGATGATCGATCTCCGCGGCCAGTCGCGCGCCGTACGGGTCGTCGAGATTGACGATCGCGAACTGAGGCTGCGCCTCCGTGAACAGCTTGCGCTTGGCTGTGAAGTAGTCCTCCATCGTGGGATGGAAGTCGAGGTGGTCCTGCGTCAGGTTGGTGAAGATCGCAGCCGCGAACGCGACCGCATCGGCGCGCCCCAGTGCCAGCGCATGCGAGGAGACCTCGATCGCGCATGCGACGTCGCCGGCGTCGAGCATCTCGCGGAGAGTTCGCTGCAGGTCGATCGCCTCGGGCGTTGTTCGCTGCACCGGCCGGCTGACGGCGCCGACCACGCTCGTCACGGTGCCGAGCAGCCCGGTCTGCCGTCCGTCCGCCTCGAGTAGGTTGCGGGCGAGGAAGGTCGTCGTCGTCTTGCCGTTGGTCCCGGTCACGCCGATCACGCGTAGGCGATCGCTGGGACGGCCGAAGAAAGCGGCAGCGGCCGGGGCCATCGCGCCGCGCACGTCCTCGACCAGCACCTGCGCGACCGGCAACGCGAGTGCTCTCTGCACGACCAGCGCAGCCGCGCCGCGGCGCATCGCATCCGGCGCGAAATCGTGTCCGTCGCGGGTGAAGCCGGGAACGCAGAACAGCAGCGTCCCGGGAGTGACAGCACGGCTGTCGTAGGCCAGGTCCGTAATCTCGATCCCGGCCGATTCCGGCGGGACCTCGGGCAGCAGCTGCTCGAGTCGCATCGCGGACAGAGGGTACTCGGAGCGCGACCGGCTACTGCGAATCAGGGGTCCGTGTAGCTCAACTGCGACGGGCAAGTCACCGGGCACGGGTTGATGCCGTAGTACGGAACCGCCCAGCCGACGATCTTCTGGAACGCCGGCGCCGCGACTGAACCGCCGTAGATGCTCCCCTGGGGTTGATTCACGACCACGGCGACGACCAGCTTCGGGTTGCTTGCCGGCACCATGCCGATGAACGACGCGACGTATTGCGTGTCCGAGTACTTGCCGTTGATCGCGATCTGCGCAGTCCCGGTCTTGCCAGCAAGGTCGTAGCCGTCGATCGCCGCGCCGGAGGCGGTGCCGCCGTCCGCCAGGACCCCGCGCAGCATCCCGCGCAGCTCCGACGCGGTCGTGGGCGAGATCACGCGCCGGCCTGGGGGCAGCTTGGTTGGCACGCCGCCGATCGCCTGCACGATCCGCGGCGCTCGCAAGATGCCCCCGTTCGCAATCGCGCTGTAGGCGTCCACCATCTGCATCGGCGTCACCGACTCGCCCTGCCCGAACGGTAGGTTGAACATCGACGTATCCGAGTACTGTTGCCAGTGTAGGACGATGCCTGGCTGCTCGCCCGGGAGATCGACGCCCGTCTGTTGGCCGAAGCCGAACGCGTGTACCCAGTAGTCGAAGCGCTGCGCTCCGAGCGTCGCCGCGATCCGGTCGGCGCCGATGTTGCTAGAGACCTTGAGGATGTCGGCGACCGATAGCTCCTCGTAGCCGTGCAGCTCCGCATCGCTGATCGTGTACCCGCCAACCTGGAGGTCGGGCGGAATGTCGAACATCGTGCTCGGCGTGACCTTGCCGTCCTGCAGCGCGCCGGCCACCGTGATCGCCTTGAACGTCGACCCGGGCTCGTATGAGAAGGCGACGGCCTGGTTGGAGGTGTCGGCGAGCGCCGTAGCCGCCACGTCGTTGGCGTTCACGAACGGCCAGTTTGCGAGCGCCAGTATCTCGCCGTTGTCGGGGTTCATCACGATCGCGGTAGCACTCTTGGGCGAGTACTCGGCGCTCACGCCGGCAAGCACCTGCTCGGCCTCGTTCTGCAGGGCCGAGTCGAGCGTCAGCGTGACCGTCTTGCCGGGCGCGGTCGGTCTCAGCTGGTCCACCGCGATCGGTTGCGCGTCGCCGTCGTTAACGATGCGCTGCAGCCCATCGTGTCCGCTCAAGTCCTTGTTGTAGAGATACTCGAGGCCGCCCTCGCCGATCCCGTCCGGCTTGAAGATCGACTGCTGGCCACCGCCTCCGGCGCCGTAGTGGCCAACCCAGCCGAGCACCTGCGCCGCCATCGAGGAGTGCGGGTACAGCCGGTTCTCCACCTGATTGAACGACAGCCCGTTGATCAGCATGTTGTGGATCAAGGTCGCCTTCGTCGCCGGGACGTTGAAGGCAAGCGGAACATAGCCGCTGTGGCGTCTGGTCAGATCGGCGAAGGCCTGCTGCTGGCTGATGCCCAGCAACGGCGCGATCTCGCTGGCCACCTTCAGTGGGTGCGCGATCAAGTGCGGGTCGGCGATCACTTCATCAGTCGATTCGCTCAGCGCCAGCACCAGTCCGTGGCGGTCGGTGATCTCACCACGCAGCGCCGGCGTGGTGAGCAGCTGCACCTGCTCCGTTCGCGCAGCCGCCTGCAGCGAGCTGGATTTGACCAGGCCGAGGAAGCTCGCGCGCGCCATCGCCGCACTGAGAAGCACGATGAACAGCGCGAACAGCAGTCCGATTCGGCGATCGATTCGAGCCATCGCCGGGCCTCAGCCGATCGCCGCAGCCGCCGCCCCACCAGACGCCGACGTGCCGGCCGTGACCGGCGCGACGGCGGTCGGGGCGCCGGTCGCCGTGGTGCCGCTGGTGGGAGTCTCGGAGGTGCCGGAGGTGCCGGAGGTGCCGGAGGTGCTGGAGGTGCCGGTCGTGCCGGTCGTGCCGGAGGTCCCGGTCGTGCCGGAGGTGCCGGAGGTGGCGGACGTGGCGGACGTGGCGGACTCCGCGGGTGCCGTCGGCGTCGCCGGCGTCGCCGGCGTGCTGTCGTAAGTCGTGGTGACCGGGGTGCTGGCAGGGGTTGGCGTGACCGGCGTGCCGCTGGAGGTCGGCGTGATCGGCGGACTGTCGGAGGTCGGCGTAATCGGGGTGCCGTCGGAGGTCGGAGTCGAGGACGTCGCGCTCGACGTGGCGGCGCCGGTGCCACCCGCTGCGGGACCGCTCCCGGGAGTAGTTGTGCTAGACGTGCCAACGCTTGTGCCGGTCGACGAGTCGCTCGTGCTCTGCGCGGCAGCGCTTGCGCCGGATGCGGTGTTGCTCCCCTGCGCCGCCGCAAGCGCGGACATGAAGCTCTGGGAGTCCGGCGCTGTGATGCTCGAGATCGCCTCCCGCACCGAGCCCGGTGCTGAGGCGTGCACGAACTGGATGCTGGTCGGGCCGGCCATCACCATGCCCATCTGCGAGGCGACCTGCTCGATCCGCTGCGGGCTGTCAAGCTCGGCGACGCCGGCGCTCAGCAGCTGATTGCGGCTCTCGAGCCGTGTCGCGAGGTTGATCGAGCGACCCGTGCCGAAGCCGGACTTCAGAACTTCGACCTGCATACCGACGATCGCGGTGAGCATCACCCCGAGGACTGGGATCCACCAACGGCTGCGCACGAGGCGATCGAGCCAGCGTTGGTCGGGAAGCGCGCGTAGGAACTCGAGTGTACTGGCGAGCAGCGGCTTGACGGCGATCGCGCCGAGCGCCCGGCGGCGGCGGCGGCGTCGCGACGGTGAGCCGTGCTGAGCGCGCTGGCGCCCGGGAACTTGGATCGCGGCTCCGACCCCGGTCAATCGAAGCCTGATCGCGGCGCCAGATCTGCTCGCGGGCGCCGGCAAGCTGACAGCGGCGTCAATCCCGCCCGACGGACCCGAGATCCGCCTCGATATCCGCGGCGAGAGCTTCGAGGTCCGCCCGGGACGGCCCGCACCGCGGCTCCGCTGATCGCGCTCGATCGCGGATGCCGCCGCCAGCCGGGCGGCATTGATCGGTGAGCGCCCGGGCGCGTGCGGCCGCTTCACGCTCGCCCGCGCCGATGAACGAGGAGCGCCCGCGGTTGCCGGGCCTCTGCGGTTCAAAGCGCTGGCAGGCGCTCGCTGGGCACCAAGCCGTGCGGACGCTCTGACGGTGCCGCTGCGGGACGGCGCCGTCGCGGCAGTCCCGTCCAGCTCCTGTCGCTTGGCCGCCGCGCGGCCGGCAGCGGTTGCTGCGGGGGTCATTGCGCTGCCACCTCCAGCTTTCTGGCCGCGCGCAGATGCGCGGACTTAGATCGCGGGTTAGCAGCCACCTCACCAGGGGTTGGGGCGATGGCTCGGCGCGTCAGCAACTCGGCCTCGGGGCGCTGGCCGCAGACGCAGATCGGAAAGTCGGGAGGGCACACGCAGCCGCGGGCACGCGCCGCCAGAAAGCGCTTGACGCGCCTGTCCTCGAGTGAGTGGAACGAGATCACGGCGAGTCGGCCGGCCGGCGCGAGCAACTCCCAGGCAGCCGGGAGTGCGCCGTCCAGCTGAGCGAGCTCATCGTTGACCGCGATCCGCAACGCCTGGAACGCCCGCCGGGCCGGATGCCCGCCGGCAAACTGGGCGGGAATCGGCACCGCCGACTTGATCACCTGGACGAGCTCCTGCGTCGATGCCAGCGCGGCGCGTGCGCGCGCGCGTGCGATCGCCCGCGCGATCTGCGAGGCGTAGCGCTCCTCCCCGTATTCGCGCAGCAGGCGCGCAAGCTGCCGCTCATCCCAAGTGTTCACGATCTGACCGGCGGACAGCGCCTGAGCCGGGTTCATGCGCATGTCCAGGGGCGCGTCGTATGCGTAGGAGAACCCCCGTGACCACGTGTCGACCTGCATCGAGGACATTCCAAGGTCGAGGTACACAAGGTCGGCGCGGACGCCCTCGGCTGCGAGCATCTGCAGCGCGGCCGCGAAATCCGCGCTCACGAAGCGGGTGCGGCACTCAACCTCGGCCGCCAGTTCCGCAAAGCGCTCGGTGACGGTTGGGTCCCGGTCGATCCCGATCAGCTCGCCCTCGGCCCCGATTCGATCGGCCATCAGACGCGCATGTCCCCCACCGCCGAACGTGCAATCGACGATCACGGCGCCCGGCCGCGGATCGGTCACTCCGATCAGCTCGCCGGCGAGCACCGGGGTGTGCGTCGCAGTCATGTCAAGCAGTGTGGCCAAGGCTCGCTGTGATCTCGGTGAAGCGGGACAGGACGTCCTCGTTGTAAACGGCGTGCGCGGCGCGATCCCAGATCTGGACACGGTTGCCCAAGCCGGTCACCACGACATCTTTGTCGAGGCCGGCGTAACGCAGCATGTTTTCGGGGATCATCACGCGGTAGGCCGAGTCGAGCTCGGTGTCATGACTGTTGGCGTAGAGGATCAGGCTGAGCTCTTGCGCCTCGGGCAGGATCGGGTTGCGCCCGTCGAGCGCCGCTGTGACGTGCGCGTCGTAGTCCTCGCTCCGCCACAGTGAGATCGAACGCGGCGCTCCGCGCTTCGCCTCCGGGGACTTCGCGAGCACCACTCCATTCGCGAAGGCCTCGCGGAACCGCGCGGGCACCGTCAACCGGTGCTTCGCATCCAGCGAGTGTTCGAAGGTTCCGCGAAAGATCAAGAGTTCTCATTTGCTTGGCCGACGATCGAAACCCGGGTGGCCGGGTGGGAGGAGCTCTGCCACCCGGGTTCCTGAATCGATGCGACACTTTAACCCACTCTCCCCCACAATGCAACTCAGAAATCACCTCATCTCCCACCTGGACGCAAGCGGACGGCCAACGACCGGAAAGCCCCGTATTCGCTTGCGTTGGGGCGGTCACGGCGACCGCTCGTCGCGTGGGGGCGTTCTGCACGATCGCGTGCACAGCCGCCGGTTGAACGGCGGGTTGCAAATCGGGGAGGATTCCGTCCGCGGCGTGTGCTTCAACGACACGCAATCTGGTTCGCGGCCGGCCGCGTTCTGCCTGCAAGGCCTACAAAGGTCAAAAAGGTCAAAAAGGTCTTTTAGGGCTCCCGCGCGAGCCCTAAGAAGCCTTCACTGGATGGCCTCTCCATCCAGCAGGCGGTAGCCGACACCCCAAACGTTGACTACGAAAGCGGCACCGCCCGCCGCCAGCTTTCGCCGCAGCCGCGACGCATGCGAGTCGAGCGTGCGGGTTGTGCCCATCGCCTTGTAGCCCCAGACGCCGCGCAGCAGCTCCTCGCGCGTGAACACGCGTCCAGGCTCGCTGGCGAGCGCTCTCAGCAGACCGAACTCCTTGTTGGACAGCACCAGCGACGTCCCGTCGATCCACGCCTGGCGTGCCAGCACGTCGATCTCCAGTGGGCCCACACGGATCCTCGCCGTGCCGGCTCGGCACTCGCCGCGCCGCAGCAGGGCGCCGATGCGCGCCCGCAGCTCGGAATAGCTGAAAGGCTTCGTCACGTAGTCATCGCAGCCACGGGCAAAGCCGCGCAGGCGCTCGACCTCGCTTGCACGCCCAGAGAGGACGATCACCGGCAGGTCCGGATCGACCCGCGAGAAGCCGCGATCGGAGTTGCGGACCGTCGACAGAAGCTCCAGGCCATCCCGGTCCGGGAGCCCGGTGTCGAGCACCGCCAGGTCCGGGAACTTCGTCGCCATCAGTCGCTCGGCGTCCTTGGCGGTGGTCGCTTCGACGATCTGATAGCCGTCGGCGGTCAGGTTGTCGGCGAGAAACGTACGAGTCGCTTCGTCGTCCCCGATCAGCAGAATCGTGGCGCGTGTGCAGTCCATGTGATGGAGAGCTCGTGCCGGCGGCGTTCTCAGCCCCCGCGCAGCCCTGCACTTGCAACATCGCGTTCAGGCACTGCGTCAGGGCAGGAATCCGAAATATGATGACGACGGGCAATGCACCGGCGCGGCAACTACAGTTCTGGCGAAGACTTCGTTCTGGAATACGGCGACCTCCGCTTCACCTTCAACGAGCGCGACTTTCGCGAGCGCTGCGAGCAGGCAGCGCGGCGGCTCGGTTTCATCGGGAGCTCCGTCGAGGCCAACGAGGCCGAGGACCTGATCAACCTCGTGGTCAACGGCGAGGTGACCGACCCGGCCTCAGCGCTCGGCGAGCATGTCAATGACTGCTGGCCTCAGCTCGTCGGGCCCTCGGAGCGCTCGCTGGTCCACTGGCTGCGGCGGCTGATCTTCCGCTGCGCGTGGCTGGATCAGCGCGTCAAGGAAGGCGAGCTCGATGTCCTGTTCGACGCTGACGCCACCGGCTTTGTCTACATCCAGCCTGACCGAGGCGGTGAGCCGATCGAGCTCGCCCCCGAGCCGAGCTGGGGTCGCGTCGCCTACGTGCGCCGCTGAACGGAAGCTCTTCGCTTTGAGCCCTAAGCTGGTGGACGTGCAAGCGCGCGTCTGGGTTGTGATTCCGACCTACAACGAGGCCGACAACATCGAATCGATCGTGCGCGCGGCGGCGCTCGAATTGGACCGCGTGGCGCCGCGCGCATACCGGGTGCTAATCGTGGACGACAACTCCCCGGACGGGACCGGTGCGATCGCGGACCGGCTTGCGGCAGACACGGAAGTCGTCGAGGTTCTGCACCGAGAGCGGAAGGACGGGCTCGGACAGGCGTATCTTGCGGGCTTCGCGCGCGCCCTGCAGCAGGGGGCCGAGCTCGTGATCGAGATGGACGCTGACTTCTCGCACGACCCGCGTTATCTTGGCGACCTGCTGGCGGCGGCGGCCGACGCAGACATCGTGCTCGGTTCTCGGTACGTACGCGGCGGCGCCGTGCGCAACTGGGGGATCGTCCGCCGCCTGATCAGCCGCGGCGGCGGCATGTACGCGCGGATGATCCTCGGAATCAAGGTGTACGACCTGACCGGTGGGTTCAAGTGCATCAAGCGATCGGTGCTCGAGGCGATCGATCTCCCGAGCGTGCGGGCTGAGGGCTATGTATTCCAGATCGAGGTGACCTACCGCGCGATCCTGGCGGGCTTCAGGGTGCGCGAGGTGCCGATCGTGTTCGTCGACCGGACGGTGGGCTCCAGCAAGATGTCGACGCGGATCGCGGTTGAGGCGATGTGGCTGGTGCCGAGGCTGCGGCGCAGCTGCAAGCTTGCGATCGGCTCGAGGCCGAACGCCCCGCAGCCGCAGCCGCAGGACGACCGGGCGGTCGAGGCAGAACCGAACACGGTTCGACCTCTAACCAAACCGTAATCTTCGGCATATCGAAGCCTGAAGCTCGTTCGGCATCCTGTGCCCATGAGCTCCGACGGCCCGCTCGCCGGCACTTCGCAGACCGCCTCCTACGAGTTCACCGCGCCCTCGCGAGCACATTCGCACACGCGAGCGCGGCTTGGATCGATCGGGCTCGGAGGCGTGGTCCTCACGACGTTCGTGGTCTGCATCTCGGCGGCCCGCACCGATGCGCTGCTGCCAGAGTCCGTGCGGCCGGTCCCCGCCTGGCTTGCGGGACCGTTCGGTAGCTCCGGGCTGAGGCTCAGCGTCGGCGAACTGATCGCTGTCCTGAGCCTGATGTTCGCGTCCTACGTGCTTGTGATGCGCACCGCCGACCGCCTCCCGGCGCGCCAGGTGCTGATGGCGATCGCGGCCCTCAGCGCGCTCGTGCTGCTGGCGCCGCCGCTGCTCTCGACCGACGTGTTCAGCTACCAGGCCTACGCGCGGATGTGGGCGACCTACAGCGCGAACCCCTATCTGAGCGGTCCGCACGTGATCGCGCTTGATCCTCTCTACCCGTTCATCGGTGCCAAGTGGGTTAACACGCCGACGTCTTATGGGCCGCTGTTCACGCTGCTGAGCGTGCTCCTCGCAAACGCTTCGATCGCGGCAAGCGCGCTCGCTTTCAAAGCGATCGCCGCGCTCGCGAGTCTCGCCACAGTCGCGCTGCTGTGGAACGCGGCGCGCCTGCGCGGCCTGAACCCCGTGCGCGCGGTGGCGCTGTTCGGGCTCAACCCGCTGGTTGTGGTCTACGGCGTAGGCGGCGGACACAACGATCTGTTGATGCTGAGCTTCACCACGGCCGGGATCTACATGGTGCTCTCGCGACGGGAGCGCACGAGCGGGGCGATCATCATGATCGGCATTGCGATCAAGCTGACCGGCGCCCTAGTGCTTCCGTTCGCGCTCGCTTCCGGTTCTGGTCTGGGGTCGCACAAGCACCGCCGCTCGATCCTCGCTGGAGCCTCGATTGCAGCCGCGGCGATCGCGGCGATCGGCTTTGCGGCGTTCGGCGTCGGGCAACTTAACCTGATCGGCACGTTGCGAACCGTCCAGGGCGAGGGTGACTGGCATAGCATCCCCGGCTTCATCAGCACCCGGCTGGGGCTCGGCACGATCGGACAGGCCACCGGCCTGCTTTTCGGACTCGCGTTCGTCGGCGTCTCATGCTGGCTCGCGCGACGCGTGTGGCGCGGCGAGATGGATTGGATCGACGGTGCCGGCTGGGCCACGTTGGCGATGCTTCTGAGCGCCAGCTCACTGTTGCCCTGGTACGTCGCCTGGCTGCTGCCGCTGGTCGCGCTGTGCACCGATCGCCGCCTGTGGCCGATCGCCGTTACGCTGACAGGCGTCGTGCAGTTCATCACGATGCTCGGCTATATCCCCCACGGCAGCACAGTGCTCGGGCTGTGATGCTCGGCCGCGCCCCGTCAGGCCGCGCGGGGACCCGCGTCGGCTGCTCCTAGGATCTGCCGATGAGCGAGTCGACGACCTATCACGAACAGCCCCGGCGGCTCGAGTTGCTGAGCATCGTGGCGCCGGTGTACAACGAGGAAGCCACGATCGATCGCTTCTGCGAGCGCGTCTGCGACGCGCTCGCAGGCCTGCCGTTCGAGCTCGTGCTGGTCGATGACGGCTCGCGGGACGGCTCGGCTGACGCGCTCGAGCGGATCGCGGCCGGGGATCCCCGCGTCCACGTTGTCTACCTGTCGAGGAACTTCGGACACCAGACGGCACTCACGGCCGGGCTGGATCACGCGCGCGGCGACGCCGTCGTGATGCTCGACGCTGATCTGCAGGACCCGCCCGAGCTGATCGTGAAGATGCTCGACCACTGGCGCGCCGGTTGCGATGTTGTCTACGCCGTGCGCGAGACGAGGGAAGGCGAGTCACTCTTCAAGCTGGCAACAGCGCGCTGGTTCTACAGGATCTTTGACTGGCTCGCGCAGGTCGAGTTGCAGCACAACTCGGGCGATTTCCGATTGCTGGATCGCCGAGCGCTTGATGCGCTGCTGTCGATGCGCGAGCGCAACCGGTTCCTGCGCGGCATGACGGTGTGGGTGGGATACACGCAGGCGGCCGTACCGTACGCGCGCGACGCACGCTATGCAGGTGAGACGAAGTTTACTGTGCGCAAGATGGTGAGCTTCTCGCTCGACGCGATCTCGTCGTTTTCCTACCGGCCGCTGCAGCTCGCGTCGCTGCTCGGATTCGCGATCTCGACGCTCGCGTTCATCGCGATCCCCGTCGTGATCGTCCTCAGGCTGCTTGGCTCCTACCTTCCGGGGTTCGGCTCGATAACGATCTCGGTGCTGCTACTCGGAGGAATCCAGCTGATTACGATCGGGATCATCGGCGAATACGTCGGGCGGATCTACGACGAGGTCAAAGGCCGCCCGCTCTACCTGATCAAGGGCACTCGCAACTTGATCGCCGACTCAAAGCCGATGCCGATGCCCGAGCCGGCCGCAGCGCGGCACGACCGGGACCGCGACACTTGAGCAGCGTGGCGCTACGTGCCGTGCGGGGCGAAGAACGCCGCCGAGACATAGCGCTCGCCTGAATCCGGCAGGATCACCGCGATTCGGGTGCCGGCGAAGGCGGGCCGGCGAGCGAGCTGCAGCGCAGCCCAGACGGCTGCGCCGCCGGATATGCCGGCGAGCACGCCCTCATGCCGCGCGAGCGCGTGTGCGGTCTCAATCGCGTCGTCGTCGGTGACCGCGATCACCTCGTCGATGACATCGACGTTCAGCACCTCCGGAACGAACCCGGCGCCGATGCCCTGGATTCGGTGCGGCCCCGGCGATCGTCCCGACAGCACCGCCGATCCCGCCGGCTCGACTGCCACCACGCGACAGCGCGGGTTGCGACGCTTTAAGAGCTCCCCCACGCCGGTGATCGTGCCCCCGGTGCCGACGCCGGCCACGAACACGTCGACGCGGCCGTCCAGCACATCCCACAGCTCGGGACCCGTCGTTCGTCGGTGGATCTCCGGATTGGCGGGATTGGAAAACTGGTCGGGCAGGAACACATCGTCGCGCGTGGCCATCGCGCGAGCAGCCCGCACTGCTTGGTCCATCCCTCCCAGCGACTCGGTGATCTCGAAGCGGGCGCCATACAGGGCGAGCAGCCGCTCGCGCTCGCGGCTCATGCCCTGCGGCAGCGTCAGCACCAGTTCGTAGCCCCTCGCCGCGCAGACGAACGCGAGCGCGATCCCGGTGTTCCCGCTGGTCGCTTCGACGATCGTCGTGCGACCAGGTGCGATCAGGCCATCGCGCTCCGCGGCGTCGAGCATCGCCACGCCGATGCGGTCCTTGACGCTGCCGCCCGGATTGAACGCCTCGAGCTTGGCGAACAGCTCAGCATCCAGATTGGGAACGAGCCGCTTCAGCTGCAGGACCGGCGTGCGGCCCACATGTTCGGAGATGTTTGTCGGAATTCGCGTCGTTTGCGACGGAACCCTACGAGAAGGCGCACGCCGATGCTGGGTGGCGGTCCGTGCGCGCCCGCTCGCCGTGCGCGCGGGCTGACGGACACGACGCCGCCGCGCCAGTCAATCCGTACGCGGCACAGATTGAGGCTGGTTTTCGGCCGCGGGTGGCGGCAGCGACGGTTTCGCGCGTCCCGCTCGCACTCTCGCCGCGCCGGCTCGCACATCGACGGCAGGGCCGGCGGGATCGACCTTTCCCGTCCATCCGGCTCCGAGCGTCGCCGAACGTCCAGGCATGACGCGGGGCAGGCGCTGCGCATCAAGGCGGCGCTCGCCCTGCCACAGCTCGATCCGAGCATCCAGCAATTGCTCGCGCGCACGCAGCAGAAAGCGCGCGCGGCCCGGCTCTGGCGCCGCGAAATCGCCGCTTAGCGCGTTCGGAACGATCCAGTGCAACGGCTGCCGGACGCTGATCGCGACCCTGCCGGCCGGCCAGCGATCGTCGTTCAGATAGGCGGTCACGCTGGCCGCTACGTCGCGGCCTGTAAGTGCCGCGACGTCGGCGGGCTCGGCGCCATGCAGAACGTTTCCCGCAGCGAACAGGCCAGGCCGGCTGGTCCGCAATGCCCCGTCGACGACAGGCCCCCGCGTGCCCGAATCCAAGACGGCCCCCGCGCTCACGGCGAGCTCGTGGTCCGGGATCCAATCGGCAGTCAGTACGACGGTGTCGCACTCCACAATCTCGACCGCCCCGGTGTCCAGGTCAGTGAGCTGCACCGCTTCGACGCGCTCAAGGCCCACGATCAAGCTCAGCGATGTACGCGTGCGAACGCGTACGCCGTAGCGCAGCGCTGCGGCCAAAGCAGCGACGCCGAACGACTGGTGGTGGGCCAGTTCGGTCGTCATCGCGACCGTTCGCGCACCGCCGTGCGCGAGCGTCTCGAGCGCCGAGAACGACACGTGCTCGGCCCCGACCACGACTGCGCGCGCGCCCACCGCTTCGCCCTCCAGAGCAATCAGCTGCTGCAGCATCCCCGTGGTCAACACGCCCTGCGGCCGATCGCCCGGGATCAGGCGGGCGCTGCGGGGCCGCTCGCGGGACCCGGTTGCCAGCACGACCGCGTTGGCGTGTACCGATTTGCGTCCCCCGGGTCCCGTCAACTGCAACGCACCGCCGCCGTCCCAACCGGTGACCTGTGTGCCGAGTCGCAGCTGCGCCCCCGCTGTGTGAGCTCGTTCAGTCAGACGGCGCGCGTATTCTGGCCCGCTGATGGTCCTGTGCAGATCCCGCACACCGAAACCCTGGTGGGCGGCGTGCCGCGGATTTCCGCCGGCGTCCCGCTCGCGCTCGACGACCAGCACCGACGCGACGCCCAGACGGCGCAGTTCGGCGGCCGCCGTCAGGCCCGCGGGCCCGCCGCCGACGATCAGCACCTCGACCTGCTCGACGGCGCCCGGCACGGCATCGTTGCTCACGCGCCGCGCCTCCACAGCGTTCCGCGCGACTGACCGGTGAGCTCGGACAGCTCGGCGGCGACGCTCGCGCCGCAGCAGAACCCCTGGCAGCGCCCCATCAGGGCGCGCGTTCGCCGCCGCAGCCCGTCGAGGTCTCGCGGCGGGATCGGGCTGCGTGCCGCGTCGCGTATCTCGCCGGCGGTGACGCGCTCGCAGAAGCAGACGATCCGCCCGTAGGCGGGATCCTCGGCGATCAGCGACCCGTCCTGATACGGGCGCAGAGCTGACTCGCCGATGTTCGGCATCCGGATCTCGGGCAGCGCGAGCGCGCGGCGACGCAGCGGTAGACCAGCTTCGTCAAGCTGGTCGCGGATCCATTCGGCGATCGCCATCGACGCGCTCAGTCCCGTTGAGCGAATCCCGCCGGCGCAGGCGTAGCGCAGCCGGCGGTCGACTACCCGCTGGTAGTCGGCATGCACGGTCGTCGCGCGCCGACCCGCGTAG
>JBKQKK010000071.1:0-7138 GCA_052147535.1 Solirubrobacteraceae bacterium | reverse complement strand
ATCCCGCGCCTCGGCCGTCCCCAGCTTCTCCGGACCGCTGCATCAGCCCGGGGCCGGCATTCCAGCCGGCACGGATGAGATGTCTTTCGTCCTTCATCTCCTTTCGCATGGCGCCTCGTGGCGCAGGTTCCAGTTCCTCGGCTTCACGCACGCGTGCGGGAAGACCAGGAAGGGACGGTTCAAGCTGAAGCGGATCACCGACTCCAAACGGGTGCGCGCGAAGCTGCGAGCCAACCGGCTCGAGATGCGGCGACGCATGCACCAGCCCATCCCCGAGCAGGGCTGCTGGCTCGCCAGCGTCCTGCGTGGGCACTACCGGTATTACGCGGTGCCCGACAACAGCGAGGCGCTCGACGCCTTCCGTCGACAGATCATCCGGAACTGGTTGTGCACGCTACGGCGACGCAGCCAACGCGACCGGCTGACCTGGGCGCGGATGTGGCTCCTCGCTGACCGATGGCTACCAAAGCCCAAGATCCTGCATCCCTGGCCCGAGCAGCGATTCGCCGCCATCACCCAAGGCAGGAGCCCAGTGCGGTAATTCCGCACGCTGGGATCCGTGCGGGGGGCAGCCCGAGCCCACAAGGCGAAGGGCTGTCCCTACCGCGACCACGGATGTTCCTCACGGCCCGACTCCACCACGAACCGCTCGCCATAGTCGCGGTGGACGTGCGCGATCGTCTTGCCGTCTCCCGGTCGCAGCACTCGGCGAACGAGGAGTGCCCGATCGCCGTTGTCGGGGGCGTGAACGATCTCGAGCACGTCCTCCGTCGTGCGGTTCTCGAACCTGTCTCCGGTGCTGAGCATCGGTCCTCAGGCCGCGGCCGGCACGGCGCCCACTTGCTGGAGCAGGCCGAGCGCGTCCCACGCCGTCCACTCCTCGGCGATCTTGCCGTCCGCGATCCGAAAGATTGAGATCGCGTCCACGGAGATCGGCTTGCCGGTCTGGTCGATGCCCATCAGCTCGCCGCGATGCGTCCCGCTGCCGACCCAGCGTGCGATCACGTAATCCCCGGTGGAGACCATCTGCTGGACGTCCCAGTGGCCGTCGAGCGCCTCCTGGTAGAGGCCGACACGCGCGATCACTTCCTCAGGGCCCTCGGCGGGCGGTGCCTGCGGACCGTGTGAGACGTAATCGGGGGCGATGATCTCCTCGGCGATCTCGCTGCGGCGCCGATTGCAGAACTCCTCGAAGAACCGGCGGACGAGTGCCTCGTTTGCGTCTGACATCGAATCTCCTCTTGTGTTGGTTGTGGACAGCACGTACGGCTCGAGCCCGTCGATCGCCCGCGCGATCGCCCAGTTGTGGTTTGCGCGCAGCGCCGGTCGCAGCAGCGGCGTGAGGATTCGAAGCAGCGGCCGGTCGGCGTGGACGGTCCAGTCGAAGCGAATGTGGGTAGCGCCCGGGATGCTCGCCAGCGTCCAGATGCCGCGGCCGCGCAGATCGCCGTCGACATCCGCCTCGATCAGCTCGCCAGGGATCAGCCGCGTCAGCTTCGAGCGCGTGTGCAGGTGGTAGGGGAGTCGCCCTTTGAAATGCTGGCTTGAGACCGAGCCGACGACGGGCGGTCCGTTGGTCGCTACATCGATGTACACCGGGCGCCACCAGCGCGGGTACGTGTGACCGTCGACGAGGACGTCGTACACCGCCTCGGGCGCCGCGGCCACGTCCCACTGATCGACGAACGCGTACTCCCGCCAGACCCGAAGCAATGCAGCTGCTGCGGCGCGCTGCAGCGCCAGCGGCGCGAGCGTCGCGTACCCCACGTCGGCGAACTCGAGCAGCATCCGCGCACCGGCGAGCGCTCGCGGCAGGCCCAGGCGGTTGAACTGACCGTCCCGCGCCAGCTGCGCGAGATATCGCAGATACTCCTCGGTTCGGCCGGCCGGCTTGACGGTGACGCGAACATGTCCAGGCTCCGATTCAGCCGGGAGCTGCCGGTGCGGTTTGCCGGCGGGGACGGTCAGATGGTCGCCGGCGCGCAGCACGTGCATGCGCCCGTCCAGCGCCACCCGCATCGCGCCCGCCAGCACGTCGTAGCGCTCGCTCTGGGTGGTGTGCACGTGGCGGCTGGTGAGCGGGTTCGTGATGAACCCCCCGGGCCGCCCGATCACATCGAAAACGAGCTCGTCCGACGCGGCCTGCACGCCCGCCGGCCGGAGCACGAACTCGATCCCGACCGGGCTGACGTCGAGTCGTTCGTCGATCGATGGCATGGCGGCAGGATCGCCGCTCGCCGCCCCCGGCGCATCGGCCGAATTGCCTAAATATCGGCGCCGGCCGGCACGAGCCCGTTCTCGATTGCGAACACGGCCGCGCCCGCGCGCGTGCGCCGGTTGATCTTGTCGTAGACGCTGGCGAGGTGGTGCTGCACCGTCCGCGGTGAGAGCACCAGCGTCTCGGCGATCTCGCGGTTGGAGAGCCCGCGCGCCAGAACCCGCAGGACCTCGACTTCGCGGTCGGTGAGGTCGTTGGGCCACGCGGCGCGCCGGCGCGGGAGGCCGGCGGCCTCGACGACGGCGCCGGCGGCTTCGGCGTCGAGCCTGCCGGCGACGACCTCGTCGCGCAGCTCGCGCGCCGCGTCCGCGAGCGTGTGTGCCTCCCGGTGCGGCCGCCGCTCGGTGAGCGCCGCAAACACGTCCGCCGCCGCGAGCAGGCGAGCGCCGCTGGAAAGCTCGATCCCGCGCGCGCCGCGGTGATAGCCGCTGCCATCGAGCCGCTCGTGGTGCGCGGCCGCGAGCGGCGCGACCCGTGCAAGCGCCCGACAGCGCGAGAGGATCCGTTCGGTCCAATATGAATGCAGCCGCACGCGCTCCCACTCGACCGGGCCGAGCGGTCCGGGGCGGTCCCAGACCGAGCTGGATACGCCCGCGCGACCGAGATCGAGCAGCAGCGCGCTGGTCCGCACGGTCGCGCGCGCCTCGTCGCCGTAGCCGCTGAGCTCCGCGGCGCGGTCGGCGAGCTCGGCCACATGCGTCGAATGGCCGAGCAGGTAGCGACCCTTCAGGTCGGCAAAGGTCGCGAACGCGTGGCAGACGCGGTCGAGGTCGCTCGCGCGAACGCTGATTCTCGGCGGCGGCTCGGCCTGGAGCACGGCGGCGAGCATGTCGAGCTCGTCGAGTGCGCCGAGGACCCACTCGATGTGCTCGACGAACGCCGTGCAGATGTCAGGATCGAGATGGCCGCCCGCCCGCCTGGCGACCTCGCGCGCGGCCGCCGCCGCGCCGCCCTCGTAGTGTGTGACGACGGCCTGCTCGGCAACGTGCACGACCCGCGCGGCGAGCGTCAGCTGGTCGCCGCCGTGACCGGTGGGGAAACCCTTGCCGTCGTGGCGCTCATAGACCTCGTCGAGCGCCGCGATCGCACCGGCCGGCAGCCCGAGCCGGGTGCCGAGCGCGGCGCTGACCTCGCAGCTGCCGCTGGCCAGCTCGACGCCGTGAGCCGGGACCTCGGTCGCGAAGCGCTCGACGAGCTGCTCGGCGCGCGCCGTCCCAGCCCACCCGCTGAAGCGCGCTCTCTGCGCGGAGAGCATGTCCGGGTCGGCGACGTCGAACACCTTGAGCTCGCGCTGAAGTGCGACGTCGTCATCGAACATCTCGGCGAACACCGAAGCGTGCGCGGTGCACCCGAGCGAACGCAGGAGCGCGGCGAAGTACGCGGCGCGGCGGTCCGCGGGAGCCAGGTCGAGCACGTCCGCGAGCCGCGCCGCGACGGCGCACGTGCGAAGCCCCTTCTCGAACGGGACCCCGGCACCCAGGTCTGTTGTCAACGACAGCGCCCCGAGCAGTTCGACAAGCCGAAACAGATGCTCCAAGCGGCCGATGCTAACGGCTTGCTAACAGTCACAGCAGCTCGACGTGATGCTTGGCGGTGATCGCCATCAGCCGCTGGATGTCGAGCGGAGGGCTGGGCCGGGTGGGCGGCGCGGGCGCGCCTCGGGCTTCGAAATGCGGTACGCGCGGGCGGCGGGCGCCGGCGGTCGATTTAGGCAATTCGGCCGATGCGAGCGCTCGCGCTGGCGCTGCATCCTGCCTGCAGCAAGTTCACAGCTGCAAATTGGGGAAGGAGAATCGATGTCGGCTACCAGTCAGCCGGTAGCCAGCTCCGAGCTGGACCTCGACCTGCTGCGCGCGCAGGTCACGGGCGAGGTGATCGCGCCGGGCGACGCGGCGTATGACGAGGCGCGCAGGGTCTTCAACGGGATGATCGATCGCTCTCCGGCGGTCGTCGTGCGCTGCGCGGAGACCGCGGACGTCGCCGCGGCGGTGACGTTCGCGGGCGAGCGCGGTCTGCTGCTCGCAGTCCGGTGCGGGTCGCATTCGACGCCGGGCTACAGCACCTGCGACGGCGGCATCGTGATCGACCTGCGGCCGATGAACTCCGTGCAGGTCGACCCCGAAGCGCGGATCGCGCGCGTGCAGGGCGGCGCGGTCGCGCAGTCGGTCGGTAGGGATATCGCGCTCGCCGCCGTCGACGCGCCATGGCTGTACTTCTGCCTGTCAATGTGGATGGACCCGGCCGAGGACCAGCGCAACATCGAGTGGTCGCGATGGCTCGCGGCGGTGATCGCGCCGCACGGTGCCGGGACCGCGTTTGCGAACTTCGTCGCGGACGATGAGAACGGCCGCTTGCGCGCGTCCTACGGTGAGCACAAGTACGCGCGGCTGGTCAAGCTCAAGCAGCGCTTCGACCCTGACAACCTGTTCCGGCTCAACCAGAACATTCCGGTGCAATAGGGGGCGACGATGACACGACTGATTCGCACCCTCGCACTCGCCGGGCTGCTCCTCGGTGCGCTGGCGGCAAGCGGCGTCGCCGCCGTCGGGCTAGGCGAAGCGACGAAGTTCACCGCGCAGTTCAATACGAAGCACACCGGTGCTTGGACCGGGCTCGTGCTGCTCACAAACGGCGATCCACCCGAGCCTGGGATCACCGAAGCGCCGTTCGTTCGCCAAACCGTGAGCCTCCCGCAGGGAACCACCGTCCGCTTGAGCGCCCTCCCGCAGTGCAACGCGAGCGACACTGCGCTTGCTGCGCAGGGCGCCGAGGGCGCCTGCCCGGCCCGTACCCGGATCGGGACGGGCTCGGCCGATAGCGTCTACTCGGGGCTTGCGGTGCATTACGAGATCGGCATCTACGCCGTGCGCGGGCACCTCGTGTTCGCCGCCGAGCAGAACGGCCAGCCCCTCAAGCAGTACTTCGTCGGCGTCGCCCACGGCGCGAGCTTGGTGCTGAGCGTCCCGACGCTCGACGGGAAGATCATCCCGACGGGTTTCAGCGCCCGGATCGGCGGGGGCTCCGGAGCGCAGGTCTGGCTGCGGACGCCGCCGAGCTGCCCCGAGTCGCATCAGTGGACCGTCACCGGTCAGTTCCAGGGCGTCAGCGCGGCCGGTCCGCGAGCCCATCCAGTCACCGCCGCGCAGTCGATCGTCGAGCACATCGCCTGCAACCGATGAGGCGGTCCGGCGCACAGATCAAGCCACACCGCGCATTCGACCCGCGTCTCGTGGGGACGCTCGAATGCGCGGTGTGGGTTGCCTACTACCGGCGCGAGTGGCTCAGGTTCCTGCGCGGGGCGCTGTCGCTGACCAGACACACGTTCGGCTTGCCGTGGCCCTCGACCGTCTATGGCGCATGGCTCGTGTTGCGCGCCAACCAGCTGTGGGCGCCGTTCCCCGACAACGATCCGGACGGCGCGCGGCGGGCGATGGAGCGCTTCTACGCTCTCGTGAAGCGGCGCCACCGCGAGCGCTTCGACCCGGCCGAGGCTGCGCGGCTCGAGGTGGAGTGGTGGCGCGTTCACCGCGAGCACCAGCACACCGACGAGCCGGCCACTCCTAACAACCCTACCGACCAAGACGCGGTCATACACGCCGACGAGCGCCCCCTCGTGGAGGCGCTCGCCGCGCTGTACTCCTACGCCTATCAGGTGCCCGCCGCCGACGTCCGCGTGGCTGCCGAGCAGCGCGTCCTAGCAATGCGCTACTCAGACCGGTGGGTGCGCCAGGGCTACAAGCAACACAGCCCGCTGATCGACCTCGAACGAGCGGCGCTCGTCCGCTCCTACGCCGGGCTACTGGCGAGCGTGCACCGATAAGAGAGACCGAGACGCCGTTCAACATCTTCCTCGAGCTCGCCTGTAGGGCGGGCTCCGAGGCGCCTTCGGGTCCAGTGGCAGCAAAGTCGCTCGGCTGAGCATCTTCTGGGCCTGGTGGTGGCGTTGAAGATCAGCGGCTGGGCTACTTCCCGCGCGAGGACCAGGGTACCGGAGGCGGTTGTCGAGCGCGTGCGTTCCTGTTTGGGGCCGGCTCCGATTCGTGGCGACATCATGCGCGGGACCGAGGCCCGATGCGGCGCAGCCAGGAGACGTCTGCGCGCAGGCCACTGCCGCCGTGTTCTTGGCGAAGGGCCCCGGTGCCCCCGGCGGCGCGGGTCCCGCTATCGCATCAGCACGGGCCAGGGACACGATCAACTTCAGCCCATTTCTCGCACCGTTGCCGGCCTGCAGAAGCCGCGGAACCGCCTATCGGGATCACCGGCTCGTGATCCGCTGCGCCGTGAGGGTTCCGCCGCTCACACTCACGGTGCTACCGCTCGAGATGCTGGGGTTAGGGATCGGCACCGGCGTGAGCGGAAACGCGGGCGGCCGTCTCGACCATCGTCGGCGCCGACGACCCCGACGTGGATGCTCGCGTTCCAAACTAGCAGCGCTTTGAGGCTTCGATAGGCCGGCGTCAGACGCGCGGCTCGCCGCCGACGCGTAAGCGCATCCCATCAAGCGACCCGCGGCGCCGACACTGCTGCTCATTCAGACCACAGAGGGGCGCTGTGGACCGTCTCATGCGAGCTCGTAAGCCGCTCATGCGCTCCGAGCCTTACCGAATGCCAGTCGCCAAGCTGACCAACGGGCTTTGCATCTGATCCGTCACAGGCTGTTCGCGATTGTGCTCAACACCAAATCGATCTTGGTGGACAGGAACTTCAATACAGAGGATCGACACGAACCGCTGTGACTCTAATACGAGCTGCAGCTGATGGGCGGTAGAGCGTACGCAGCTACCCGCCGAGCTGCTCCCAAAGCTCTCCGGACACTCGCTACGCGCAGTCGCCGAGTCCGCGTAGCTGCCGGCGTTGTCC
>JBKQKK010000070.1:0-17654 GCA_052147535.1 Solirubrobacteraceae bacterium | reverse complement strand
CATACAGTGGAAGCCTATCTTGGACCCGCCGTTGGCCGCCGTACGGGCCACGCGTGAAGCAGGCCGCGGCTCATCCGATGCCAGCGATCTTCATCAGCCACAGCACTGCAGACGCGGGCGCCGTGCTACGAATCGCCACCGACTGAACGCGAAGGCCTGCTCGCGTCAGACTTCGTGCTCGTTCTTGGGCGAGACGGTTATCCGAAACATCGGATAACCCCTCGGAGGTGTTGGACGGTGGGAAGGGTTATGTGGCTCGGCGTCGCCTCGAACGCAGTTCGCCGGGCTGCGGGAGTCGGGCGGTGAAGGCTCGCCCGCAGGCGAGCCAGCTGCGAACGCGCCGACCCAACCTCCGCGCTCGGTTGTCGGTGAGTGGGGGCGCGACGGTGTTTGGGTGGTCGGCTGGTCGGCTACTTAGGACGGGATCGCGCCGAGGCGCTCGGCTGTGATTGCCTCGAGCGCGTCGCGGAGTCCTGCGATCCGCTCGGCGCCGAACCGCTCGGCCCAGTCACGCTCGATGTCGTCGATCAGGTCGCGGCCGATTGCCTGGGCGTCGCGGCCGCGCGCGGTCAGACGGATGATCTTGGCCCGGCCGTCGCTCGGGTCGGGCACACGCTCGACGTAGGCGCGCTGCTCCAGGTCGCTGGTGACCTCGCCGACGGCTTGCTTGGTCATGTGTGCGCGCTCGGCTAGGTCCGTGAGCCGTGAGCCGTCCGGGTCGATGTTGCCAAACACACATCCGTGGCTTACCCGAATGTCGGCGTAGGCCGTCGCCGCGACCCGTTTGGAGAGCTCGGCGGTGAAGTCGTCGAGGGCGAGGCTCAACAAGCGGATGAGCGGGTCGTGCGAGGTTCCGTAGAGATAACTTGCCATTTAGTCAGGACTCCTGATAAGGTGCACGAACAGTCTGGAAGCCTTACAAGGCTGCCTTATAAGTTTACCACCAAAACGGGAGGTATTTGATGGCCAGAAAGTGGTGGACCCTACTCGCGGTGAGCGTCGCGACATTCATGCTCCTGTTGGACATCACGGTCGTGAATACGGCGCTGCCCTCGATCCAAAGGGACCTGTCGGCGAGCTTCACAGACCTGCAATGGGTGATCGATGCGTACACGCTGGCGCTCGCTGCGATCGTGCTGACCGCGGGTTCGATCGCCGATCGTGTCGGGCGCCGTGCTGTATTCGCCGCTGGGCTGGGGATCTTCGCGGTCGCCTCGCTCGCCGCCGGGCTCGCGCCTGACCCTATGTTCCTGAACATTTCACGCGCCGTGCAGGGCGTCGGCGGCGCGGCGATGTTCGCGGTCTCGCTCGCGCTGGTGGCGCAGGAGTTCGCGGCGGGCAGAGAGCGCGCGATGGCAATGGGCGTCTACGGCGCAACGATCGGAGCAGCGGTGGCCGTTGGACCACTCCTCGGCGGTGCGATCACCGAAGCCCTCGGCTGGCGCTGGGTGTTCTTCCTCAACGTGCCGATCGGGATAGCCGCGATCGCGGTGAGCTTCGCAAAGCTGCGGGAGTCACGCGATCCCAACGCGACCCGTATCGACTGGCTCGGGCTCGCGAGCTTCAGTACAGCGCTGCTGCTGCTGGTGCTGGGGCTTCTGCGGGGTAACGACAACGGTTGGGCAAGCGTGCCGATCCTTACCCTGTTCGCCGCAGCCGCGGTGATGCTCGTGGCGTTCGCCGTGATCGAGCGGCGTGTCCCAGAGCCGATGCTCCCGCTCGGGCTATTCCGTAGCCCCGCGTTCACAGGGGTCCAACTCGCCGCGTTCGCGGTCTCCGCCTCGCTGTTCGCGCTGTTCCTGTACCTGACCCTCTACCTCCAGAACTACCTCGGCTATTCGCCGTTGCAGGCGGGGCTTCGCTACCTGCCCGTCACGCTGGTGCCGTTCTTCGTCGCGCCGCTCGCCGTCGTGCTGATGGCGCGGATGCAGGCACGCATCCTGATGGCGATCGGGCTCACCGGAGTTGGCGGCGGGCTGTTGCTGATGTCAGGACTCAGCTCGGCCTCGGGCTGGACGGCGCTTCTGCCAGGTTTTATAGTCTCCGGCGTCGGGATCGGTCTGCTGAACCCCGTGATCGCCGACGTCGCCGTGAGCGTCGTGCCAAAGGAGCGCAGCGGCATGGCGGCCGGAATCAACGACACGTTCCGGCAGGTCGGGGTCGCCGTTGGCGTCGCGGCTTGGGGCGCGATCTTCCTCGGCCGCGGCGCTGAGAAGATCTCGACGTTGGCGTCCGGCACTCCCGCAGCCGCCGGCGCTCACCCCCGCCAATTGCTCGAAGCCGCCTCCGATGGCCGGCTCGGGCAGGCCCTCGCTGGCCTGCCCCACGCGACCCGCGCGGTCCTCGCGGGCGCGACCCGCGAAGGCTTCCTGAGCGGCCTAAACACGATCCTCGTGATCGGCGCGATGCTGGCCTTCGCCGGCGCGGTACTCGCCTTGTGGCTCGTACGCGAGCACCAGATCGAGCGTGAGCAACCAGAACTCGTCACAGCGCGGAACCAGGAGCTCGACCCGATCGCCGCGTGATACCCGCCCGCGCTCGGGCGCGAAACCCAAGCCAGCAGTGCCAAGTCGGCAGCGCAGTGCTCCCCTCCGTGAGAGCACTGCACCGCGTCACCTCACGACCTCACGGGGAGAGGACCACCGTCGCCCAGCGGCAGTCGCGACGCCAGTCGGCGCGTATTTGCGGATCGCGAAACCCTCGCGTTGCTTGTGGGGCTGATCAAGTCCGCGATCGGGTTCGGCGCGCTCGGCGTAACCCTCGCCGCCGGGCTGCTCGTGTCGGTCGGTGCCGTGCGTGGCGTCCGTGTGTCCCACAACCCGCGACCGTAGTCCGCGTGGCGTGGCGCTCGCCGGCATCACCCCCTCGGACCTGTCTGAGCGCGCAACCGCTGCAGTCAGACCGCGGATTGCTCGCTCGGACACGAAAACCGTGCTCGAGCGAGCAAGCGACCCGTGCGCGGGCGGATTGCTCGCTCGAACATGCCGCCAGCTGGCCGTGCGGCGACCGCGCCGCCAGCTGGCCGTGCGCCGACCGCGCCGCCAGCGTTGCGGCTTTCCCCGCTGACCCACCAAGCCCGCGCTACCCGCGAAACCGGAGGCGACTGTCACCCGTGCTCCGCAACGGTGCGGAGGTCGTGTGGGCGCGCCGCGGCTTGCAGGAGCTTTCCGGCACTCAGCGCCGATCCATCTCGAGGGGGCAGGGGTTCGCCCTCATCGAGAGCGTCACCGCCATCGTCGCGAGGCGGCCGCTTGGGCCATCTCCAGGGCCCGGGGCGCTGGCTTCGAGGACAAGCCCAGCGTCGCTGGTCCACAGCGACATATGGTCCACAGCGATATAGATAGATAGGGCCAGTAACGGTGGAGAGCGGGACTGGGGATACTTCGGCCATGAACCGGATCAACGGTGGCGCGGTGCTGCGCGCGGACTGGCGTCTCGATAAGCGGCTGCCGGCGAGCTTCCCGTCGATGCATTGGCGCTGAGCGCGGTGAGCGCGCCGTTTATGGATGCCGTCCGCTCCAGCGCAGGACCCGCGGTGGCACGAGACTTTCTCGCTGACGAGATGCTCCTCGCTGACGTCCTGCGCGACGTGATTCGCCACAGCGACGGCGAGCAGGCGCTGGAGTTGGTGCAGCAGGCGGTCGCGTTGGCGCGGGCCACCAGGGCGGGGGAGGCTTCGGCGCCCGGTGCGCTGGCCGAGCTGGTCGCTGGCCTCGAGCTCGAGCAGATAGAGGTCCTCGTCCGGTCGCTCACGCGCTGGTTCCAGCTCCTCAACCTAGCCGAGGACAACGAGCGGGTGCGGCGGATCCGCAAGCGCACAGCGCACGCGTCGCCGGCACCGCGGGCGGGTTCGCTGCGCGCGGCCGTCGACACACTGGCACAGCAAGGGGTCGACGCGGCCGAGCTGCAGACGCTGCTCGATCGGTCTGAGGTGCGTGTGGTGATGACCGCACACCCGACGGAGGCTCGGCGCCGGACTGCGATCGAGAAGCTCGCGCGCGTCTTCAGAGTCCTGCGCGAGCTCGACGAGCACGCCGGGATGGATCCGGTCGAGGCGCGGGAGCGGATCACGGCGACCGTTCAGGAGCTGTGGGGATCAGATGAGCTGCGAGCGATTTCGCTGACCGTGATGGACGAGGTGCGCGGCGGTCTCGTGCACTTCACGACCACGCTCGCCGACACGATCCCGCGCGTGTACCGGGATCTGGAGCGGGCGATCGAGGTGCGCTTCCCCAATGCCGGGATCGAAGTTCCGCCGCTGCTGACGCTCGGCTCGTGGATCGGTGGCGACCGGGACGGAAACCCCTACGTGACCCCGGAGGCGACGGTGGCTGCGCTCGAGCTGATGCGCGAGCAATGCCTCAGGTTCCTGGAAGCGAGGGTCGAGCTGCTCGCCGGCCGGCTGTCGCTGTCCGAGCGCGTCAGCGGTCGCGCCGAGGGCCTCGAGCCGATCCTGCAGGCTGGAGCCGAACGCTTCCCGGAGCTTGCGGCCCAGCTACGGGAGCTGAATTCCGAGGAGCCGTATCGGCGGGCGCTCACGTTCGTTCGCGAACGTGTCCGCGCCACGGCCCGGCATGATCTCCCTGCCGGCTACGCCGAGCCCTTCGAGCTACTCGCCGACCTGCGCCGCGTGCAGCATTGCCTGCTGGAACACGGTGGCGAGTTCACCGCTGCGGGCGACCTGCGCGACGTTATCCGGCAAGTCGAGGTGTTTGGCTTTCACTATGCTCAGCTGGACGTACGCGAACACGCGCGGATCCACCGCAGCACGCTGACCGAGATCTACGCGACACTCGGAATCTGCGCCGACTACGCGTCACTTGCCGAACGGCAGCGAATCGAGCTTTTGTGTCGGGACATCGCGGATCGACGGCCCTTGATTCCGGCCGACATCTCTCACTTCTCGGCGAGCGCGCGCGAAACCGTCGAAACCTTTCGAATGATGCACGCCGCGTTGACCGGCGCTCACCGCGGGGCGATCAAGACATACGTCATCTCAGGCACCGAAGGTGCGGCCGACCTGCTCGAGGTGCTGTTGCTGATGAAGGAGACGAGTCTCGCTCGCGCCGGCGGGGCACAGGCGATGATCAGGATCGTGCCGCTGTTCGAAGCCGGCGCCAGCCTCGCGTGCGCGGCGGAGACGCTGGACGTGGCTCTCTCACAACCCGTGTATCGGGCCGCGGTCGCGGCGGTGGGGGACGAGCAGGAGGTGATGGTCGGCTATTCCGACTCCAACAAGGACGTTGGCTACGTAGCCTCGGCGTGGGGTGCGTACCGCGCTCAGACACGCATCGCCGAGGTGCTGCGCCGGCACGGCATCAGCTGGGTGTTCTTCCATGGTCGGGGTGGCGCCGTCGGCCGCGGCGGCGGCCCGACGACCGGCGCCATCCTCGGGCTCCCGCCCGGTACGGTCGATGGTCGTCTGAAGATGACCGAGCAAGGCGAGGTGCTGACGGCCAAGTACTCCGTTCCTGAGATAGCACACCGCGAGCTCGAGCTTACGGCGAGCGCGACGCTGCTCGCCGGGACCACCGCGGCCCCCGCACTCGGGCCAGGGCTCGAGTTCCATCACGTCGTCGAGGAAATGGCCGAGAGCTCCGCCCGCGTCTACCGCTCCACCGTCCACGAGGACGCGGACTTCGCGCGATTCTTCTCGGCGGCGACGCCGGTACAAGAGATATCGCGCTTGCGGCTCGGATCGCGTCCTGCCAAGCGCCAGAGCGACGGCGGGATCGACGCGCTGCGCGCGATCCCGTGGGTGTTCTCCTGGACGCAGTCACGGATCATCCTCCCCGCGTGGCTCGGGTTGGGCACAGCCCTCGCCGCTGCACGTGAGCGCCACGGCCTCGGCTTGCTTCGGAGAATGCTGGCTGAATGGCCGTTCTTCGCCAGCCTGATCTCGAACGCCGAGATGGCATGTGCGAAGGCCGACACGCGGATCGGGCAGCAATACGCCGAGCTCTGGGATGACGAGCATGCGCGCAATCGGATCTGGCAGACGCTGCAAGCGGAGTTCGAGCTGGCCCATCGGGAGCTGAAGCTGATCCGAGCCAACGATCGCCTGCTGGACTCAGAGCCCCTCCTGCAGACATCCATCGATCGCCGCAACCCGTACGTCGACCCCCTCTCGTTCGTGCAGATCGAGCTGCTGCGCCGGCGAAGATCTTCCGGCAACGCGAGCGACGTCCAGCTCGAGCGCGTCAGCCTGCTGACGATCAACGGTATCGCCAGCGGGCTTCGCAACACCGGCTGAGGGACCGGCCAACGCCGGGTCGGCTGCAGGTTACGAGTGTGTGCACGGGCACATCGTTCGCGACTCGCCCGACTCGCAGGCGTGGCTGCGGCCGACTAGCCTCGAAACCTTCGGACTAGCCCAGCATCTGCGAACTGAGGGCCTCGGCGAAGGGTGCGATCACGAGCACCGTCAGGAAGGTCAGCACGGCAAAGATCATGACGAACCCGATCAGGAAGATCACGAACGTGGGCGTGTCGGTTCGCAGAGTTCCGAGTCCTTGGGGAGCGATCCGGCGCGGGGCCATCGAGCCGGCGAGCGCGAGCACGGCGAGGATCGGCACGAACCGTCCGAGCGTCATCACCACGCCGCCGGCGAGGTCCGCGAAGGCGATTCCGTGTGAACCCAGGTTGCCCGCGAGGGGCTGGACGAAGCCGCTGTAGCCCGCGAACGCAGACCCGTTGTTCTGGGCTTGGGAGAGGCACGCGTATGCCGCCTCGGCGAACCCTTGTGGTCCATGGGTTGACATCGACTGGCGTCCCGCCGCGGTCGCGACAGCGATGCCGGCGAACAGGAGCACCAGCAGCGGCACTAGGTGACTCTCCCTGCTCGACGGCGGCCAGGAGCTTGTCGCGACCGAGCCGCCAGACGCGGTCGGAGGTCTGCTCCGCGTACCGATCGAGCACGAGCCGGTCGGCGTGCGTCAGCCCGGCGCCAGTCACCGTGAGCTCGAGATTGGCCAGTATCGTGAACGCCGGCGCCGCCTCGAGCCTTGGTGGCTCGTACGCGTCCGTCACCCCGAGGCACCTCCAGCACTGCTGTCAGTCGAGGCTGTGCTCCACAATATCTGTGGTACTGTGGAGCAGAAGTGAAGAACATCACCATCTCGGTGCCCGACGACGTCTATCGAGAGGCGAGGATCCGAGCTGCCAAGCGCGGCAGCTCTGTCAGCGCGCTCGTCGCTGAGTATCTACGCTCGCTGTCAGATCGGGATGCCGAGTTCGCCCGGCTCGAGGCCCAGCAGCATCAGGTCCAGAGGGAGATCGATCGGTTCAGCGCCCGCGATCGCGTAGGCCGCGACGAGATCCACGGGCGTGCGTTTCGTTGACACGAACGTACTGCTGTACGCGGTTTCACGCGATCCGGCGGAACGCGACAAGGCCGGCCGCGCGAACGAGGTCCTCGCCAGCCGCGACCTGGGCCTGTCGGTCCAGGTGCTCCAGGAGTTCTACGTCCAAGCGACCCGCGCGAGCCGCCCGGATCCACTACCGCATGAGCAGGCCGTGAAGCTGGTCGAGTCGTTCCTGCGCTTCCGAGTCCAGGAGATCACGACCGCCGTGGTGCTTGCCGCCCTCGCGACCCGCCAGCGCTTCGGGATCTCCTACTGGGACGCGGCGATCATCGAAGCCGGACGCGCGCTTGGATGTGATGTCGTCCTCTCAGAGGATCTCAGCGTCGGCGAGGACTACGCAGGAGTCCGGGTCGAGAACCCGTTCACCTGATCGCACGATCCGCCGCAACGCAAGCCATGCGGCCTGCGAGTCCGGGTGGTAAAGGATCACGTCAACGCGCGTTCGACAGGTTCGCGGGGTTCGCGCCGATCGGCATGCTCTACACCCCGAAGCTCGCGCACAGCCGCGGAGGAAAGAACCCCGGAACCCTGTTACTGAACGGGGGTGCGTCGCGCGAAGGGCTCATTCCATTCGCTCAATCGCTGCTCGACACTGACGATTTGAGCGCTGAGCTCGTCAGGTAGTCGTTCACCGAACTGCGTAAGGTACTCCCGGATCTGTCCCAGCTCCGCGCGCGCGCTGACGGCGTCGACTTCGAGGATCTCGGCGAGCGCGCTCGGTGTGATGTCCATGCCGCGTAGGTTGAGATCGTAGGGGGCGGGAACCAGCCCAATCGGTGTCTTGCGCGCTCCGGCGTTACTCTCGCAACGCCGAAAGATCCATTCCAGCACGCGCGCGTTCTCGCCGAAGCCAGGCCACAGGAACTCGCCCTGCGCACCCTTGCGAAACCAGTTCACATGGAAGATCTTCGGCAGGTCGGCTCCGTCCCTGCGGCCGATCTCGAGCCAGTGGGCGAAGTAGTCGGCCATGTTGTAGCCGCAGAACGGGAGCATCGCGAACGGATCGAAGCGTAACTCGCCGACTGTGCCCCCGGCTGCCGCCGTCGTTTCGGAGCTGATCGAAGCCGCGAGGAACACGCCGTGGGGCCAGTCGAACGCTTCGCGCACCAATGGCGCGACGGTCGCGCGCCGCCCGCCGAACACGAGCGCGTCGATCGGCACGCCCGCCGGGTTATTCCATTCCGGCGCGACGACGGGACATTGGGCCACCGAGACGGTGAACCGCGCGTTCGGGTGCGCGGCCGCCGAGCCGGAGCCAGGCGTCCACTCTTCGCCGCGCCAATCGAGCAGGTGGTTTGGAGCGTCTTTGGTCATGCCCTCCCACCACACATCGCCATCGGGTGTTAGCGCACAATTGGTGAACAGTGCGTCGCGCTGGATCATGGTCATCGCATTAGGGTTCGTCCGCTCGCTCGTGCCCGGAGCGACACCAAAGAACCCGGCTTCCGGGTTGATTGCGTAGAGACGGCCGCCCGCGCCGAACTTCATCCATGCGATGTCGTCGCCTATGGTCTGCACCTTCCAGCCAGGCAGAGTGGGAACCAGCATCGCAAGGTTGGTCTTGCCGCACGCCGACGGGAATGCGGCTGCGACGTACTTGACCGTGCCCTGCGGCGAGGTTAGCTTCAGGATCAGCATGTGCTCGGCGAGCCAGCCCTCGTCGCGCGCGATCACCGATGCCATCCGAAGCGCCAAGCACTTCTTGCCCAGCAGCGCGTTGCCGCCATAGCCCGAGCCGAAGGACCAGATCTCCCGCGTCTCGGGGAAATGGACGATGTACTTGTTGTCCGCGTTACACGGCCATGGAACATCGTGCCTGTCTCGCGTGAGCGGCATTCCTACCGAGTGCACGCACGGCACGAACTCGCCGTCCTCGCCGAGCGCGTCCAACGCAGCCCGGCCCATGCGAGTCATGATCCGCATCGACACCGCCACGTACGGCGAGTCGGTGAGCTCCACGCCGACGTATGAGTGGTCCGATCCCAGCGGTCCCATCGAGAACGGCACGACGTACATCGTGCGGCCCCTCATCGAGCCATCGAACAGACCCCCCAGCCGTGCGCGCATCTGCGCCGGCTCACGCCAATTGTTCGTCGGTCCGGCGTCTGCCTGACGGGCCGAGCAGATGAACGTGCGATCCTCGACTCGCGCGACATCAAGCGGATCTGACCACGCGAGGTAGGAGTTGGGGCGCTTGACATCGGACAGTCGCCGGAACGTGCCGGCGTCGACGAGGAGCTTGCACAGCCGCTCGTACTCCGCCTCGGAGCCGTCACACCAGTACACCGCCTCGGGGCGCGTGAGCCGTGCGGTCTCTCGCACCCAAGCGCGAACGCGAGGATGACAACAGTCTGCAGTGCCTGAGTTGGTGGCACCGGCCGTGCTCACGCTTTGAACCTCCCGAAGCTCACAACCGCATGTTTGATTGGACCTCGTCGCACTCGATCACCCCAGGACGGCCGATTTCGATTACCCGACCCATCGACCGCCGATTGTTGGCGCTGCGTCGGCCCGTGTCATTGGCCCCAAGGCCAACAATCTCCGACCTCACGGCCCCACGCCCAGCGCTCCGCTCAGTTGCGAGCGCTTGACGCACCGTGGTCACTGTGGCAATCCGCTTCTCCGCTTCTTGGGGTCTGCCCGCCCAGCGGGACTCTCTGATCGGTGGCTTGGCCACCGGGCCAGCGAGGCATGGCCACACGGCCCGTAAGCCTGCCGCGCCTGTTGGCGATTAACGGGTAAGTGAACCCCCGACAGGAGCAGTTACTCACCGGGTTGCGTGATCTGGCCTCGGCCATGGGACAGGACGACTGCGTGCGGCGAATCGAGCAACAGGCGGCGAGCCTATTCCCGTCGCTGCGCGCATCAGTCAGCCTGGCGGGCATCGATGCTACCGAGGATCGGCCTCGCTTGCCGCTTTGCGCTCGGGGGCGCCGACTGGGTTATCTTGTTTTGGAGGGTGGCGAACCCTCCGCGCGTGAGGATCGGATGGCGCTGAGCGCGTTTGCCGAGCACGCCGCGATTGCCCTCGATAATGCACGACTGCTCGGCGAGCACGAGCATCGGGCCAAGCGCGATCCGCTGACCGGCCTGCTCAATCACCGCGAGTTTCGCGAAGCTTTGGCTAGCGCGGTCGCCGACGCTGAAGCAGATCCGACGAGGATCCTCAGCGTCGTCGTTCTCGATCTTGACCGCTTCAAAGAGGTCAATGACCGTGAGGGGCACGCGGCGGGCGATCGTGTACTGCGTGCGAGCGCTGCTGCGCTGACGTCCGCCTGCCGCGCCGGAGACGCCGCGTTTCGGATCGGCGGGGACGAGTTCGCGCTGCTCCTGTCGCAGGCCGACAGAGACGATGCGATCGCGGTCGCGGCGCGCGCGGCCACCGCCATCGACCGGCTGGTGGGCGCAACCGGGGTGTCATGGGGCGTCGGGGCCTGGCCCGACGACGGTTCGTCACCTGACCGGCTGATCACCGCAGCGGACGCTGAGATGTATCGGCAAAAGGACTGGCGCCGCGGCGCCGTGGCGCCCGACTGGGGACAGACCGGACGACGGCTTGCGGTTGCAAGCCGTCTCGCCACCAGTCTCAGCGCCCTACATAGCGACACCGCTGTGGCGGCGGCCGTCGTGCGCGAGTTGCACTCCGAGTTCGGCTACTACCTTGCGGTCGTACAGCACGCCAACGCCGACGGAATGCTTCGCGTCGTCGCCGGTGCCGGTCCGCTGGCAGAGAGTGACGGCGGCTTTCTGGTGCTGGAGCAGCCGATTTCGTCAGGAGTCAATGGTCGAGTCGCGCGGACGGGCAAGACGGCGTTGATCCAAGACACGCGATTGGACCAGGATTACCTGCGACGAGACCCGAGGACCGATCCGGGGTCGGAGCTGTCACTGCCGATCGTCGTCGACGGGGTGGTTTGGGGTGTGCTCAATCTCGAGCAGCTATGCACGCATGGATTCGACGTGGACGACGTGCTGCTGGCAGAAGCGGTCGTGGCTCAGATGGGCGCCGCGCTGCACCGCTGCGCGCTTGTTGACGAGTTGGAGCGGTCTTTTGCGACGACGCTGGGCGTCCTTTGCGACGTGCTGGAGACGAAGGACCCGTACACCGCCGATCACGCTCAGCAAGTGGCGAGCCTTGCGCAAGCCGTTGCGCGGCGGCTGGAGCTGGACGAAACGCGGCTCCGACCGCTCAGCTATTGCGGGCTGTTACACGACATCGGCAAGATCGGCGTGCGGAGCGAACTGCTTTCCAAGCCTGGTCCGCTGACGACGGCCGAGTACGACGAGATCAAGGAGCACTCTGCGATCGGCGACGCGCTGCTCTCACGCATTCCGATGCTCACCGATGTTGCGCCGCTCGTGCGGGCCGTCCACGAGCGGTGGGACGGGCGCGGCTATCCCGACGGCCTGCGAGGATCGCGTATCCCGCTGGAAGCCCGAATCGTCGCCGTCTGCGATGCCTGGCACGCGATGATATCGGACCGCCCGTACCGGCGCGCGCTGCTAGGCGCCGACGCGCTCACCGAGCTCCGCCGCTCCGCCGGAACGCAGTTTGACCCCGCCGTCGTGACCGCCTTCATGTCGATACAGGCGCCGCGTTGACCATCGCTGCTGGCCGGTAGTCGCCGCGGCGGATAACCGCAGCGATGTCTGCGCCACCGACCGCCGGCCGGTAGGCAGACATCGCTGGTTTCGAAGCGCCGGAACGGTACATTCTCCCGCGTGCGCACTCCGGCCGAATGGGAGCCACACGAGCTGACCCTGATGGGCTGGCCTTGTCGAGTTGAGCTGTGGGGTGACTGCATCGCTCCCGCGCGGGCCGACTACGCCAAGGTCGCCAACGCGATCGCTGCCTTCGAGCCGGTCGCGATGATCGCCAACCCGGGAGCCGACGCGCAGGCCGCACGCGCTGCCTGCAGCGCTGCGGTAGAGGTGGTGGAGCTCGGGCTCGACGACTCGTGGCTACGCGACTGCGGCCCGATCTACACCTACGGCGATGACGGCGAGCGGATCGCCGTGCACTTCGGCTTCAACGCGTGGGGCGAGAAGTACCCGCGCTGGGATCGGGACGCGGAGCTCGGCCGTCTGATCGCGGGGCATCTCGGCGATCGGGTCGTTGAGTCCAAATTGGTCCTCGAGGGAGGCTCGATCCTGACCGACGGTGAGGGCTCGTTGCTGACCACCGAGCAGTGCCTGCTGAACCCCAACCGCAACCCCTCGCGGTCGTGCGAGCAGATCGAGGAGGAGCTGCGAGCGCTGCTCGGCGTGAACCGCTTCCTCTGGCTGGGGATGGGGTTGCTGGAGGACCGGGACACCGACGGCCACATCGACCTGATCGCCGCCTTCACGCGCCCCGGCCACGTCCTGCTCCAGACCGTCCCCGAAGGCAATCCCAACCACGAGCGCTGCCAGGAGAATTACGCTCGCCTGCGGGCCGCGGGGATCGGCGTGACCGAGCTGCCGTTCCTGCCCTACGGCGAGGTGGCGGGCGCCACGGTGGCCGCCGGTTATCTGAATTTCTACATCTGCAACCGCGCCTTGATCGTGCCGGTGTCGGGAGCCGAAAGCGACGAGCAGGCGCTGGCGGTGATCGCGGCAGCGTATCCCGGGCGCGAGGTTGTCGGGGTGCCGGGGCTCGTGATCGCCTACGGGGGCGGCGGTCCGCACTGCATCACCCAGCAAGTGCCGATACGCCATGGCTGAGCAGCCGCTGCTGCTGATTGCGCGGCCGCCGCCGCCTTCGCCGGCGCGCACCCGGCCCCCCGAGCGGGCGCCGCTCCGGCTCGGCCTGGTGCAGGAGCGCTGGCGCCGTGATCCCGACGAGCACCTGCAAGCGTTGGCGGCCGGGATCCGGATGGCGGCCAACGAGGGCGCGCGGATCGTCTGCCTGCAGGAGCTGACCCTGTCGCCGTACTTCGCGGTCACCCCCGACGGCCCGCAGGCGGTGGGCGCTGTGCCGGAGGATCTGCAGTCCGGGCCAACCGTTTCGTTTGCCCGGCGGATCGCCACCGAGACTCAAGTGTACGTGCATGCCTCGCTGTACGAGCGCGCCGACGGTCCAGACGGGCCCGACGGGCTGGGCTATAACACCGCGGTGGTCGTCGCGCCCGGTGGCCGGCTATTGTCGCGCACCCGCAAGCTCCACATCCCGCTGAGCGCCGGCTACTACGAGGACCGCTACTTCCGTCCGGGGCCCGCGTCCGGGGAGGCGTTCGCGCTCACGCCGCTGCCGACCGAGGACGGGGAGGCGCAGTTGGGCTGCCCGACGTGCTGGGACCAGTGGTTCCCGGAGCTCGCGCGGGCATACTCGCTCCAGGGCGCGGAGGTCCTGATCTACCCGACCGCGATCGGCTCGGAGCCCGACCATCCCGACTTCGACACGCAGCCGCTATGGCGCCAGGTGATCGTCGCCAACGGCGTGGCGAACGGAACGTTCATGGTCGCTGTCAACCGGATCGGCGCCGAGGGGCAGCTCACCTTCTACGGCTCCAGCTTCATCTCCGACCCCTACGGGCGTGTGCTCGTGCAGGCCCCGCGGGACCGGCCGGCGGTCCTGGTCGCCGATCTGGACCTCGACCAGCGCCGCGACTGGCTGGAGCTGTTCCCGTTCCTGCGCACCCGCCGCCCCGACGCCTACGGTCTGCTGATCCGCTGAGCGGTATCGCTCGCTCCGGTGCGGCTTCGCCGGGCTCGACGCCGCGCCTTGACGGCTGAGGGTTAGCACAGCTAAACAGCAACCACCTACATAGTGTTGCGGTTTTCCCGCACCCGTGGTGGGGGAGGTCCCGGATGACTCGCGCTCAGGTTTGATGGATGTTTCCACCCAACGTTACGAGGGTTGGGAGAGGGTTAAGCGTGCTGACTATGCGAACGAGCAGTTCGTTGAGGGAGTCGCGATGGGTCAAGCGCCAGTCGCGGATCGATCCCAGTTTTGCTGACGAGATCGCCGGGATCCCTGGCGGCGATCGGCTGCGCGAGTGCATCCAGTGCGGCACCTGCAGCGGCGTTTGCCCGCTGAGCGCGTACATGGACTACACCCCGCGCTGCCTGATCGCGATGACGCACGCGGGCATGAAGGACGAGGTGCTGGGGAGCTTCTCGATCTGGGTGTGTGCCGGCTGCTACGCGTGCACCACGGCGTGCCCGAAGGAGATACCGATCACCGACATGATGTACGCGCTGAAGCGCACGGCGATCCGCGAGGGCGTGCATCCGAGGCGGTTCGCGACGCCCATCCTGGCGCGCGAGTTCATCGGATCGGTTGACCGCTGGGGACGCAACACCGAGTCGCGCCTTGCGATCAGTCTCTATCTGAAGACGCGTCCGAGGCTGCTGCTCCAGGACGCTCCACTCGCGCGGCGTCTGCATCGACGGGGCCGCATGGGACTCAGGCGCCACTCGATCCGCCAGCGGGCCCAGCTCAGGACGATGTTGCGGACCGTCGAGGCGGCGCCGCGTCGCGCCCCGACGACGGGCGAGATCCCCACCGCCGGCTCGGAGGGAGCCCGATGAACTACGCCTACTACCCGGGCTGCTCGCTGAAGGGCAGCTCGAACGCCTACGAGGAGTCGCTGCTTGCCGTCTGCGAGACGCTCGGCGTGGGCCTCGACGAGCTGGATGACTGGAACTGCTGCGGTGCGACCGCGTACTCGGCGGTGGACCAGATGAAAGCCTTCGCGATGACCGCGCGCAATCTGGCGCTGGCCGAAGGCACGGCGCCCGGCACCGCCCCGGTGGATCTCCTGGCTCCCTGCGCTGGCTGCTACATGACGCTGCTCAAGACGCAGCGTTACTTGAAAGAGCACCGCGCGGTTGCGGACACGATCGAGGGCGCGCTCGAGTCCGCAGGCCTGCACTACGGCGGGCGGGTCCGCGTGCGCCATCCCCTGGACGTGATCGTCAACGACATCGGGCTGGAGCGCGTCGCGGATGCCGTCACCCGGCCGCTTGAAGGGCTCAAGGTCGCCTGCTACTACGGCTGCCTGCTGGTGCGCCCGTACGCGACGTTCGACGACCAGCGGAACCCGACGTCGCTGGATCGGCTGATGCAGGCGCTGGGAGCTGAGCCGATCGACTGGCCGCTCAAGACCCGCTGCTGCGGCGGTTCCTGCTGTGGCGGGCCGCTCGTCGGGACGATCCGGGAAGCAGGCCTGAGTCTCATCTCCGCCCTGCTGCAGGAGGCGACCCGACGCGGCGCCGACGTCGTCGTGACCGTCTGCCCGCTGTGCCAGTTCAACCTCGAGTGCTTCCAGGAACGCGTCGGCCGCGGATCCGGCGAGCCGGTCGACCTGACCGTCGGCTTCTTCACGCAGATCCTCGGGCTCGCGCTGGGGCTGGACGAGCAGCGGCTCGGAGCACAGCGGATGCTGCGCTGGCGGTTGCCCGAGCTGGCACTGACGAAAACTGGAGGTGCGCATGTCCACGCCTGACCAGAACGGCGCGGGCACCGAGCCGCGGACCGGTGTCTATGTCTGTCACTGCGGCCGCAACATCGCCGGCAAGGTGGACGTCGAGAGCGTCGTCGAGTTCGCCGCAACGCTGCCGCACGTCGCGGTGGCGCGCAACTACACGTTCATGTGCTCCGACCCAGGGCAGGGGCTGATCGAACAGGACATCCGTGCCGGCTTGGTGAACCGTGTGGTCGTCGCCTCATGCTCGCCGCTGATGCACGAGGCGACCTTCCGGCGCGCGACGGCGGCGGGCGGGCTCAGCCCGTTCCAGGTCCAGATGGCGAGCATCCGCGAGCACGTCAGCTGGGTTACGCAGGACGACGGCGAGGCGACCGAGAAGGCGAAGGCGCTCGTCGCCGGAGCAGTCTCGCGGGTCGCCTCGCACGAGTGCCTCGAGCGTCGCACGGTGCCGGTTCATCCCGACGTGCTCGTGCTCGGCGCCGGGATCGCGGGGATCCACGCGGCACTGACGCTCGCCAACGCCGGCAAGCACGTGTTCCTGGTCGAGCGCCAGCCGTCGATCGGCGGCCACATGGCGATGTTCGACAAGACCTTCCCGACGCTCGACTGCTCGGCGTGCATCCTGACCCCGAAGATGGTCCAGCTCGGGCAGCACCCGAACGTCGAGTTGCTGGCCTACAGCGAGGTGGATGCGGTCACGGGCCACGTCGGCAGCTTCAAGGTCGAGGTCCGCAGGAAGGCCTCCTACGTCGACGAGACCCTGTGCAACGGCTGCGGGCAGTGCATCGAGCAGTGCACGGTCAGGGGCCTCCCGTCGGAGTTCGATCTCGGGCTCGGGACCCGCCCCGCGGTCTACACTCCGTTTCCGCAGGCGGTCCCGCGGATCCCGGTGATCGACCGCGCTGGGACCTCGCCGTGCACGTTCGGCTGCCCCGCCGGGATCAAGGCGCACGGTTACGTGTCGCTGATCCGCGCCGGCGAGTACGACAAGGCGTACGAGCTCGTGCTCGAGGAGACGCCGCTGGTCGGCACGCTCGGCCGCGCGTGCTACGCGCCGTGCGAATCGCAATGCACGCGTGCTTGCCTGGAAGGCGCGCTGCCGATCCGCCGGCTGAAGCGGTTTATCGCCGACTACCGCACCCGCCGACCGCTGCCCGAGGCCCCGTCACCGAACGGTAAGCACGTGGCGATCATCGGCTCCGGCCCCGCCGGCCTGACTGCCGCCTGGAAGCTCGCGCGGCAGGGGTACTCGGTGCGGATCTTCGAGGCGGCACGAGAGTCCGGGGGCATGCTGCGCCTCTCGATCCCCTCCTACCGGCTCCCGGTCGAGGTCGTCGAGCGCGACATCGAGAACGTCACTGCGCTAGGCGTCGAAATCGTCACCAACACGCGCATCGAAGACCCTTCAAAGCTGCGGCGCGCCGGCTACGACGCGATCTTGATCGCGACCGGCGCGCCGCTGTCCATGCGCTTGGACGTGCCGGGCGAGGAGCTCGGCGGCGTCGTCAGCGGCCTGGACTTCCTGGAGGCTGTCAAGGCCGGCCCGCGGGCCGGCCTTGACGACAAGCGGGTGGTCGTCGTCGGCGGTGGCAACGTCGCGATGGACGCCGCGCGCACGGCGCGGCGGCTCGGCGCGCCTGAGGGCGAAGGCGAGGAGGACGCGCAGGTCGTGATGGACGCCGCCCGCACGGCGCGGCGCCTGGGGGCGCTCGAGGTGGTCGTGGCCTACCGGCGCGGGCGTCGGGAGATGCCCGCGATGCCGGAGGAGGTCGAGGCCGCCGAGCGCGAAGGGGTGCAGTTCATGTTCCAGGTCGCGCCCGTCGCGGTCCTTGGAGATGAGCGCGGCCGGGTGACGGGCGTGCGCTGCGTGCGGATGGCG
>JBKQKK010000069.1:0-3748 GCA_052147535.1 Solirubrobacteraceae bacterium | reverse complement strand
CCGCGCTGACGATCGACCGTGATGGCTGGCTGCACACCGGCGACGTCGCACTTCTAGAGGCGGACGGCGCGCTTCGGATCGTCGACCGGATCAAGGAGCTGATCAAGTACAAGGGCTACCCGATCGCACCTGCCGAACTGGAAGCCGTGTTGCTCACGCACCCCGCGATCCTCGACGCGGCTGTGATCCCGCTCCCCGACGAGGCGGCCGGCGAGGTCCCCAAAGCGTTCGTCGTGACGACCGGGTCGATCACCCCCGACGAGGTGATCCGGTTCGTCGCCGAGCGCGTCGCCCCGTTCAAGAAACTGCGGACCGTGGAGATCATCGAGCAAATCCCCAAGGCAGCCTCGGGCAAGATCCTGCGCCGGGTGCTCATCGACCGTGAACGGGCTGCCGCGATGGCTGGCAAGGACAGCTAACACTGACGCTAACGGTTCGACGCGGGGGCGGACGGACCTGACGTCCGGCGAGCTCCCACGACCTCTCCCGACCTCGAATAGCCCGGCGCGACGCGTCCATCGCGACAGGTGCGCAATCAGCCACACGCTTTCTTCCGGCAACTATCGCGAGCTGCGGGGAGAACGGCGCCGCGGCGATGGTGTCCGTAAGCGCTCGCGCGCTTACGGACACCACTGACAGCTCACCGCTGAGGTGTCGGCCTCGATATCGGAGTTGAGGCACCGGTCCTCATTCACCGCGCGCGGAGGAAAGCAATAGCCTGGCGACGCGTGGTTCTGGCTCGGGACCCCCTCGACCATATGGCCGAGGGCCCGGGTAAGCTGACCCAGGTCCAGCCCGAGCATCGGCTCGTCGCCCGCTGCCTGGAGCGCGACTGCTCGTGACCGAAGCAACCGGAGAGTCATGCGCGGACTCGGACGGCGTGAAAGTACATTCCAGTTCGCAAGCCAGGGCTCGCGCGCACGGAAGCGTGCTCGGGCCACACTCGCATTCATGGCTCGACGCCCGTTACGGCATTACGGCGACTACCAGTACCGCTCCGCCAGCGTCGTGCTGGTGTTGGCGCGGTTGATGAAGAACCAACGCCCAACGGCTGTGCAGGACCTCGGCGAGGAGCAAGAAACCGCGTCGAGCTGGCTAATCGTCGTGCCGGCGGGGTTCGGGGTCGGCTGGATCGACCAGCTGGTCCCGCTCCAGCGCTCCGCCAGCGTCGTCACCTCGGTATGTGCTCGGTTGGCGAAGAACCCGACGGCGGTGCAGTACCTCCGCGACGCGCACGACACCTCGTCGAGGCCACTTTTCGTCGCGCTAGCGGGGCTGGAGGTCGGCTGGATCGACCAGCCGATGCCCTTCCACCGTTCCGACAACGTCACTTCGGTGCTGGCGCGGTTGATGAAGAACCATAGCCCGACGGCAATGCAGGATCTCGGCGAGGAGCAAGAAACCGCGTCGAGCTGGCTGCTCGTCGCGCCGACGCGGTTGGGGGTCGGCTGGATCGACCAGCTAGTGCCGTTCCAGCGTTCCGCCAACGTCAGCTCGCGCCCGGTGCGGTTGGTGAAGAACCCGACGGCGGTGCAGGACCTCGGCGACGCGCACGAAACCCCCAGAAAGCTGCTGCTCGTCGCGCCCGCGGGGTTCGGGGTCGACGGGATCGACCAGCTGGTCCCGTTCGAGTGCTCAACCAACGTCAGCTCGCGCCCGGTGCGGTTGGTGAAGAACCCGACCGCGGTGCAGGACCTCGGCGACGCGCACGACACTCCGTCGAGCGCGCTGTATGCGCCAGCCAGGTTCGGGGTCTGCTGGACGGTCCAGCTCGCGGCCGCAGCCGCCGTTGCGATTGCGACCCACAGCACGGGCGTTACACACCCCACGACCGCGCAGAGGGCGATTCGCGCCTGCAGCGCGACGCCACGACCACCACGACTGCTGCATCCGCGCAAGCCCGCCCGCACCACCGCACCACGTCGCCGCCTACCGGGAGACGTTACAACTCCAGCAGCTTCGTCAAGCACAGCACGACCACCATCCTTATCCAAGACGATCACGATCGCAGAAATCATCGCCGCCGGAGATCACGAAGTCCGGCTGGTTGATGCCAGAGATCGTGGCGCAAGCTTCGCCGGACGCCCGCTTTCCGTCAATCACGGTCAATCAGCGAAACGCATGCATTCAACTGAAAGCATATGCCGGAACCATCGGCGCTGGACTTCTCCCAATGCGAAGCCCAGGCGCGCGGGCGCGCGGCAGAGAGAAGGCAGACCCAGGACTGCGCCGCAGCGCTGCATAGGAGTCGCGCGGATTGTGCACGCCTCGCTGCGGGCCCTGCTATCGGCGACGAGCGGAGCTGAGACGGCAGCGCGGTGGAAGTCCTCCTTGTCGCCGATAGGCCCCGTCCCACCGCTAGCCGCGACCCCGTTCGGCGGCAAGCACGAGACGGAAAGCGGCCGTCTCGAGTCGGCTGGCGAGACCGCCGCTCTGCCGCTTTAGCAGCAACGGAGGTCGCGTCAGCGAGGTGGCTGCTCGTCGCGGAATGCAGCCACCGACGCTGACTCCCCGCCGGGATCGCGCTGCGGAAGAGACACGCGAGAGCTCGATCGGCAGCGCCTCGCTCAGCCGTCCGTCGGGAGCCCTGGTGCTTGCAACAGTTCGGCAAGCGCAGCGCCGCAAGCAGCGACCTCCTGCTCAAATTCGACGTCGTTGCTTATGGCGCCAAGCGACGACGTCGCTCAGATAATCGGCGACGCTCGGAGCACACCCGCGAGAAGCGCGTTCGAGTGAAGATGAGCATCTCGCTGCGGAGGACGAGTGACCCGCTTCGCGCGGAGCTCAGGTCCGCGGGACCCGGTCCCTGACGCTTGCTTTTGCGTCTCAGGACGGGCCTTCGCGGGCTTATGCTTCGCGACGATTCCGAGCGCCCGGGGATCACGCTCCGGACGGTTGGTTTTCGATCATTGGGGCTGTCTGGGCCGCGCCGTCCGCGCTGTCGCTTTAAGTCGCGTCCGACACGGCTACGCAGAAAGGGTTTCGGTTCGCTCTGCGGTGGATCCACGCGGGAGCGAGCGCAGCCAGTCGATCACGAGCCTGTTGACACGGTCGGGATGTTCCTGTTGGATCCAGTGCCCGCCGCCCTTGATGATGTGCGATGAGTTGATGCCTGGGAGGGTCTGTGGATGGTTGTTGATCGCGCGCACCGCCCAGGTTGTGGAGGCGTCGAGTTCGCCGCCGATGAACAGGGACGGCTGGCGGATTGGCTTTCCGTCCCACGCCGCGAGGTCCTCCCAGTCGCGGTCGACGTTGCGGTAGCGGTTGAGCGCTCCGCGCAGGCCGGTCCGTTCAAACTCCTCGGCGTAGTAGTCGAGGTCGGCTTCGGTGAGCCACGACGGACGTGGCTCATTTGGCGGGAACCGGTCCGACAGTCTTCCGCCGGCGGGGATCGTGAGGAAGTCGCCCACGCCGCCCGCGGCCCGAATCGTCTCTCCCGAGAGCGCCTTGTAGATCCCCGCCAGCCACGCGCGGACATCGGGCTCGATCTCCGCTTCGGCCCGCCCTGGCGTCTGGAAGTAGCTGACGTAGAACTCGCCGCTCCCGCCGACCCGCGCGAAGGCGGCTGTCGGGCGGGTGCTTCCGCGCGGCGTGTAGGGAACGCTGAGAAGCGCGACGGCAGTGAAGACGTCGGGTCGCAGAAGCGCGGAGTTGACCGCGATCGGCGAGCCCCAGTCATGGCCGACGATCGTCGCGGAGCGCTCGCCCAGGGCACGTACGACGCCGACGTTGTCGGCGACGTGCGCCA
>JBKQKK010000068.1:0-28288 GCA_052147535.1 Solirubrobacteraceae bacterium | reverse complement strand
CGTGTTCTCGACGTGCTCGTCGACGAAGCTCCAGCTCACGCGCTCAACGCGGGGACGTCATGGCGGTGGACGATGTCGATACGTTGCGCACCGTGCTCGCGGACCAGTGCCGCCCATTCGTACGCGCTCTGCCTGCCGCCAACGACGAGGACGCGTGCTCCCGCGAGCACGTCGAACTTCACGAGGTCACAGGTGCGAGCAGCCCGCCCTGCTTGGCGCTCTGAAACCACGCGGCGTACTCGAGGAACAGCCCAATCGGAATCGGGTCCACATCCGCAGCCATGATCTGGCGCTCATCGAGGAACGCCTCGAAGGTGCGGACGCCGCTGGCGTCGAGATGCCAGTCGGCCCCGGAGCGAAGGAACATGCCCTCGGGCATGTGCTCCCGCCAGAACGCCATCGGTTGGCCCACGATCACCGTGTCAATACCGATTGCATCGACGTACGCGGCGGTCGAGAGCGCGTATGGCCCGGCCCCGATGACGAGCAGCTGCGTAGAGATCGGCACCCTACGAGCTCACGTTGGTGAGTCCGGGCTGAGATCGTCGTTGGAACGTACACTTAGCCATCGTCGCGAGAGTACATCCATGACGCGCTCGGTGATCGTCGCTGCCGTCAGAACGCCAGTCGGGAAGTTCGGCTCGGCGTTCCGGACTCGCTCCGCGGTCGACCTCGGGGCGGTCGCGATTCGCGAGGCGGTCGGACGAGCCTCGATCCCGTCCGGAGACATCGACTATGTGGTCATGGGGCACGTGCTCCAAGCCGGCGCGGGACAGATCACCGCCCGGCAAGCGGCGATCGCCGCCGGGATTCCCCAGGAAGTCCCCGCCCTCACGCTCAACAACGTCTGCCTGTCGAGCCTGACCGCTGTGGCCTACGCAGACCAGCTGATCCGAGCGGGCGAGCTCGACACCGTCGTCGCCGGCGGAATGGAATCGATGACGAACGCCCCATACATCCTGCCCAAGGCTAGGTGGGGTTCTCGGATCGGCGATGGCGACGTTGTCGACGCGATGATCCATGACGGGCTGTGGTCGACGTTCACGGGCCAGCACATGGGCGAATCGTCCGACGAGGTAAACCGGGCGCTTGAGATCTCGCGCGAGGCCCAAGACGCATGGGCGGCCCGCTCGCACCAGCGCGCTGCAGACGCACAATACGGCGGGCGATTCGCCGCGGAGATCATCGGCGTCGAGGTCGCGACGTCCGGGAGATCCACGTCGGTCGTCGATCAAGACGAGGGAATCCGTTCACAGACAACCGCCGAATCCCTTGCTCAGCTCGCCCCGGCGTTCAACGCAAATGGCACGATCACGGCAGGAAACTCCTCGCAGCTATCAGACGGCGCCGCAGCCATCATGGTGATGAGCGCTACGCGAGCAGAGGCGCTCCACATCGAGCCGCTCGCGGAGATCGTCGCGTACGGGATGTGCGCAGAACGCTTCGCCTACCTGCACACCGTGCCCGCGATCGCGCTGCACAAGGCGCTGGAAAAGACCGAGCTCGGAGTTCACGACCTCGGACTGATCGAGATCAACGAAGCGTTCGCATCGGTCGCTCTGCACGCCAGCCGAATGCTCGACGTCAGCGAGGATCTGGTCAACGTCAACGGCAGCTCGGTCGCGCTTGGGCATGCACTCGGCTCGACCGGAGCGCGAATGACAACGACGCTCGTTCACGAGATGCGCCGCCAGCGCGTCGAGTATGGCGCAGCCACGCTATGCGGTGGCGGCGGCCAAGGCTGCGCGCTGATCCTTCGCCTGCCCGCCGCCACCCGCGCCTAAGTCCTTAGACTTAGAGCAGCTGTACGCGAGCTAGCTGCTAGCACTCGGAGATCGTCGCGCGGGCGCCGCGCGCTCGGATGCACGCGGATCCGCAGCTGCAGGGGCGAAGCTGACCTGCACCTCGTGACCGTCGAGGGTCAGACGGCGGACGATGCTGGCGCCGATGTGGCCCGCTCCGACGACTGCGATCCCCATCGCATCTCCTGGTTCGTGGTTGAGCTGCCGGAGTACTGCTGCTAGCCGGGCGGCGCGACCTCGGAGAGGTGCTCTCGACGCGCGCACTCAAACGCAACCGCGTCACCCGTGCCGGGCGCACCCGCGTCCGCGGCCAGATGCGTGGCATTCGCTGCAGGGCACGCCTGTGAAGCTGGATCTGGCAGCCCGGGGCTTCTCGATCCGTAGGCAGCAGTAGTCGTTCGGGGCGACGCCGCTTCGCATCTCATTTCTAGTTGCTCTACACCTTGGACGATCCGCACAGGGCGCTCGCCGGAGGTTGCGCTGGCAGCGGTAGTCTCGGTGGCGTGGAGAATCAAGAACTCTGGGCTTTTGCGCACACATTTCAGCGTTTCTTAGCGGTCATCAGCGAACTGGCGCCTGAGGAGCAGGAACTGTCGCTCGCGGCGAGGCTCAAGACTCACTTCGGGCGCGATCCGGGTGCGCTACCGGTGGTGGCCGACCGGTTTTTTCCATTTGAGCAGGTGAATGTGCAGGTGGCGCTTGAGGCGTGGATGGAGGCGCGTGACCGCTCGTACGAGCTCGTCGGCGTGCTCGGAGAGCAGTACGGCCACATGTCGTTTGCTGATCTGGTCCGAAACGCACACCGCCGGGGGATCGAGATCGGCGCTGTGGACTATGCGTCGCTTGCTGACGGCCCTGGCAGTACACGGCTATGTGTCCAGTCAGGGCTCTACCTCGTTTGTGATGGTGGCGTTTGTGTCGCGATCCTGCTTCGCGGCCCGCAAGAGCACAGCCCTCGCCAGACGGTCAGCGTCGAGGTGCTGGCTGAGGATCGCGGCTATGCGGAGCGGACGATCGCGAGCCTGCGGCGGTTGTTGGTCGAGCGCAGCGTGTTTCGCGGGCAGGTGCTCAGTTTCGCCGCGGGCCCGTTCGGCGAGCAGACAGCCGGTCCGATCGCCTTTCATACCCGACCTCAGCTGCGCCGTGAGGATGTGATCCTCCCGGCGCGGACGTTTGCCGCAATCGAGGAGCACGTGTTCGGGATCGCCTCCCATCGGGAGCGGCTACGCGAGTCAGGCCAGCACCTAAAGCGGGGGCTGTTGCTCCACGGTCCGCCGGGAACCGGAAAGACCTTGACGACGCGGTATCTGATCGGCCAAATGGTGGATCACACCGTCGTGATCCTCAGCGGCGCGGCGATGCAATACATCGAGGCAGCCGCGACGCTTGCGAGATCGCTGCAGCCGGCGCTGGTGGTGCTCGAGGACGTCGATCTGGTCGCTGGCGAGCGGATGCCGCACCTTGGTCGCGCGTCGCCGCTGCTGTTCGCGCTGCTGAACGTGATGGACGGCCTCGACGAGGACGCGGACTTGACATTCCTGCTCACGACCAACCGAGCTGATGTGTTGGAGCCGGCGCTCGCCGCCCGCCCCGGGCGCGTCGATCAGGCCGTCGAGATCGCGCTGCCCGACGCTGATGGCCGACGTAGGCTGCTCGGCCTCTACGGCGCCGGAGTCGAGCTGCAATTGGCTGATCCAAGCGTGATCATCGCGAGAACCGAAGGCGTGACTGCATCGTTCATCAAGGAGCTCGTTCGCAAGTCCGCGCTGATCGCCGCGCGGACCGATCAAGGCCAGGGCCCCCTTACCGTCACCGACGCCCACGTCTCCCAAGCGCTCGACGTGCTGCTCGACGAAGGCGCCGGGCTAACCCGAGCGCTGCTCGGCATTACCCGCGACACTGGCGAGGACCAGCCCGGATCGGCCGCCCCGCCGTCCGCGGCGGGCTGGTTTGCCTACGCGCCCATGGGGCGCCCCCGGCACGCGATGCCGCTCCATGACCGCTGACAACGCGACCGCTTCTGCCTTTGCGTCGCACGCCTTGGCAAACCAACGGGACGACTCCTTTGATGATCCGCGGCGGCGCGAAGCGGCGCTGTCGAACACCGCTGTCACTCGCGGTCCGGATCACGTGAAATTCAAGCGCGGCCGGCGAGGCATAGGGGGCGCCTCGCAAGTCGATCGCCCCGCAGCACACCCAGATCCGCTGGGCCACCCGCGATGCCGCCTGGCCGGCTGGTGTCCCGTAAGGCACGGCGCGCCACTCCACGGGACAAGCATGCTCGAGGTCCGCGAATAGGTCAAGGCTGTGATCACGAGCCGCACGATCCTCGACCAGGGGCGGCGCTCACGTAGACGACTGGTCTGTGAGCGTGCCCCTCCCAAGCGGCGAGCGTAGGTTGGCTCCCTGACGCACGAGCTGCATCTGGACCTCGGAGCAGTCGACCTGATGGGGCTGTTGGCGGGCGCGGACAGCAAGCGCGGCGCAGACGCCCGCGGCTTGTCCGGTGGCCATCGCGATCGGTGTCACCCGGTATGACGCGTGTGCCTCGTGTGTACCGGAGATACAGCGCCCGGCGACGAGCAGGCCCTCCACTCCCGCTGGCAGCAGGCAGCGTAGCGGAATGTCGTAGGCGCTACCGAGCGGCAGCTGGCGCAGGACAGTGCCCTTGCCGTCGGGATCATGGATATCAATCGGGTAGGAGCCTCGCGCGATCGCATCATGAAACTGTCGCGCGCTGAGGATATCGCCTGCAGTGAGTTGGTACTCGCCGATGATCCGGCGGGTCTCGCGCACGCCAATCGTCATGCCACTCTGGGCGATGTAGGCGCGCGCGAAGCCGGGAACGCGACGGCACAGGAACCTGCTGATCTGGCGCATTTGTCGGTGGGCTTCCCGCTCGGCCATGGTCAGCTGCCACACATCGGTACCGAGAACACCGCTCACGCGTGTGCTATTGACGCTCACTTCGCGCTCGTGCGGCGTACCAAAGAAAAGAAGCTCATCGCGCGGGAGGTCCAATTCGCCGGCCTCCTCGGCCTGCCTGACCAGATCCTTCAGTCCCAGCACGCCGTGCCACTGCCCAGGATGCTCGTGTACGTAGGCGGCGAACAACGATCGCTCGAAATCGACCACACGGAACATCAGCGTCATCGGTTGGACGAGTCCGTCCTCTGCGCGACCGACCTCGAAGCGAGCCCCGGCGGCCACCGCCACGTCCCCGTCCCCAGTGCAATCCACGATCGCGCATGCGCGGATCAACAGCGGCCCGGACTTGGTTTCGAACACGACCCCCTCGGGTGCTTCGCCGCCGACGACGCCGCTGGCGAACGCGTGCAACAGGAAGCGCACTCCGGCCTTGTCGAGAAGCTGAAACGCGGTTGACTTGAACTCCTCAGGGTCGAACGGGACCGTGTATCCCGTTGCCTCAGAGGGTGGAATCGCGCCACCGGCATCAAACAGGGCTCGCAGGAAAAGCTCGAGAACGCCGGAGATGACCGGGTCGCCGGGTCCGTGGTCAGTGGGCAGAAGTTGCAGATGTTCCTCGGTACCCACATTGCGCGCCGGGTACGTTTGGTTGTGAAACGACATCAATGGCATCACCAACGCCGCGGTGGCGTTACCACCGAGAAAGCCGTAGCGCTCGACGAGCACTACCTCTGCTCCGGTCGCGGCTGCGCCCAGCGCAGCGCCAAGGCCCGCCGGACCGCCTCCCACCACGAGCACATCCGTGCTCGCCGCAACCGTCGCCCGTCGCGGCGCAAGCATTACCGTCTCGATCTGCTCAGGTGCCCGTAGCGGGGGCATGCTCACCTAGCTCCAATCCCTGCCATCGCGAAATCACGTCGTCGGGATCCTCGCGCTCGTCAAGCAGCTCCGCGATCAGCGGCGCGGTTTGCGCGGCACGCCGCTTGAGCGCTGGCAGGCGCTCTTCGAGCTGAGCGTGGACCTGCTCACGCAGGTCCCACATCCGGTCGATGCTCGCGAGCAGCGGTCCGGTCTGAGTTCGATGCACGCCATCGATTCCCGGCATATCGAGCACCTTGGTCAGCGCGCTCACCTTGCCGGCATAAGGCAGCGCGAGCAACGGAACGCCCGCCACCGCAGCGAAGATAAGAAAATGAAGACGCATACCCACTGCGAGATCGACGTGTCGCATAAGACCAAGCAGCTCGCCCGGAGGGTATTGGCCACGAAGTACGGCAGCCCGCTCAGGAACGGCCATCTGCCCGATCACACGGTGCGCTTCGCGGATGTCCTGACGCTCCATCGACACAAACAGAACATCTGCATCGAAGCGGTCGACGATGAAATCTGCAGCGTGCGCCAGCAATGCACGATAGACGTCCGGCTCAAGCTCTCCGGCGGCACCGCCCGGCTCGCGGACCGACATTCCAACCAGGTGGTGCTTCTTACCGATCCCCTCCCGCTCGAGCCACCGACCGGGAAACGGGAGCGCTTGGAGCAGCAGCGCCGGATCGGCGGTGACCGCGATCGGACGCTCAACGCCGATCCGCTCGAGCAGCAGCTTGGCATCAAGGTCTCGGACTGTCACGAACCGCATTCGGTTGAGCACCTCGACCACAGCTTGGCGCTCTGAGTTGCGCTCCAGCGGACCGGCGCCGATCGCGTACGTGGCGGTCGGCACCCCCATCTGTTGAGCCACACGCGCAAGTTGCAAGTAGCTCTCAGCTTCCCGATCATAAAGTATGCCGCCGCCACCCAGCAGCAGCAGGTCAAGCCGCTGCACTTCTGACTTCACCTGCGCCCGCATCGCCTCGCGAGCGGGCACCACACGGTCAACATCGTGATGCTCGCGAGTGTGCGCGACATTGCGCGAGAACGCGACAACCTCAACCCCGGGCAATGCCGTGCGCAAGGCGGAAATCGCGACCGTCAAGATCGCCTCGTCGCCAACGTTGAGCCCGCCATACGAGCCGGCGATCCCGACCACTCGGTTCAGCCGAGTCACTGATTGCGCGTCACTCATCTCAGCGCAAGCTCGTAGCTCGAGGTTACGCGCATTCTCAAGATCCGCCGGCTAGCCGTGGTCGCCAAAGGGACGCGTCCCATGTTTACCCCATCGCCGATCACGAGAACTGCACAAGACGCACGGCGTCGCCAGCGACGCCGTGCGCTTGGACAACCCGGATCAGCAGCACGCGCCTCCTGGTCGTCTGTCGTAGCGGCAGAGCGTGCCGGCCAGACCGGCCATGCTGGCCAGACCGGCCAGTCTGGCCAGCACGCAAGCGCTTCGTGGGACGGGCCTAGGACCATCGCGAGTCCGAACAATACCCTGCAGCGTCGCAACGCCCTGACTAACTCGACACCTCCCCGCAGTAGGCAAGAGCGACTCGCCGACTTCGCGTTTAGACACCGTGGACGTTGTCGTCCGGCCGCCCTGATGGAACTGATCGGTCCCCCACACGCTCGATCGGAAGGTGTTTGAGGCCGCACGCGTGGGACCTTGCAGAGCCTCCCAGGACCAGGTCGAGAAGCGTGACGCGCTCTATCGCAAGCTCGGACGCAAACTACACGCGACACGCCGGCCCGGCCCAACCCACGCGACGAGCTCTACGATCGGCTTGCCGGATTCGGTTGCCGGCGATCCGGAAGGTCGCCGAGCGACCTCCGGATAGACATGCTCGACCGCCTCGTTCAGTCCGCGGGCGAGGGCGTCTTTCGATCAGAATACGGGGATGCGCCGCGCAGCGCCCAGCCTACTCGTGTCGGTGGTGCTGCTGCTTCCAGTTGGCTGGCCACAGCATCTGCTCCTGGGGGTCACTGACCCGCCGGGCGACGCACATCGGCTGGCGCAGCGGACTCACGTCGATGCCCGCTATCAGTACTTGTCGGGTGGCGTGAACACCGGCCAGGGCTGGGCGAACTGGGATCCGGAGGGGACGTTCGCGTCTGACTACGTGCGCGAGTCGATCGCTGCGCACCTGGTTCCGGTGTTGACCTACTACCAACTGCTGCAGTCCAAACCCAGCGTCGGGTCCAGCGAGCTCGCGCGCGACATCTCGAACCTTCGCGATCCCGGGACGATGCGCAGCTACTGGCTTGACTATGAGCTGCTGCTGCGCCGCGTCGGGGCCGCGGCCGGCGATCACGTGGCGATCGTGCATGTCGAGCCCGACCTGTGGGGCTACCTCGAGCGGGCGCACGCGGTCGCCCTGGCGCGGTCGTTCGCTGGGCGGTTGATTGCGCTCCGTGACCGCCTGGCTCCCAAGGTGCTACTAGCGTGGCACCTAAGTGTGTGGGGGACCGACGTGGACCCAACCTACAGCAAGCCGTCGCTAGCCCAGATGCGGGCGCTGGCTCGCACGTCGGCCGCCTTCTACGAGTCCCTGCACGCACGCTTCGATCTCGTGTTTAACGACGTCGCCGACCGCGATGCCGGCTTCTACCAGCATGTCGAGGACAACCCCGACACCTGGTGGGGGCCGGGCGACTTCCGCCGCCTGAACGTCTATCTGGCTACCTTCAGCCAAACCACGCACACACCGATCGTGCTCTGGCAGTTGCCGCTCGGCGACACCCATCTGAGCGACACCTGGGAGCGCTACCGCGACAACCGGCTGCAGTGGTGGCTGAGCGACTCATCCGGCTCTCACCTGCGCGCTACCCGTGACGCCGGAGTGATCGGTCTGCTGTTCGGCGGCGGGGCTCCCGGAACCACCTCCGATCAGACCGACGGCGGATTCTTCTACCGCCTCGCGCGCCGCTACGAGGAGCATCCGCTTTCACTCGTCGGGTCGCCGTTCTTACACGATGAACGCAACTCCCGAGAGGAGAACCTGGTCGTCCCTGATGATCGGGGCGTGGGCACGATTGCTATTCGAGATGGGTGCGGCTCCAATGGAGTGACGTCGGCTGCCCGGATTTGCTGGTGATTCGGCGCACCTGGCGGTGTTCTCGCCGGCTGACGCGCGCTCTGACTCCTGGCTGGAGACCCCGGCGACGCGCCTGACCCGCATGCCGCGCAGCGAATCGATCGCAAGCACGGCCGCGAGACAAGACGAACCGCCGATCAGGAGGGTCGGAGTGACCCGCCGCGCGGTGCGCAAGGCGTAGCTCGACACTGCAGGCGCGAGGCCTGCTGGTGGCCCGCAGCTAACTGGGACGGGCTCGGCTCGGTGGAGCTCGGCCTGACGCCGTCGAGATGCTGGAGTAGGGTTCCCGGCATGAAGCCTCTGGTGACCATCTCCGCTGCCTACGGCGCCGGCGGCAGCCTCGTCGGGCCGCGCCTAGCCGACCGGCTCGGCGTTCCCTTCCTCGACCGCGCAATCCCGGTCTCCGTCGCCGACCAGCTCGAGGTCCCGCGGGAGGGGCTTACGCGCAAGGAACTGCCGCGCGACACGTTCCGACGCTGGCTGCCGAGCTTCGCGCCGGCCGTACGGCTGTTCTCCGGCACCGACATCGAAACCGACCCTGCCGTGATGAGCGAGCAGGAGTTCCGCGATGCGACCGAGCGAGTCCTGCACGAGTACGCAGATGCGGGCGCCGTCATCCTCGGGCGCGCGGCCGCAGTAGTGCTCCGAGACCAGCCCGGGGCGCTGCACGTGCGGCTCGACGGCGCGGCGGACCGCCGAGTCGGGCAAGCGATGGTCGTGCTCGGAGTCGACCGCCCGACCGCCGAACGCGAGCTGACAATCGCCGACCGGGCCCGTGAGACGTACGTCAAGCGCTGGTATGGCGCCGATCCCCACGACCCGCGGTGCTATGACCTCATCATCGACTCGACCCGGATCAACGTCGATGGATGCGTCGAGGTGATCGCCGTGGCCGCCGGCACGCGCCCCCGCTGAGCAAACGCGGCTCGACGCAAACGGTGGCGGCGACCCGCGGGTCGCCGCGAGGACGATCGCGGTCGCGGAGATCTGATACTGGACGCAAAGTTTCGGTGATGACGAGAAGCTTGTCTGCGATCATCGTCGTGGCGGCGTTGGTGGCTGGGTGTGGCGGGTCGTCGAGGCTTTCCGTCGCGCGGCACCGCTCACGCGGCGCTTCTGCCAAGCGGGGTTCGGACTACTACGCCAGACGAGTCTTGGCGGTTGGGCGACTACCGAACCGAGACGGGTTTGGGATCTGGGTCCAGCGCTACCGCTCTGTGGGACGCGACGATGTTCAGCTGATCGCCGCGACGGCGCCCGCACCGCCTCGATGCGGGCGATCGAGACGGAGCCTGACCGTGAGCAGTACGGGAGCGCTGAGGAGAACGTAAACCAGCTCACCGGTCGACAGGCGCTGGGCGGGAGGGTGGCGTGCGCGCGTGCTCAGCTCGTCGAAGCTGTCCATCATCTGCTGTTTGTCATCACGGGCAGCTCATCGAGTTGGTCGAGCTCGAAGCGCTCTGGGTCGATGCCGACGAGCCGACGCAGCGTCGCAGCGACAAGGGACGAGGCCGCGAAGCCGCGAAGCGGCGAGTCATGGAACGGGGAGAGCGTCAGAGCGGATGCGAGCAGCGCAGGCGGCTGCGCGCGCTGGCGCTCTTGGGTAACCCGCGCGTTTCGCCGGCGAGGACCTGTGTTGAGCGACACGCTGGGGTGGCGATGGCGGAGGCGTGTTGAGCAGATGCTCGACCTCGTATGGGTCTCTCTCTGAGAGGCGGCAAGCTCCGCTCGTCGCGCTGTCGGTACTCACTCGCCCGCCCGCCACCGGGTGCCACTCCGTGCTCGCCCAGTCGTGTGGCCACCGAGCAAGCTGGCGAGCACGTCACGAAGTAGCGACCCGCCCAATGAGTCCGGATTCGCGGCCTGCTCTAGCATTCCACCGAACTCGAGCGCAAGCGCGACCTCGGCCATCCTCCGTGGCGCGAATGGAAGCTCAACACTGGTGCGATCAGTGATCGCGGCGAACGCCTTCGCGAGTCCGTCAACGGTGCGCGCGTGCCTGGCCGCGTAGCGGCGGTTGAGCTCAGCGTCGCGTGCCGCGTGCACGCGAAACTCCGCCACCAGCAACAGCCAAGCCGCCTCGGAAGGGTCGATCTTCGTGAGCTGGTCGGTGAGCGCCACGATGCCCTGCTCGGCGGCGAGCGCCTCGAGGAGCCGACTGTTGTTCGCTGCCCGCTGCTCGATCCGCGCGTCCAGCAGACTAAGGAACAGATCGGCCTTGCCGTCGAACTGCGAATACACCACTCCCTTCGAGAAGCCTGCCTCGTCGGCGATCTTCTCCAGTGTCGCGCCGTGATAGCCAGAGGTCATGAACACGCGACGCGCCGCGCCAAGCAGAGCCGCGCGATTGCGCTCAGTCTGCTCAGCACGAGTCGGGCGCGGTGCCATACTCATAGTATTCTAATACTATGAGTATCGCGATCTCAACAATGGTCAACGTGGCTCGTTCCACCGGGCAGCAGCCACGCCGACAACCAAGGGAGCCGTGCATGTCCTGCTCACCGACCGCCTGCGAGGGCTCATTGACTGCCGCGCATCGCCGCCGCGGTTTCTGTGGGCGCTGTCGGCGTTCCGATATGACGCGTTGCGTGCACCATTCCGGAGGATCGGCATAATGCCCGCATCGAGGCGGATGGGTCGGGTCGCCTCTAACCAACAACAGGGAGGTTGCGTGCGCAGGATGATCGTACTTGCAGTCGGATGCGCGCTTGCGCTGCCGGGCGCAGCGATCGCGGCTGCGGTCGCGAGTGGCGACTACGCCGGCACCAGCAGCCAGTCCGGCGCCGGGGCCCACTATTTGTTCCGTCTCGTCGTGGCCGGAGGCAAGATCACGGGCGGCGTCTACAAAGCCAACTACAGGGGGCACACGGGCTGCTCCAGCTACAGCGGCTCTCCCACGAGATGGGGCCAGGGCATCAAGGGTGGCAAGGCCGTCAAGATCACCAACGGCAAGTTCAGCGCCAGCGACCGGATCGCTCCGGCGGACTACCTCAACATCAGCGGGAAGTTCGTCGGAAGCACGGTGACGGGATCGTTTGATGAGACATTCACGGCCGGGGCTGTGGTCAGCGGTCGCGTGCGCGAGTACAACTGCACAAGCGGCAAGGTGACGTTCACGGCAACGCTCCCGTGATGCCGGGCCGGGGCCGGGTTTCAATCCGGCCCCGTAATCCAGCCTGTCAACCGCGCGAATGCGCCCCAGCCGGATCGACTGCCCGGGGTCGCATTAGGAATCGAGCGCCCCTAGCACGCGGTGGTTCGAGGCTTGGACGCAGAGCTCCGTCTAATACGGACGCTGCTGCTTCCGGGGCGGGTATCCAGGCGCTCGGCGGGTACGCAGCCAGAGAAACCAAGCCCTGAACCCGCCTATGCGAGGCTCTGGCTCGTCGCGGTGCGGCGTCGTCAGGAGGTGGGGCGAATAACCGCGAAATGAGGGGGGTTTGACGCCCCGCCTCGCCCCGAGGCCTCCGATGAGGACTTAGATCGCCGACCACCGATGCCGTGAGCACTATGGGCACGGTTCCGTTGGGGTTTCGGCTCTACGTGCCCGAGGACTGGTGTGCGGATCCGGCGCGCCGGCGGGAGGCGAAGATCCCCGCCGAGTTGGAGTTCGCGACCAAGCCGACGCTCGGCGCCGGGCTGGTCGCGAGTCGCGAGTCGCGAGAGCGGCGGGCTAGAAGTCCGCTGCGCGCCGCGATCACCGGAGACCAGGTAGTCCGCTTGGGCGGCGCTTGCAAGCGCGATCAGGTAGGAGAGCGGAGCACGGGCGTGCACACCTAAGCGACACGTTATGTCAGGCTTCCGATTCAGCAGATCGCTCGCAGAGCCGTCCCGCCGAGCGACAGATGCCACCCTTTCAACCGCAACAAACGCAGTCACGACATCGACAGCGCGCTTGCGCGCCTCACACGAGCCGGCCTGGTCGAGTGCCGTCGCGACGCCGTCGTCAACGACAACGGTCGAGACGTCGAGGCGTGGTTACCCGAGAGACTGAACCGAGATCGGTCGCGTTCGGCTTTCCGGCCGTCGAGAACCCGTCGCCGGCCACGACCATCCTTCGTTGCTAAGGTGGATGGTTCACTCGTGATCCGGAATCCGCCGCATGTCAACGTCATCTCGTCGGTGTAGCTCGACGGTTCGTCTACAGTCGCGTTGGCTCGCACCAGTGACTTTGATCTTCGTGCTTGCATTCGCTGGGTCTGCTCTGGCCGCTTCGTCTGGCGTCCCTGCCTCTCTGGACGGACTGTCGGCGATTCCGGCGACTTCGGGTCCGATTCCTCCGCCGGCACCCAACCCCGAATTGGGACAAGGTGCGCTGAAGTCTTTGAGTCCTCAGCCCGGCTCGGTACCAAACTCCGCCGCTGCCACGCCCGCGGTGCCATCGCCGACGTTTGGGATCGCCGACGCGAGCACGGCTTTTGAGAGCTACTACGCGTCAAGCGCATTCACGACGCTCAAGCGCGGCATGGACGCGAACGGTCGGCCGCTGGATTACGTCCGCTTCGCCGTTTCATACGACACCCTCGGCTCATATGACACCGCAGGAAGCTGCACGTGGAGCTATGACTTCCTGCATCACGGCGGCGGCGGAGCCGGCTCCGCGTGGGCGGCGCTTGTCACCGAGCTTCAGGACGCAACCTCGGCCGGGTTGACGCCTGAGATCGTGATCGTCGGACCGACAGTGGATGGCCAGGGGGGCGGTAGCATCGACGGCGTGACCTTCGACCCCCTGCCGATCACGCCCGAACCTGCATACGGCTCCACGGGCTCCCTGTTCGCCGGTTGGACCAGCGCTGGGTATGAATACAGCTGCGGGCTGGAGTACCTTGTCTACTACCTAAGTGAAGACGCGTCAGCGGACCACTACAACGCTGTCTCGGGGCTGGAGGCGTGGAACGAGCCGAACGGGTCGACGCAGTCCAACAGCAACGGCGGTGGCTACAACGAAGCGCTGCCAAACGCATGCGAAACCAACCCAAACACCAGCACGGATCCCACAAGCCCAGCCATGTGGAACGAGTGCTCCGGAACAACGAATTCTTCGACCGGAGCGTCGTATAACGCCGGCGGGGGGCTCTGCGGCTCAACCAGCGTCACCTGGTGCGGCGCACTCGAGGCCGCCTACCTGTGGGCCCTGACAACCAACTGGGAGCAGTACTGGAAAGGGCATGTCAGCGGATTCGTAGGTCAAGAGCAGGCAGCACTCACACTGTCAAAGGCCGAGAACACCGGGTGGTTCAACTCGTACTGGACCGCGATCAACGGCATGGGTGGTTGCCTCAGCGGGTACTACTGCTTCGGGTGGTACCCCGGCATCTGGGCCGTCCATGACTATAATGATCCTACGAGCGCTGTCAGCAACGCCGGCAACGACATCAATGCGTTTACGAGCGCGCTCTATGGCAAGATGCCCGGCCGTGAGCAAGTGTGGATCACCGAGTCTGCTCTGGACCTTACTAGCACAACAGGGAGCGACGACAACCGTTCCGCCGGCTGCTCCAGCCTGGAGTCCGACGACAATGACACATTCGCGGGCTGTGTTGATGGTCAGCCCTACAATCAGCTCGTTGGCGCGGACAGCTTCTTGAACCTGGCGGCCCACAGCGCTGACGGCATTCCGGTCACTCAGATCTTATGGTACGAGTTCCAGCCACCGAATGCCGACACCGGGTGGGACTCAGGGCTGCTAGCACCACCGCAACCTGCATCTGGGACCTGGTCGCAGGTCGCGCCGGATGGCGTTTACGGCTCCAGCAGCTCGAGCACCGGGTTGCGGGAGAGCTACTGCGTTCTAGCCGGTCTTCCGGCGGTGGACTGCAGCGCGACCGACGGCTATCACTGGAGTATCCAGCCGCGGTCAGTTACCGGCAATTTGACCAAAGGCTCAGAGACGGTGACCGGTGTCACTGGACCCCAGAGGGGACTTCCGACCTATGCCTGGGTCACGTGCTCGCCGAATGGCGTCACGACGTGCTCAGGCATTCCCGCCAGCACGAGAGTCACGTCAGCCATCGGCACCAGCACATGGACACTTTCAGCGCCGGCGACGGTGACCGGCAACGAGGATCTCACCGCAAGCGGATGAGAGCGCACGTTTGGGGCAAGAAAATCATTTGCCGGCTAACGGACAGCGACCGATGTGGGCCACGACCGCTGAGATGCGGTGGCGTCGATCGGATGGTCTAGTGCCCGGAGTCGTTAAGCATGTTGCAGTTATCTGAGACCGTGCTCAGTACGCCATTGGTAGTCTGAGTCGTGATAACCAGAGCAGAGACGTGGTGGTTTAGCGGGTCGGGAAGGTGTTATGTGAAGCTCGGCGAACGCATGTGCGTGGCCGTGGACTCGGTTACGCTGGAGCTTTCCGGTTGCGCGTGGTTGTGAGGGGTGCGAGCAACTGGCGCGTGAGAACGAGCGGTTGAGAGCGCGCACGAGCTAGCTTGCGGGTCCCTGGCCGAGCGCCGCTCGCTGCAGAAAGGATCAGCTCTCGCCGAGGATCCTCTTCTTCTCTTGAGCAAACTCGGCATCGGTCAGCACGCCATTGTCACGCAGATAGCCAAGCTGCTGCAATCGATCGAGACGAGCCTGGGAGCCGGCCGTCGAGGGCGTGGTAGCGGGTCGGGTGATAGCGGGTGGGGTGGCAGCGGCGCCTTGCCGCTGGGCCTCCTCGAGATCCATGAGCTCCTGAAGCTCCGGATCCAGCCGCGCTCCGTCCGTACCAGCAACAGGGTCATGCCTACCACTGGAAGCAAGCTTGCCCTGGCGCGCCTCCCATTCCTGGTTGTGGCGCTGAAGCGCGTCGAGGCGGTCCATTTCCGCCTGTGCGTCCGCCCTGTAGTCAACAACCACCTTGTCGTGATCGTCGGGGTCATACAGCACCGGAACGGTGTCGCCCTTGCATTTCAGGGTATTCAGACGCGAATGAACGGTCTTCTCGAACCCAGGCTCTCCGGGCGGCATCACCCGGAGCTCCAGCCGGCAGAGGAACCAGCTCGTTGTGAGATCCGAGTCGTCCGCGGACCAAGCCTTGAAGGGGTTCTGGGTGCCCGCGGTGCCCTCAGTCCTGATCGACAGAATCTCCGCAGGCGCTGCGCGCCCACGGTAGCGAAGCTCTTTCTCCAGATGCCCGTGCTTGAACAGCATCCTGACCCCCAAACGCCGTGACCCACCGTATTAGGGCAGACCATACTTTGGGCTGGAGGTGCGCGCAAGACGAGCACCGCACCGCAATTCCCGCTTCGCGGGTTGAAGAGGTAGCGCAACTTTGCCGTTGCCGTTTTGTGGGAGCGTCCGGGAACGTCTGGAGCCAAGCGCGTCGGTGGGTTCGGTGGCGGGGGCGGCTCGCGCTGGCTGTCTTGCTGCTGGTTCGGCCGACTGCGGGTCTGGGTGTCGTGCTGCTGGGCTTGTTGGTCGGGGTCGCGCCGGCGCAGGCGGCGTTTTCCGGCCGCGATGGCCTGCTCGCGGTGCTGCCGTGTCTGGCGCCGTTATTCAGACGACCCCAATGATCGGCTCCCAGCTCAGCCTGCAAGAGTCCCGACACACCCTCGCGCGCCGGATCTGCCGCGGTCAGCACGGCCAGCTCCGCGAGCGCTACCACCAAGGCGTGGAAGACCAGCTCGGCGCGCTCGGACTGGTCCTCAACGCCACCGTCCTCTGGAACACCATCTACCTCGACAAAGCCCGCGCACAGCGCGAGGCCCCCGGCCGCCGGATCCCCGACGAGATCCTCGCCGGCTTCAGCCCGCTGATCTACGAGCACATCAACTTCAACGGCCGCCACCCATCGAACGTGTCGCTCAACACGCCTCCCGAGTTATCGGACGATTGTAAAGGTGAGCGAGTGCTGCTGCGACCGCTGACCCGTGGCGTTGACCGCGTCGATCAGGGCGGCGTAGCGACCGGGCCCGAGGCTGTGCGACGGCGATAGGCGTCCTGCGAACGGAACGCGGTTGCGCCCTTTACGCCCGTTCGTAGCCAACGTTCCCAACACGATTGTCCGCGTGCACCGGAAATGGTGACGATCTTTCGGCGTCATCCGCACGCATCGGTGGTCGACGCGCCGGCCCGGAAAGCTCTCTGTGAACGTGACGGTGATCTGAGCTTGCTCGCTGAGCACGAACGAGAACACGGTGCCCACCGACTCAGGTGGAAGGCCCTGGATGCGTTTGCGGTCCGATCGCGCTCGCCACTCCCGATGGGACTCGCGCACACCGCTTAGACGCGGCGGCGGGATCGCCTGCGTTCCCACGAACGCGTCGCCGACGACGTCGACGGCCACGCACTGCCAAACGGCTGCGCAGGAGACGCTTGTGAGCGAGTCGGCGCCAGCAATCCGGTCGATCGTCCACGCGCCCCGCGTCATCGGTTCGCCTTCGAGCGCGTCGCCGCCGTCATCGACCGCGACGCACTCGCTCGAGGTGGGGCAGGCCAGGCCGGTCAGCTGTTGACTGCTGTCGATCGCAACGAGCGAGGGGCTGCCGGGCGATGTCGGGTCGAACGTCACCTCGTGCCCGGTATCGTCGATCGCGGTGCACAGTGAAACCGACGGGCAGGCGATCGCAAACAGCCCGATCTCCCCGCCCTCGGGGTCGATCATGACTCGCGTGTGCCTCCCCGGCGAGCGTGGATCGAACGTCACCTCGCCCCCTTGGGAGTCGACCGCTGTGCACTGGGAGAGGGTTGGGCAGGCAACCGCGTTCACGGCCGGCCCCATGCTCTCGATCGGCGTCGGCGTTGGCTTGCCGGGTGAGGTTGGGTCGAAGGTAACCTCCCTTCCATCGCTGTCGGCCGCGACGCACTGCGACTTGGACGGGCACGCGAGTCCTACGAGGCTGTAGCCGTCCTCGACCGTGGTGCCCGAGACGCGTGACGGGTCGGCAGGATCGAACAGCAGCACGGTCCCGGGCTCTTCGTAGAAGAACGCGACGCACAGCGACGTGGACGGGCATGCGATGGCGGTCAAGCCGCCCGTGTTGTCGTAGCGGTTGCCGATCGAGGCGTGGCTTGGGCTCCTGGACGAGCCGGGATAGAAGGTCGCCTCCGCTCCTAGCGAATCCAGCGCCGTGCACTGTGAACTCGCTGGGCACGAGGCGCTCACCAGGCTGGTGCCGCGGTCAAGCGTGAGGAGGGCCGGAGTGCCGGGCGAGGTCGGGTCGAACGTCACCTGCACACCGTCGGAATCGACGGCGGAGCACTGCGAGAGCAGCGGGCAGGCGAGGCCGTCGACCCCACCCGTGTCGATTGTGACCGGCGTAGGGCTCCCGGGCGAGGTCGGGTCGAACGTCACCTCGGCGCCTTGGCTGTCGAGCGCGGTGCACTGCGACGTCGAGGGGCACGCCAGCTTTGGGAGGGAATGCGTGTCGACCGCGACGGGCGCCGCGTAACCCGACGTCGCCGGGTCGAAGGTCACTTCTCGCCCGGCGGTGTCGGTCGTCACGCATTCCGACGCCGACGGACAGTCGACGGCGTTCAGCCCACTGCCATTGTCGATGGTTGTCGGCGTTGGGGCGCCCGGCGAGACAGGGTCGAACGTAACCTCCCTCCCACCGCTGTCGACCGCGACGCATTGCGACGTGGACGGGCACGCGACCGCGAGCATCGGTCCGGGGTTGAAGTGCCCGACGACCGGGCACGGGTTGACCTGGTCGATCGCGACCGTGCTCGGGGTACCTGGCGAAGCGGGATCGAACGTCACCTCATCGCTCGTGCAGCCGAACAGCCCCTGCTCGACGGCAGTGCACTGAGTGGTGGATGGACAGCTCACGCCGTCGAGGAACTCACTGGCATCAGAAGGGACGATCTGTCCCGTAGTGGCACTCCGCGGCGCCTGCGGGTTGAACGTGACCTCCTCGCCGGAGGCGGTGTAGTTTCCTGATACCGCGGTGCACTGTGAGACCGATGGGCACGAGATCGCGATCAGACCCGCCCCAGGGTCGATCGCAACCGGAACGGGATCACTCGGCGAACCAGGGTCGAACGTGATCTGACGGCCCTCGCCGTCAATCGCGGTGCACTGAGACGCCGACGGGCACGCGACGGCGTTCAGCCCGGGGCTGGTGCGCTGGTCGACCGCGATCGGAGCAGACCACGAAAGCTCCGCCTGCGCAGACGCAGACACCCCAAATAGCTGGTACGCGAGCACAGACCCCACCGCCATCGCAACCGCAAAGCGCACGAGACTAGAAACGCCGGACAGACCGAGAAGTTGCGAACCTCCGCCCGCCACACCCTCCACTCGTCGACGGGCGGCGCGAGACCGGGGTCGTCTGAGTAAACGTGCCAAAACGGCCAACAATCTGTCTTCTAATTCGCGTTAGAGGAAGCATGTTGCCGCTAAACGGCCCTGAACGCACCACGAACGGCTCCGCGTGGACCGGATCCGGCCTCCAATCGCGACCGAACAGAAGCCTTTCGGCGATATCGCGCAGCCCGGCGAACGGAGGCGCTTCGCGTGCGAGGCGAAAGCGACAATGGGGTGCGCCGAGGGGTCCCGCTATCGTCCCCTTCCGGATCTCCAAACTGGCGGGCGTCGCGGTACACCACGGGATCGTCCCGGCGTCTGATCGGCCGACTGCAGGCATGGCGCGCTGACACGGTTTCGGCTGCGGATGTACCGGTTGCGGTCGCGCTCTGCCACGATCTCGCGGGTGGCCAGCAGACCCGCCTCGGCGCAGCACTTGCGCGACCTCGCGCTGCTGCGACGCGTCCGCGACCGGATCGACCGGGAGTACGCGCAGCCGCTGGACGTCGAGGCGCTCGCCCGCGACGCGTACATGTCGGCCGGGCACTTCAGCCGCGAGTTCCGACTTGCCTACGGCGAGTCGCCATACGGCTACCTGATGACGCGACGGATCGAGCGCGCGATGGCGCTGCTGCGCCGTGGCGACCTCAGTGTCACCGAGGTCTGCTTCGCGGTCGGCTGCGCGTCGCTGGGCACCTTCAGCATGCGGTTCAACGAACTGGTAGGTATGCCGCCCAGCACCTACCGGCGCCATGCGGCAAGCGCGACGGCGGGGATGCCGCCGTGCGTCGCGAAACAGGTGACCAAACCGATCAGAAATCGAGAAGCGCAGTCACCAAGGCGCAGCTAACGTGACCGCCATGGACATCACGATTTACCAGACCTTCCTCCCACATGACGACCCGGGCGTCTCCCTGGCCTTCTATCGCGACACCCTCGGCTTCGAGGTCCGCAACGACGTCGAATACGGCGGGATGCACTGGATCACGGTCGGCCCCGCCAACCAGCGCGGCACATCCATCGTCCTGCACCCGCCGGCCGCCGACCCCGGCATCACCGACGACGAGCGCCGCACCATCATCGAGATGATGGCGAAGGGCACCTACGGCCACATCAATCTGGCCACCGACGACCTCGACGGCGCCTTCGAGCAGCTGCAGGCCAGTGACGCCGAAGTCGTCCAGGAGCCGATCGAGCAGCCGTACGGGGTTCGCGACTGCGCCTTCCGCGATCCTGCCGGCAACCTCATCCGCATCATCGAGCTGCGGTGAGCCATCCGTCGGTCGCAGCCGTGATCTGCACAATATGAGCGACGACTCGGCGCCTGCGCTACCGAACTCGGAGGAAGGGGGCCACGAGACCGCCGTGACCCCCTGAGGCGTCCGTCGGGATTAGCATCGCCTCATCGCCAAGATCGATGATCCCCGGCGTCGGGGTGGCGCGACCCGCGCGGCAGTCCGCTGCAGCCAGCGGGTGCAGGAGGTCACCCGAGCATGATGTTGACCCCGACCGCGTTGATGAACCCGACCATCACCGAGTTCGAGACGATTCGCAGGATCGAGCCGAGGCGCAGGAGGCCAGCGGCGAGCATCACGACGCCGCCGAAAACGTGAACAGCGCCCGTTGCGGGTTGTCTGCGTGATGGATCTCGGGAACGTCGGCGACGAGTACCGTCATCACGCCGGTCCCCTGGATCGCCATGAACGCGGAGCTCCTCGTCAGCGCGCCGGCAACGGTGCCGACCATGTCGCCGTACATGCGCACGACCAGAGATCGCGCTCCGCGAGACGCTCCTTACTAGCCGAAAACGGCGTCAGCTTCACGCGGGCGCTCGAGGGACGCCGCGGAAGACGGCGGTGCGTCGTTCGTCGCGAACCGACGCAGCAGTGGCGCCGTGGTGGCCGGTGTAGGCGTCGAGCGGTAGCGTACGACGGCGGACGATGGGCGGCGACGCCGCGCACCGGCGTGACCCCAGGTGTCATGCGGCAGCGCTTGGCGTGAGTGCTGGGGGAAGAAATGGCCCGATCGGAACCGCAGTGTCGACTGCAGGGCCTGCTGCGCGTTGCGCAGATCAGCAACGAGCATCGCCCCCTTGCCCCCGACACGGAGCTACGCCACCTGCAATACCGAGACGATGATTATGAGGGTGTCGGCAAACGATCGCGGGTGCGGCTGGCACCCGAGTACGTCCCGCGAAACACCGAGGAGATCCTCGATCTGGTGCCCCTCTGCTGGCTGGGAACGGGCGTGCCCGGACGGGCGGGAGTGCTATCCGACGAGCAGCTTGAAGCCGTGGTCCCACTCGCCCCGGAGGCCGCCGATCTTGACCCATGCGATGCAGATCGCCTCGAGCTCACGCGAGCCCTCGATACCGCCAATGTCGAACACGTCGGGCCAGCCGAAGTCGGCCAGTACATCGCCGACGGTGCGCTTGGCGTCCTCGTCGTCTCCGGCGATCAGCATCGTCGGCTGGCCATCGCTGAAGCTCGGGTCCACGAAGTACGCGTTGCCGATCGTGTTGAAAGCCTTCACGATCCTGGCATCGGGCAGCGCACGCTGGACGCGCTCGCCGAGTGAGTCCTCGCCCGTGATCGCGAGCTTAGGTGGGAAGCCGCCTGAGAAGTCGAGCGGGTTCATCGCGTCGATCACGACCTTATTGCTGAAGTGCTGGGGGTCGACGTCGGCGATCACCGCTTCTGCGGCATTGCCCAGCAGCGCCAGGACGAGCAGGTCGCCGTGCGCGGCTGCATGCGCAAAAGTCCCCGCTTCGATACCGGCTCCATCGCCGGACAGCCATTCGCGCAGCTGGGGCTTGTCCGTATCGCGCGAGCCGATCATCACGTCGTGGCCTCGACTGCGGAACCCCGCGGCCAGGCGCCGCCCGACCTCACCGCTTCCCAGCACACCAACTCGGCTCTGCGACAGTCGACCGTTCACCATGTCTGCTCCTCTCGTTGGTACGCCGCAATCTAATAACTGCTCGCCCCGCTCGCTGCTGACTCGGTCGTCGCCAGCGTCGACGTTCGAAACGGCGATCAAATCGCGGTGGTCGTCCCGGCCGGTTCCGGCAAGACGACCTGCGCTGGTATCGCGTGAACCTAGCATCACCCGGCGCCGCGGCGAGCTGTTGCGTTGCGCCGAATCCACCGGTGCGCTTCCCGCGCCGGCGGGTTCGCGACCGGCCGATCGCAACGAGCGGCGGAGCGGATCGCACCGCCCGTTCTTACCGCGGGGCGCTCAGTTGCCACTGACCGGCTGACGATCGGCCATTCCGAGTCGACCACCACCGACCGAGTCCGTGCCGGGGATCGAGTGCGTTCTTGGGCTGCTCGGACCAGCGGCACCGCAAACCACAAGCGGGCGATAAAGACCAGGCCCACGGCGCCGACTATCGCCGGAGCGATGCCGCCGAGCACCACGTCCGAGACCAAGACCAGGATGCCGTTGAAGCCGACGTTGAATGGAGCGATCAGCAGCAAGCCGAACATGACCTGTATCCGGTCGAAGCGACGCGGATTGCGTCAGCAGCTCAATCGTGTTGCGATCAAGCCGCGCTTCGGGGGTTTCGTCGCGCCAAATCCGCTGCAGTCGGAATGCGGGCTGACCCCGATCGCTCACCTACCACGAGATGTGATCCGTGCAATCGACCGTCAGCGGGCCGCCACCGCCTCGGCGCCTCGCGCGGCAGTCGTAGTCTCCGAAGCGTGATTCGAGGTGGTGCGCGGGCCGTCTCGCGCCACGCTAATCCATCCCCTTTGAGGGCGATATCCGAACGAGGAGCGCATGATGGCGATGTCCAAGGAGTTGCAGGGAACCGTTGCGCTGGTTACGGGCGCGTCGAGCGGGATCGGCGAGGCGACGGCGGTGGCGCTCGTCTCCCGTGGTGCCGCGGTCGCGCTGGTGGCGCGCCGGCGCGCGCGGTTGAACGCGCTCGCCGGGGAGATCGAGAGCGGCGGGGGCCGTGCCCTGGTCATCAGCGCCGATGTCAGCGAGCCAGAGCAGGCGCGGGCAGCCGTGGAGCAAACCGTCGCTGAGCTCGGGCGCCTGGACACGCTGGTCAACAACGCCGGCATGATGCTGTTGGGGCCCGCGGTGCACGCTCCGCTCCAGGAGTGGGAGCGAATGCTGTCGGTCAACGTCGCGGGGCTCCTGTATTGCGCGCATGCGGCGCTGCCACACCTTTTGAAGGCCGCCGAGGACAGTCCCCGGCGGGTGACCGACATGGTCAACATCAGCTCGGTTGCGGGACGGGTGGCTCGCAGCGGTAGCGGCGTGTACAACCTGACCAAGCACGGTGTCGGCGCGTTCAGCGAGTCGCTGCGCCAGGAGGTCACGGGCCGCCACGTTCGGGTCTCGCTGATCGAGCCTGGAGCGGTCTCGACCGAGCTGTCCTCGCACAACCGGCCCGAGATCCAGGAGATGATCAGCAAGCGCTTCGGTCACGTGCAACGACTCGAGGCACGCGACATCGCTGACGCGATCGCGTACGTGGTCACCCGGCCGCGCCACGTAGCGATCAACGAGGTGCTGATCCGACCGACCGAGCAAGAGGGCTGAACCCGACGCGGTAGGTGAGGCCGCCAACGGCCAGCTCACGATCCCTTGCGTTCTCCAAGCGCCCCGCTCAGCGTGGCTGCCTCGGCGACAACAGACCCGCGACCGATCCGTTGCGGCCGGCGTCCTGCCGGACGATCGCTCCCCAGTCGGAGCGCACCGGCCAGCCGACTCGTCGGGCGAGCGCTTCGCCGCGTTTGCGATCCTTCGCTGGCGTCCGGCGACGCGCGACTGGCACCTGCCAATCGCCGACTGGCCCATCCGACCGCTAGCCGCGAACCCTCAAGGATGCAAGCACACTGCGGAAAGCGGCCGTCCCGGCGCGACCGTCGAGACCGCCGCAACGTCGCTCAACCGGCTATAGCGGATCAAGCTCGGAGTTAGCTGACAGGCCGCTGGCGAGCTAGCGGCAGGCCATGTGATCGCATGCACCTCGCCGCCGCGACTATTTGAGTCTCGTGCTGTGCGAGATCGGGTGTGGTCCACCGTCCGCGCCCTGCTGTAAGTTGACGCACGCCGCTTCGGCGGACACACGCGCCGGACGGTTCCCCGGTCCGGCTGACAAGCTTGTGGGACGTCAGGCGCAGGTCGTTGAGCAGATCGCGGCCGCGGCTGGCGTGTTGATGCGGCCAGGAGCGGGCGCGGTGCGTCTGCTGGCATCGCAACCTGCAGACCGATCGCACGATTCCGCGCGCCTTAGATTGTGATCGCCCCGTTCTCGTCCAACGTCCAGTCTGGATTGTGTGCGACCTCCCAGACGTATCCATCGGAGTCTGCAAACGCTCCCGTCGTCCCGCCCCAGTCAGCACGCCCGGCCGGCCGCTTGATCGTGCCTCCAGCCCGCTCAGCGTCGGCCAGCACCGTGCTGACCTCCTCCGGTGAGCGGACGTTATGGGCGAGTTCGATCCCCGGTGCACCATGACCACCGAGTGCTGTCCAGAGGCCGAAGACCATGCCTCCGGTCTGGAAGAAGCAGACCTCGTTGTCGGGCTGGTGGGCTCCGGTCCAACCGAGCGCCTCGTAGAAGGCACGGGCTCTGCCAAGGTCGCTCACGCCAAGCGTGACAAGACTGATCCGTTGTTCCATCGACGGAGGATCTCACCCAGAGCACAACGATGCTGCTTCGTCCGACACCGAACAGTCCGACTCGCGCCACGTTGGTCGAGCCGTGTGCGACCAAGAGTCGCCCAACTCCGGGACAGACGCGACGCTCGGGAGCAGAAGCCCCACCGAGCGCGACGGGATCGCGAAATGCATAAGTCCCAGGGGTCGGCCGCCGCGGATCCGTGACGCTCGGAACCAACCAAGAGGGGACGTGTCGCGGAAGTGGGCGGTCGGTGCGGCACTGTCGCTTCAGGGTCAGCGCCGCTAACTCCTGGCGCCATTCGGGGCTAGCCCCCGCGCTAGCGAGGATCACCGACGCACGTTCCCGGTCTACCCCGCGGAGGGCTGGCCGGCGAGGATCGGCCCCAGCGGCCCGCTCGGTGATCAGCTCATCACCCTCACGATCAGCCACTACGTCATGCCCGGCTCAGACTTCTAATCGAGAGTTTAGCCCCGGCTCAAGGTCACCACTCGACCGAGGACTCCTACCGGGATGACGAGCTCCGGGAGACCCAGCGGATCCTCTGTAGCTGGCACCAAAACGATGGTTCAGAGTGGCCCGACGCTTCCAACGTCGCTCGCACCCAGTGGCCGCCGCCCGCGATCGCGAACTTCGCCGCAAGGTCCTTGACGCCACCCGCTCCGAAGCGCCCATCACCATCGATGGCACGCCTGAACCCTCCCTTACGCTGAGCCACCCGACGGGTCGCTGGGTCGCGGTGCGAACCGTCTTGTTCGCCGACCGGTAGCTTACCCATCAAGAATGCCGGACGGACCGGACACAACAACTGGCGCGGCTGCGCCGCGCGATCGCCTTGACCCACGGCTGCGAGCCGTGGGCTTGCGGCTCCCATCTGGTCAGATGGGGTGAGCTCCTGAGCGCTGGGGTAGGGTCAACGATATGGACTACAGAACGCTGGGAACCACCGGGACCAAGGTCACCCCCCTTTGCCTGGGGGCGATGATGTTCGGCCAGATCGGCAACGTCGACCACGACGACTCGATCCGGATCATCCACCGCGCGCTGGACGCCGGGATTAACTTCATCGACACCGCGGATGTCTACTCGCGGGGCGAGTCTGAGGAGATCGTCGGCAAGGCGCTCGCCGGCGGCACGCGCGACAACGTCGTCCTGGCGACGAAGGTCCACGGGACGATGGGCGATGACCCCAACGAGTTCGGCAACTCGCGCCGCTGGCTCCTCAAGGAGGTCGAGAACTCGTTGCGGCGCCTGCGCACCGACTACATCGACCTGTATCAAATCCATCGCCCCGAGGACGACACCGACATTGACGAGACGCTCGGCGCGCTGAGCGATCTCGTTCGTGCCGGGAAGGTTCGCTACGTCGGCTCCTCGACGTTCCCGGCATCGCAGATCGTCGAGGCGCAGTGGACGGCCCGGGAGCGCGGCCGTCAGCGGTTTGTCTGCGAGCAGCCGCCTTACTCGTTGCTGGTCCGCGAGATCGAAAAGGACGTGCTGCCGACTTGTCGGCGCTACGGCATGGGGGTGATCCCGTGGAGCCCTCTCGCGGGCGGGTGGCTGTCGGGTCGCTATCGCAAGGGCGTCGACCAGCCTGAGTCCAACCGCGCCGCGCTGATGCCGGGCCGCTTCGACATGTCCGCGCCCGAGAATCAGCGCAAGCTCGACGCCGCCGACGCGCTCGGGGCGCTCGCGCATGAGGCGGGGATGACTTTGATCGAGATGGCGCTGGCGTTTGTGATCCGCCATCCGGCCGTCACTGCGGCGATCATCGGCCCGCGGACGATGGAGCATCTCGAGTCCCAGATCACGGCGGCCGATGTGACGCTGTCTGACGACGTGCTCGATCGCATCGACGAAATCGTGCCGCCCGGGGTCACGATCAGGCCCGGCGACGTGTTCTTCGACAACCCGGCACTCAAGCCCAAAGCCCGACGGCGCTAGCTTCCAAGCCAGTAGCCAGCTCGTGCTCCGGATGTACGGACAGGCAGTCCGGGCGCAATCACGCTCGCTGCTGCTGTGCCGCTCACTGGCGCTTGTCGAGGTGGCCGCTTTGGCCGACGCCGCCCGAGGAAGCAGCCACTGGCGTTCCAGCCGGTCCAGCGGCGGAGCGGCCACGAACTGCTGGGTGTGGGGGGCTGGCTCCTCGTCTAAAGCAGCGACCAGGGTCTTCCTGCTAACAGAGACGGCCGACACCCGGGTGATCAATCGGCAGTGGAGGGCGTATTGGCTGTGCCTGGCAGCATTGGGCGCATCGGCCCATACTGCGGTCATGAGCAAGATGACGAAGACCGGCACGGGCGCGGACCCCGCCGAGGCTGTTCGCCGTGTTTATGAGCGTCAGGCGGGCAACTACGACCAAAATGTCAAGCTCCTGGAACGGCTGTTGTTCGCGGGTGGCCGCGAGTGGGTCTGCGCCCAGGCCGAGGGTGAGGTGCTGGAGATTGCGGTGGGGACGGGACGCAACCTTCCCCACTACCCCGATGGCGTCCGACTCACGGGAATCGACTTCGTACCCGCGATGCTGGACGTTGCCCGCCGGCGCGCTGTCGAGCTGGGTCGGCCGGTCGAGTTACGACTGGGGGACGCGCAGGCGCTCGAGTTCGAGGACGCCACGTTTGACACTGTGGTGTGCACGCTGTCGTTGTGCACGATTCCGGACGACCGCGCCGCTGTGGCCGAGGTGAGGCGGGTGCTCCGTCCGGGGGGGCGTTTCGTGCTGCTCGAGCACGTACGGAGTCCGATCCGAGCGGTCCGGGGCGTCCAGCGGCTGCTCGCGCCGGCCTTGCTTCGCTTCGGGGCCGACCATGTGCTGCGCGAGCCGCTCGAGCACGTGCAGGCCGAGGGCTTTTCGGTCGGGGTGCTCGAGCGCTCCAAGCTCGGACTTGTCGAGCGGCTGCTAGCGCGCAAACCCGGCCCGGGCTGAGCGGAAGAAGCTCGAGCCGCCTCAATTGCGTGCGCGTGCCCGAGTGCCTCGGGTTCGGGGGTGGTGATCGGATGGTTGAATTGCTCGCAGCATCAACAGGCTGCCAGTGCGCCGGAAGCGCCGTGCGAGAACGGCTACGAGGGCGGGAAGACGACGCTCGGCCGCAGAAAGGGGCGACTTCGACGTGGGCAACGACGTCGATGCTCCTGGCGCAATCCAACGAGGTCGCCGCCTGAGGCGCGGCCCATCTGCCGCCGGCCGGGCGAGAACCTCAAGCGGAACGTGAGCTGCGCATCCGGCGCTTCAAACCGAGCCGGCGACTCCTTCCTGCCGTGTTCGCTGCATTGGGCGGTCAATCATCGCAGTGCACCCCCACTGACCGACGTGATCCAGTCCTCGAGACGCTCAGCCCGCTGGTGCAACGGGTCGCCGCCTCGTCGTGAGATCGCGCGCCCGAGCCAAGGCGGCCGGTCTACTTGCCGGTGGGACGGTGTGTCGCGCCGCGCTGGAAGCCGGAGCGGCCTTGCCGGCCCGCAACGGTACCGCGTGCCGCACTGTGGACCGGTGGCGGTGTCCGACGGACGAGCAGCCGCAGCGCTCGATCGTCCGGCCCCTCCTGTTCGCGCTGTGTCAACGTCTTCGGATGGACCGTGCGAAACCCCGGACCGCGGTCCGGATCCACCACTGCCACCACGACCTTCGTGCGACTCGGCGTGTCGAACACGATCCCATCAAGTACGGGGCCGACGCCGGCGACCTTCACGAGCTCACCTATCGCGGTCATCTCCA
>JBKQKK010000067.1:0-58879 GCA_052147535.1 Solirubrobacteraceae bacterium | reverse complement strand
CTTCGCGCCTGCCAGGCGGGGCGTGGCGATGACGGAACTGGGGGCGCTTAGCCCCGCCGCGTGCTGACATACCGCTGGACGGGCCATGACCGAACCGAAGGCTTTTCTGCACCGCCGCGCGCTCGTGACCGGGGGCACGAGCGGGCTCGGGTTGGCAATGGCGGCTGCCCTGCAGCAGGCGGGCGCGCGCGTCGCGCTGACCGGCCGCGATGGCGCGCGCGCACGCGCCACAGCCGCAGCGCTCGGACCGGATGCCGTCGGGATCGCCCTCGACGTGCGCGACGAGAGCTCTGTTCAGGCTGCGGTGGATGAGGCGTGGGAGCGCCTCGGGGAGATCGAACTGCTCGTCGCGAACGCTGGGATCGGCATGCGCACGGTCAACCCGCGGTTCCTCAGCGAGCCGCAGCCGTTCTGGCAGGTGACCGCCGAGGGCTTTCGGGACGTCGTCGAGACGAAGCTCACCGGCTCGTTCCTCGTCGCGCGAGCGCTCGTCCCGCGGATGCTCGCGGCCGGCGGTGGACGGGTCGTCGTCATCTCGATGAACGAGCAGACGATGACGCGGCGGGGCTTTGTCCCCTACGGCCCGGCCGGCGCCGCGGTCGAGGCGCTGGCGCGGGTGATGGCGGCGGACCTCGCCGGCAGCAGCGTGAGTGTGAACATCCTGCTGCCCGGCGGCGCGACCGCGACGGGAATGCTCCCCGACGAGGTCACCGCGGAGTTGCGCGCATCGCTCCTGGCGCCGGCGATCATGGGCCCGCCGATCGTCTGGCTGGCCTCGCCCGAGGCGGCCGGAGTCCACGGCGAGCGAATCGTCGCGACCGAGTTCGACGCGTGGCTGCGCGCATGGCGCGGTGGACGCGCCGGCTGAGGGGGAGGCTACGGGGTGCCGGCGCTACTTGACGACCGTGATCGGCCAGTCGAGCGTGATCGAGCCCGCGCTCGTGTGGACGACCGCCTGGACGCTGAGCGGCTCGCCCTCCGACTGGGCCGGGAACTCGAGCGTGTCGTGCCAGAGGCCGTTTCTGACCGGATGGACCGGCGGCGTGTCGTGACCGACGACCTCGCCGCCGAAGGTGAACTCGATCGCGACCGTGCCGGAGAGCGGGCGTCCGGCGGCATTCGTCACCTTGACGGAATAGGGCCACGGCCTGTTGACCGTGGGTGAGTGGTTGACGGCGACGAGCTCCCCGTAGACCGGCCCGGACTGTACCGAGCTCGTGCCGGCGCGGGTCGCCGGCGCGCTCTTGCCGCTCGCTGTCGCGGGCGCCGAGCTGGTGCTCGACGTGGATGCAGAGGTCGTGCGCGAGCGCGTGGTGCTGGGCGAGCTCGAGGAGGAGCTGCTGCCGCAGGCCGAGATGCCGACCGCCAGAGCGGCAACCGACGCGGCCGCGAGGATGGACGATGAAGTGCGCGAGCTCATTCGCCAAGGATCCTTTCCCTCAAGGATGACAGCTGAACGATATCCGGAGCCCGCCTCCGGCCCCACATCCACCGCCCGCCCTGGGGTTCTCTCGCGCCCAGCTGCGTCGGCCGGCCGCCGGGCGGCCGTCTTCCGGTACCGTCCCGGCCGATGCCGATCGAGATCACTCCGGTTCGCGGTCGCAAGGACCTGCGCGAATTCGTCGAGCTCCCGTTCAGGCTACACGCGGGAACTCCCTGGATCCCGCCGCTCAAGCTGGAGCGCTACGCGTACCTCTCCAGGAAGCTGAACCCCTACTTCAAGCACGGCGAAGCCCAGCTGTTCCTCGCGCGGCGCGACGGTCGCGTCGTCGGCCGGATCAGCGCTCAGCTGGACAGCGCGTTCAACGAGTTCCATCACAACCGCTGGGGCATGTTCGGCTTCCTCGAGTTCGAGGACGAGCAGGAGCTGCTCCAGGCCCTGCTCGACGCCGCCGCGCAGTGGTGCACGGAGCACGGGCGGGACCGGATGATCGGGCCGATGGACTTCGTCATGAACGAGGAGAGCGGCATCCTGTACGAGGGCTTCGAGCTCGAGCCGATGATCCGCCATCCCTGGCATCCGCCCTACTACCAGCAGCGCTGCGAGGCAGCGGGGCTCCTCAAGGCGATCGACACGTACCACTGGAAGCTCCACATATCCGACCGCGAGCAGCGGATGCTGCCGATCCTGCCCGAGCTGGCCGAACGCTCGCGGACCAAGTACGGAATCACGATCCGCAAGATGTCCTGGCTGCACCTCGGCCGCGAGCTGCAGAGCTTCAACGAGATCTACGACGCCGCCTGGTCCAAGAACTGGGGCTTCGTCCCCTACTCCAGGGAGGACCTGGCCGATCTGGCGGTCACCTACCGGCTGGTCTACTCCAAGGACTGGTTCATGGTCGCCGAGAACGACAAGGGCGAGCCGATCGCGGTCGCGATCACGATCCCCGACATCAACCAGGTCTACAAGAAGATGAAGGGACGGCTGCTGCCGCTCGGGTGGTGGTACTACCTGAACCGCAAGAAGTACATGGACCGCTGCCGAATCGGCTTCCTCGGCGTGCTACCGGAGTACCAGCACACCGGTGTCGCCGCGGCGCTCTACATGGAGCACTACGACATGGCGGCGCGTTCGCGGATCAAGACCGGCGAAGCCGGCTGGATTCTGGAGACGAACAAGTCGATGAACCGGGCGCTCGAAGCGATGGGAGGGACGATCGTCAAGCGCTGCCGTGTCTATGAGCGCCTGCTCGAAGACGGCGCGTCGCCTTCGGCACCCGCGCAGGGAGCCGAAACCGGGGCGTAGCTCACAACGGCGTCCGTGGGCCGGTTTGACGTGATCGAGCGAGCAATCCGGCGTGTATGACTGCGAAATGCTCGCCCGGACATGAAAATCCTGCTCCAGCGAGCAATCGGGCGTGCGTGACTGCGAAATGCTCGCCCGGACATGAAAATCCTGCTCCAGCGAGCAATCGGGCGTGTGTGGCTGCGGAATGCTCGCTCGAGCAGGCGCAAACTCAAATCAGGCGCGGGACGCACCCCGGCAATCGCACATGAAGTGCACACGCTTCTGCGCGGTGCTCACACCAAAGTCACAGCCGGGCGCACAACCGTCCCACCACCAACCTTCCGCTTAACGACCGACGGGGCGCCACAAGTGGCGCCCCGACGGTTGAGGGAGGAGAGGGTGCTGCATTCGCCGGCGAGATATGAGGCCGGCGAACCTTTCCCGCGTGGCCGCTCTCCTGAACGCCGCGCGGGGGAAGTTATGTCAGGAAATTGACCCGATCAGATCCTGTGCGTTTGACACAAGCCGCTCAAGCGGTCCGGTGACTACGTCGGTCCGCTTCGACACATCCTTGCGGACGGAGAGCACCTCGCGCTCGACGCGCTTGCGGTTCTGCGTGACAGCGCGCTCGACGCGCCGGCGACGCTGGCGCAGCTCGCGCTCGAGCTTGTTCCGGCGCCTGCGTACCTGCCGCTCCCAGCGGGTGCGTGCCGTGTGCCCGCGCCGCTCGTAGCGGTTGAGCTCACGCTCGATCCCGTTAACGCTGGTGTATTTCGTCGCAAGACCCTTCACGGTCGAGACGATGCTGTCCCGGGCCACGAGACTCGCGCCAACTGGTACCAGGATGGCCCGCTCGGCGATCTGCTGGACATGCTCCACTGGGGTCGCGGGCTGTGTCGAGGTTGCGCTTGCCCCAGCCTTTGAAGTGCGAGTCGCTTTTGAAGCGCTAGCCGTCTTCGGGGTGCCCGCCGCCCGGCGACTCGTTGGTGCTTGGGCCGCCGTCGTTGTATCGCTTGTGCTTGTAGACATCTCGGAAAACGCTCCGCTGCTTGAAGACAACTTGACCTTGCGTCCGGATCAACTGTAGTTCATCGAACATGTGTTTGTAAACCAATCGGCTACCAAAGTTACAGTTAACGTCCGGAAGGACGCACATAGCGGACACAATCGGCCAGTCCGGCCAGACGGTTATGCCCCGTTGAGGCCTGTACGGACCAACCAGGCGTGCGGATCCTCGATCTCGACCAGCGTAGGCAGTGCCTCGGGCGCCGAGAAGACATGCGCGAGCGCGCCGGGCCCTCCATCCCGCGCCACGGCGTCGCAGAACGCCTTGCCGCGGTCGTACTGGCGGATCTTCAGCTCGAGGCCCAGTAGCCGCCCAATCAGCCGCCCGAGCCCCGACTGCCGCCGGCGGCGGGCATCGAGCGTCGCGCGCAGACGCGGGAGCGACGGCAGCAGATCGGGCGCGACCGCGTCCATGACGTGCTCGGCGTGGCCCTCAATCACCGCCATCACCGCCTGGACGCGGTCGATCGTGGCGCGTTCACTCTCGTTCAGCACGATCGAGAACAAGTCTCCCTGGCGCACCTGCGTACCGAAGCGCTTCAGCGCCGCGAGCTCGGGAAGCCTCGTTTTGCGGGGAGCCCCGATCCGCGCCTCGGCGCTGCCGAGCAGCTCCCTGACCAGCCCGGAGAGGTGGCCGTGCAGCCACGGCACGCCGCCGAACTGCACCGCATGCGTGACCTCATGGAGCGTCACCCAGGTCATGAACTCCCGCTCGTCGGCGCCGAAGCTCGCCACCGCCGCCCCAAGGTTGGGCAGCACGAACAGCAGTCTCGGCGATGAGGGCTCGGCGTCGTCGTCGATCAGCACGAGCTCGTACTGGCCGAGCACGCGCTGCGAGAGGTAGCCCATCAGGACGCCCACCTCGATGCTCATGATGATCCCGGCTCCGATCTGGAGCATCGGCCGCAGCGGCCCGAGCTGCTTGCCCGCGCGGCCCAGCACGGGATCGATCAGCCTGCGCATCGAGGCGATGTTGCTGGCGATCCACTCCCGGCGTCCGATCCCCTCGGGCGCCGGCAGGGCGGCGACCGGCGCCAGCTCCGTGTAGGCGACCACACGGCGCTCGGACTCCGCCGCCAGCTCGCTCAGATCGACGCTCGGTGGCTCGGCGTCGGCGCCTCGCGCCACGCACCAGGCGATCCGCTCGGCGATGATCCAGTCGATCACGGCGTCCAGCCAGACCCGGTCACGCGGGGAACCTGCTCGAGCTCGCGCAGCGCCTCCACGGAGCGCGCGGCGGCGACCGGCGCGTGCGGGATCAGATCGAGCGGCGCCGCGAGCGGGTCACGGAGCCCGACGAAGCTGACCATGCCGCCGGCCTCGCGGACGATCAGCTGGCCGGCAGCGGCATCGACGGAACGGCAGCCGCGCAGCGAGACCATGCCGTCAAAGCGCCCGCCGGCCACCTGGCACAGCGACGAGGCGATCGTCCCCAGTGCGCGCAGCCTGTACGCGCAGTCGACCAGCGAGTCGATCGACAGCGCTACCCAGCGAGGGTTGGCCGACTCGATCCCGAGCACCTCCAGCTTGCCTTCGCGGGTCCGCCGCTCGGGAACAGCGGGGTCCAGTCGCTCACCGTCCAGCCAGGCCCCCTGCCCGCGCACCGCCCACCACTCTTCGGCCGGCCCGAAGTCGTACACATACCCGAACTCGACATCCGCCATCGTCGGTCCCGAGGCGACGGCGACCGATAACGCGTGATGCGGCAGGCCGCGCTTGGCGTTCAGCGAGCCGTCGATCGGATCGATGATCACGAGCACGTCGTCACCGCCGAAGTCGATCTCGCCCAGCTCCTCCGATAGCGCCCGGAACCGGTGGCCCTGGGCCCGCAGGGCCTCGAGCTCGGCAAGCACGATCGCTTCGGCTGCGTCGTCGATCACCAGCGTGCGATCGCCGCCCTGACCACGCGTGCCGATCTCGACCGCGCGCTCGCGGGTGCTCGGGCTGGCCGCCAGCATCGCCCGCAGCCCGACGCTCGCCCGGCGGCATGCCGAGAGCCAATCCGCTTGCAGTGCCGAGCCGTTCGCCATCACCAACCTATCCTGTCAGACGTGGCGCCGCTCCCAGAGCCAGCCGCCGGCGAGCTGGCGCCGGCACCGATCGACCCGTGGCGCGCGGCGGTCTGCCACGTGGGGGGACCGATGCTCGTGCTGGGGAGCGCCGGCACGGGCAAGAGCACGCTGCTGCTGGATCGTTTCATGTGGCTGGTGGCGCAGGGCTCGATGCCGGACCGGATCGCTCTGCTGGCGCCGTCGGCGGCCCGCTGCGATGCCGCCCGCGCGCGGCTAGAGCAGCTGCTGCCGGAGGGCTACAGCGAGCTGCTGGTCGCCACGCCGCAACAGTTTGCGGCGCTGCTGCTGCAGCGCGCCGGAGATCGGAGTGATCTGGCTCAGGATCGCTTCGATCTCGCATACACGGCCGTGGGCGCCGGCGACAGGCTCGCGATGCTCGCTGAGCGGGTCGACGAGCTGTCGCTGCGCCACCACGACTTCGGCGGCCGGCCGAGCGCGCTGCTGGGCGGCTTTATCCGGCGTATCGACCGGCTCAAAGCCGAGCTGGTCAGCGCCGAGCAGTTCGAGCAGTGGGCGCTCAGCCTGCCGGACGCGGGCGAGGGCGCGCTCGAGCGGGAGTTTGCGGACGTGTATCGCGCGCACGAGCGGATGCTGGCCGAAGCGGGGACACGCGACGAAGGCGACATCGTCCGGCTGGCGCTGCGGCTCGCGGTGACCCAGCCGCACGCCTCGTGGCCGCTGGATCACGTGCTGATCGACGACGCGCAGGAGCTAGACCTCGCACCCGCGCGCCTCGCGCGCGCCGCGGCGGGGCCGGCGCTGACCGTCGCCGGCGACCCGCTCGCGTCGCTGCGCGCCTTCCGCGGCGCCGGCGCGCAGCGCCTGCGCAGCTTCGAGACCGAGGGCTGCGCGGTCGTGCGCCTGCTGCACAGCCACCGCTGCCCGGAGTTGGTGGATCGCGTCGCGTGGGCGATCGCGCTAGGCGGTAACGCCGCCAAGACGCACGCCACGCAGACGCACGCCGCCAAGACGCACGCCGCGCAGACCGACGCATCGCAGACCGACGCCGCGCAGACCGACGCCGCGCAGACCGACGCATCGCAGACCGACGCCGCGCGGACCGACACGGCGCGTGCGGAACCCGCGGCCACGCGGGCCGCGGGCGAGGTCCACTTCTGGCGCGCAGCCAACGAACGGGCTCAGGCACAGTCGGTCGCCGCCGACATCGAGCGCCTGATCTCGCGCGAGGCAGTCGGCCCGGGTCAGGTCGCTGTGATCGTGCCGGCGATCAAGCGCGAAGGGCGGGCGGTGGCGCTCGCGCTGCAGGAGCGCGCGATCACGCACCGCCTGATCGGCGAAGCAGCGTTCTTCCAGCGCGCCGAGATCCGCGACCTGCTCGCGTGGCTGCGGCTGCTCGCCGACGAGAGCGACGCCGCCGCGGTTGTGCGCGCGCTTGCACGGCCACCGATCGGGCTGCGCTCGGTCGATATCGCCCGCTGCACGCAGATCGCGCGCCGCCGCAAGCTCGACATGGTCGCGGCGCTGGCGGCGGCGACCGAGTCCCCGCAGGTGCCGCCTGAGGCACGCGAGCGCCTGCGTGTTTTCCTGAAGCTGTACGCCTCGGCCGCACGCTCGATCGACACGATGCGCCCGGACCTGTACGTGCACCGCCTGATCGACCGGCTGGGGCTGCGCCGCCAGCAGCTGTTCGCCGCCCAGGCAGACGTGGTGGCGCGCCTGCGCGCGCTGGCCCACTTCGGGGAGCTTGCCTGCGCCTACGTGGCGCGCGCGCCGCAGGCGACTGCGCGGGAGTTCGCGCGCTCGATCGCGGCGGTCGCCGACTATGGGCTGCGCGAGCAGGACGAGCCCGAGCTGGACGGCGCGCTCGCCGCCGTCCGGGTGCTCGAGTGCCAGGACGCGGGCGGCCTCGAGGTCGACCACGTGTACGTGGTCGGCGTGCACGCCGGGCTTGCCGCGCCCCCGCCCGAGCGAATACCTGACGCGCTGCTGCACGAGCGCCTGCCCGCCGATGACGACGAGGGACGCAGGACGGCGCTGCGCGCACTGCTGTACGTCGCGCTCACGCGCGCCCGTTCGCGCGCCGTGATCGCCTACGCGCAAACCGGCGAGCGGGCCGCGGCGGTGGCGCCCTCGACGATCGTTGAGCCGGGCCGGATCGCGGTGTCCGGCGAGTGGGAGGACCGCGACGAGGAGCTGTTCGGCCCCGCCGAAGCGCTGCACGCTACCTACCGGCTGCTGCGCGACGAGCTGCTCGAGGGGACCACGCGTGCGGGCGGCAGGCTCGGCGAGCTGCGCTTTGACACCGATCTGGACGTCTCGCACGCGGTCGTGCGCTACCTGGAGCTGCTGAAGGTGGCGGCGCTGATCGCGCGGCCCGACGGGCAGGCGGTCGCCGAGACGTTGCGCGACATCAACGCGCGCATCCTGCAGGCGGTCACCTCCGACCAGCGCGAGATCTTCACCAGCTCGACCCTGGATGATTACCTGCTCGGCGCCGAGCGCGACGCCCACCGCCGCGCGCAGGCGATCGCAGCCCGCGACGAACCCTCGCTGGAGCCGTTCCTGCCCAGACGCGGCGACGGGGTGATCCTGTCGGCGACCGACATCGACAGCTATCGCGCGTGCCCGCTCAAATACAAGTTCGCGCGCGTCTTCCGGATCCCGCAGGAGCCAACGCTGCACCAGCGCTTCGGGATCCTGGTACACCAGGTGCTAGAGCGCTTCCATGCCGGCGGAGCACAGCTCGGCGCGCTCGCCGAGCTGCTGGCACTGCTCGACGCGGGCTGGCGCCGGGGGGGCTTCGGCGACTCCGAGGAGGAGCGCCAGCTGCGCTCCAAGGCGGCGGCGGCGCTCGCGCGCTACCACGAACGCGCCCGCTCAGAGGCGTCCCAACCGGTCTGGTTCGAGCGCCAGTTCACGTTCAAGCTGGGCGAGCACCTGCTGCGCGGGCGCGTCGATCGCGTCGACCGCCTGCCCGGCGGCGGGTACGAGCTGATCGACTACAAGACCGGCCGCCCGAAGACGCCGGCGCAGCTCGCGAACGACGTACAGCTCTCCCTGTACGCGCTTGGGGCACGCGAGGCGTGGGGCCTGGATGCCTCCAGCCAGGCGTACTACTACCTGCTGGACGACTCCAAGGTGGCAGTCCCAGCCGACGGGGGCGACCGCTGCGAATGGGTCAGCGCGGTCGCGGTCGAGGTCGCGCAGCGGATCCGCGCGCAGGAGTTCGAGCCGACCCCGTCTGCCGAGGCGTGCTCGATCTGCGACTACCGGCTGGCGTGCCCGGCAGCGGAGCGCTAAGGCTCTTAGGGCCCCCGCGAGCCCTAAGGCGTCGGCGGTAGATCGCCGCGCTGGCGCAGAAACCGCATCAGGTCGCGCGCGATCGAATCGCCCGAGGGCAGCTCTCCGGGCTCCTCCTCGCTGAGGCTGCTCGCGGCGCGCTCCAGCCGTTCGACGAACGCCTGGACGTCAGGATCGCGCTGGACCGCGGCGTCGACCTGGCGCTCGTAGTCGCCGACGGCGCCTTCGAGCTCTGAGGCGTCGATCGCGATCCCGACCAGTCCCTCGAGCTTGCGCACCAGCGCCAGCGCCGCCTTCGGGTTGGGTGCGGCGGCGACATAGTGCGGCACCGCCGCCCACAGGCTCGCCGACGGCAGACCAGCTTCCTGGCAGGCGACCTGGAGCGCGCCGACAATGCCCGTCGGGCCCTCATAGGAGGATTGCGAGAGGCCGAGCCGCGCGACCAGCGCGGGATCGGACGCGAGCCCGGTGACGCCGATCGCACGCGTGTGCGGCACGTCGGCGAGCAGTGCCCCGAGCGTGACCACCAGCTGCACGCCGATCGCCTCGGCAAGCTCGACGATCAGCGACACGAAGCTTCGCCACCGGTAGGACGGCTCGCTGCCGCTCAACAGCAGCAGGTCACGCGGGGCGCGCGGCACGCGCGCCTCGTAGAGCTTGACCTCCGGCCACTCGATCCCGCGCGTGAGCCCCTCGACGAACTTGACGCGCGGACGCGTGGTCTGGAAGTCGTAGAACTCCTCGGGGTCGATCCTGGCGAACTGGCGCGCCTGCAGCGCGTCGACGATGAACGACAGCGCCGAGGAGGCCGCATCGGCAGCGTCATTCCATCCCTTGAAGGCGCAGACCAGGGCAGGAGCGCGCAGGGAATCAGGACGATAATCCCATTGCAAGGGCTGCATCCGGTTCACCGTACATCATGGGCACATGCAGCCGGTACAGACGATCAGCGCCTTGCGTGAGGGCGACGAGGTGCAGGCCGTGTTCGCTTGCGTGCGCAAGGACCGGCGGAGTACACGCACCGGAAGCGCCTATCTGGCGCTCGAGCTCCGCGACCGGACGGGCTCGATCACCGCCCGCGCGTTCCGCGACGCGGACGCGCTCGCGGGCCGTTTCGAGCGCGGCGAGCTGGTCCGCGTGAGCGGACGCGTCCAGCGGTTCCGCGAGGAGCTCGTGATCGAGGTGATCGAGGTCGCCCGCGCGAGCGACGAGGCGGGCGGCCCGCAGGCCGCCGACTTCCTGCCGAGCGCCTACCGCGACCTCGACGAGCTCGACGGGTTCCTCGAGCACCTCGCGCGCGAGGTCTACGACCCCGGCTACCGCGGCTTGCTGGACGGACTGCTGGCCGATCACGAGCTGCGCGTCGAGCTGCGACGCGCGCCGTGCACGCGGGCGGGCCACCACGCTTACCTGGGCGGGCTGCTCGAGCACACCGTCGCGGTCGCGACGCTCGCGCGCGAGCTGTGCGACCTGCACCGGCGGCTGAACAGCGATCTGCTGCTGAGCGCCGCGATCGTCCACGACATCGGCCGCGTGCGCGAGTTCACTTACGGCGCCGAGATCGGTCTGACGGAGGAGGGGCGGCTGCTCGGCCACGTCGCGATCGGGACGCAGATGCTGCACGAGCGGGCAGGCGCGCTCGATCAGCAGCGATGGCTCACGTTGGCCCATTGCGTTCTGTGCCACCACGGCGCGGCGGCGGCGCCCGGCGGGCGCTTCGGCTCAGCCGAAGCGCTGGCGCTGTACCGCTGCAACGCCCTTGACGCCGGCGCCAAGGGCGCGCTCGAGCAGGGCCTGCCCTGACTGAAAGCGCGCACGTCGTCGACCGACCGGCTCCCGCCACCAGCATGGACGCCCGCTGGACGCAAGGACCCTGTTCGTCTAATCGGTGCCGGAGCGCCTAAATCGAGCGCAGCGCCTGCCGATAGTCGATTAAGCACATGAAGCTCTCGGTCCCGAACAAGGCGGGCGCCCTCCTCGCTGTCGTAATCGTGCTGGTGCTCCTACTTGGGGTGTTCGCACTCGCCGAACTGCACATCGCCGACAGCGCCATCAACCAGGCGGCGGCGGACGCCGGCGCCTCGACGAGCGGCGCAGGCGTCCAGATCCACTCCCTGGCGAGCGCCTCGCACTCGCGCCTGCAGCTCAGCTATCTGGTGATCGTAGTGCTCGTACTGGCGATCGTGACCGGAGCGATCGCGACGGCAATGCTGCTCGAGCGCCGGCTGAACCGCGCCACGGAGAAGATCGGCTCGGCTGCGAGGGCGATCTCGAGCGGGGAGATCACGGAGCCAATCGATGTCGTGAGCCGGGCCCAGTACGGAAACGTCGCCGATCAGTTCAGCTCGATGGTCGAGTACCTGCGCGGCACCGTCGAGGTCGCCGAGAAGGTCGCCGGAGGCGACCTCACAGTCGAGGTCGTGCCGCGCTCAGAACAGGACTCGCTGGGCAAATCGATCGCGACGATGGCGAGAGCGCTGCGCCAGCTGACGAGGGATAACGAGCGCTTGCTCGCCAAGGATCGCGAGCGGGCGACGCTCGACAGCCTGACGGGTTTGCCGAACCGCGTGGCGCTGATGCGCGACCTCGAGTCCTCGCTGAACGTCGAGGAGTGCCCGGACATGACGCTCGCGCTGTTCGACCTTGACGGCTTCAAGCCCTATAATGACGCGTTTAGTCACGCCGCCGGCGACGCGCTGCTGGTGCGGCTGGCGGAGCGCCTGCGACGCGCGCTGGACGGCTCATCGGTCTGTTACCGGATGGGCGGCGATGAGTTCTGCGTGCTGGTGACAGCGGGTGAGAAGGCCGCCAAGGCGGTCGCGCGGCGCGCCGCCAGGGCCCTCAGCGAGCAGGGCGAGGCGTTCAGCGTCAGCTGCTCGTTCGGCACCGCGCTGCTGCCGAGGGAGGCGCACAGCGCCTCGGACGCGCTGCGCCTGGCCGACAAGCGCATGTACGAGCAGAAGCTGGCGCACGCCTCGGTCAGCCGGGAGAGCACGACGCTCCTGCTGCAGATGCTTGGCGAGCGCAACCCGGACCTGATCGAGCGCGCGAGCGTAGTCGCCGAGCTGGCGGTCGCGACGGCGCAGGAGCTCGGGCTGGCCGAGACCGAGATCGCGCGCATCGAGCTGGCCGCGAAGCTGCGCGACGTCGGCAAGTCCGCGATCCCCGACATGATCCTCAACAAGCCCGGGCCGCTGGACGACGAAGAATGGGTGTTCATGCGACGCCACACCCAGATCGGCGCGCGCATCATCTCCGCGGCCCCGTCGCTCGCCGGCGCCGCCGAGCTGGTCCGCTCCCATCACGAGTGGTACAACGGCAAGGGCTACCCGGACCTGCTCGCCGGCGACGCGATCCCGGTCGGCGCGCAGATCATCGCGGTCTGCGATGCGTTCGGTGCGATGATCAGCGACCGCGCCTATCGCTCGTCGCTCAGCGAGCAGGAGGCGCTCGACGAGCTGAACCGCTGCGCCGGGACCCAGTTCAGCCCGCCGGTCGTGCGGACGTTCGCCAAGTTGATGGGACGGCGCAACCGGCCTGTGTCCGGCAGCCTGCGGGCGCTCGGGTAGCGCCGCCGCCAGTCCGGCGAGGATCGCCTCGGCGCAATCAGGCTCACTCGCTGACCAAACCGCCTAACCTAAGATGGCCGCGATGGAGGTCATCGATCAGCTGATCGCCAATAACCGGGTGTTCGCCGACTCGCTGCCCGCCATCCACCTCGACGTGAATCCGGCGCGGCGGCTGGCGATCGTGACCTGCATGGACTCCCGGCTGAACGTGTTCGCCGCGCTCGGGCTGAGCGACGGCGAGGCGCACGTGCTGCGTAATGCGGGCGGCGTGATCACCGACGACGTGATCCGTTCGCTGGCCGTCTCGCAGCGACGCCTGGGCACGCGCTCGGTGATGCTGATCCAGCACACCGATTGCGGCATGCAGAAGCTCACCGACGACGGCTTCCGCGCGGAGCTGCAACGGGACACGGGCGTCGCGCCGGCGTTCGCGATCGAGTCCTTCAGTGACGTACAGGCAAACGTCCGCCAGTCAATCCTGCGCGTGCGCCGCTCGGCGTTCATCCCGCACCGCGACCTGGTCCGTGGTTTCGTGTACGACGTCGACACGCACCGCCTGGACGAGATCCATGTGGATGGCGACGCGTAGCCTCGGGCCGCCTCAGGCCGCTGACAGCGGGCACCTTGGTCTCGCCGGCACGCGCCGGCGAGACCCACTGTCGGGGCATAACCCCGAGTGGTAAAGCCCGGATCCCGGGAAGGACGCCGGGCAGGACCCCCGGCATCAGTGCAGCTTGCCGAGCAGCTTCTCGAACGTCGCCGCGATCAGCGCGTAGCCCTTGACGTTGGCGTGGATGTTGGGACCCACTGGGGGCGGCGTGCAGGCCCAGGTCAGAGTGCAGATCTGGGCGACGTTCTTCGGCACCTGCTTGCCGTCGAAGCTGACCGGCGACGCGTCGTAGGTGTCGAACGCATCAGCGACATCGGCGGTCTTGAAGCCGGCCGCCTGGTCGGCGCTGAGGATGTCCGCATTGACCGCCTTCGCCAGGATCGTCGAATCCTCCCCCAGAGGCTGGCTGTAGGAGTAGGACGGCAACAGATAGTCGGCAAGAATCGGGTCGTAGACGTTCATCGCCGCGAACACGGTGCCGTTCGGCGCGGCCTTGCGGATCCCCGACAGGATCTTGGGCGTGTTGGCCGAGATCGACTTCTCGCCAGCGGTCACGCACGTGCCGAGGTCGACGCCCGGAGCGACGCAGCCGTCGACGTCGTTGGCGCCGATGTCGACGGTCAGGAGCGCGACCTCGCCCCTGGCGTGGTGCGCCTTTAGGAACCCCTCTGCCGCGGCCTCCTGCGAACCATGCTTGCGATCGCACTTGTACCTCAGTGCAGCCGCCGCGTTGCCCTTGCCGGTCAGCATGCTCGTCGTCGTGTCCCCGGGGCACCCGAGCTTGACGAGCGCCAGGGTCGGGATCTGCTTGCGCAGGATCGCGTAGAGCTGGTTGGGGTAGCCCTGATCGGTCTCGACCGGGACGCCCCTGGAGTTCGGCTGCAGGCCTTGCGAGAGCGAATCGCCGAGCGCCAGGTAGTAGCGAACCGGCGGCTTCGTGGCTTTTGCAAGCGAGGACACGGGCAGCGCGAGCACGCAGAACAGCGCGAGCGCGACTCCACCCAACGTCACACGCTTTGGTCCCTTCATCAATCTCTCTCCCTGTTTTAGGACCGGCTTGTGAAGCGTTTCACGATAGCGGCACGCGATTAAGAGTCGCGCCCCGCGGACTGAGGGGAGAGGGAAAATGTCCGCGGGGCGCGCTTGGGGGAGAGATGGTGCGAGACCATTATGTCCGCGTGCGTCCTAGAAGTCCAAGACGAGTACTGCCATAAGCTCATAAGCTGTACTTATGGAATTTGCACAACTCCGGTACCTCGTTGCGCTCGCCGAGGAGCTCAGCTTCACGCGCGCCGCGGCGCGCGAGCACATCGCCCAGCCGGCCCTCTCGCAACAGATCCGGCGTCTCGAGGAGGAGGTCGGTCTGGCGCTCGCGGAGCGCACGACGAGAACGGTCTCGATCACCCCCGCCGGCGAGCTGCTGCTCGCGCGGGCGCGCCGGATCTTGGCCGAGCTGGCCGCCGCGACAGCCGAGCTGCAGGCGCTGCACGGAATCCAGACCGGCCATCTGACGATCGGCGCGATGCCGACGATGGGCCCGGTCGACATCTCGCTGCCGCTGGCGATCTTCCACCAGCGCCATCCGATGGTTGAGCTCACGGTCCGCGAAGCGCTTAGCGAGGAGCTGGCGGAGATGCTCCGCGTCGACGTGCTCGATCTCGCGTTCCTGTCGGTCACCGGCCGGATTGAGAGCGACGGGTTGAGTCACGGCCTGGGTCTGCACAGGCTCCTGTCCGAGGAGCTCGTCGTGATGCTGCCGCGCGGCCACCGGCTGGCTCGCCGGCAGCGGATCCGGATGGCGGAGCTGGCGGACGAGACGTTCGTCAGCTACCGTGAGGGTGCGCGGTTGCGCGAGCTTCTATTCGCCGCGGCGAAGCAGGCCGGCTTCGAGCCGAAGGTGACGCTCGAGTCCAGTGAGAGCCAGCCGATCCGGGCGCTCGTGAGGCGCGGCATGGGAGTTGCGATTGTGCCGCGCTCTGACGCCGTCGGCCCCGGACCCGACATCGCCGTCGCGACGCTCGCCGCGCCGGCGCTCGCGCGCGACATCACGCTCGCCTGGCGCGAGGGTCGGCGCCAGTCGCCCGCCGCATCGGAGTTCCTCGTGCTCGCGCTCGATACGTTCCTCAGCTCGGGATGAGCTCCTCGGCCATCGGAGCGCTCGAGCTTGGGAACGCTGCTGATTGCGAGCTACCTGTCGGTTGGTTGCTCGACAGCGGCGTGTGCGGACGCGGTCAGAACGATCTCGGCGAGACGGCCCGGGATCTGCTCGGGCAGCATGTGCTTGCCGCGCTCGATCTCGATCAGCCTGGCTCCCGCGATCTGGTTGGCGAGCAGGCGCACGGAGCGCGCCGGCACGATTGGGTCCTCAACGCCCATCACGATCGTCGTCGGCGCCGCGATCCGCTGCAAGCGGTGCTCGAGTACCGGCAGATCGCGCACCAGCGCGCGCTGCTCGACGAAGAACGCATCCCAGGCCGCGCGGCGGCGCATCCAACTTCCCGAGGCGCGCAGGTAATCCTCGCGAACCGCCAGCGCCTCCGCCAGACGGCGGCGGATCGCAGGCGTGCCGATCACGAGACCGCCCGCGACCAGCAGCGCGGCGCTGGCGAGGTAACCGGCGACCGGCGCCGCCAGCAGGTGGTCGATCGGTTGCAGCGAAGCCACATTTGCGGCCGGTGCGACAAGCACCAGCGAGCGCACACGCTGAGGGTGCAGCGCGGCGATCCAGGCGGCCACCGCGGCGCCGTAGCTGTGACCGACGATCGTGGCCTGCCTGACGCGCGCCGCATCGAGCGCCGCGAGTGCGGCATCGGCGCTCAGCTCCAGGCCGCCGGCGGCGCTGCTGCCGTCCCAGCCGGGCCGGTCGACGACCAGCATGCGGGCACGATCGTCGATCGCCGACACGAGCAGATCCCAGTCCGATCCCCGCCCTGGCTGCCCGTGCAGGAGCAGGATCGTCTGCTGGACGCCCGTGGCGCCGTTCGTCTGGGCGGAGCGCGTCACTGGCCGAGGCACAGAATGGGCATACTAGAGGTGTGACGATGGCGCTCCTTCAAGATGCGCTCGCGCCGCTGCAATCGAATCCACCGGGATCTGCCGTCCTGTTGGACATCGATGGCACGCTCTCGCCGATCGTCGAGAACGCCGCCGATGCGTGCGTGCCGGAAGCCACGCGACAACTGCTGATCGCGGTATCGCGACGCTTCGGACTGGTCGCGTGCATCAGCGGGCGGCGGGCCTCGGAGGCTCGCGCGATGGTCTCGATCGGCACGATCTCCTACCTCGGCTCGCACGGGGCGGAGCTGCTCCAGTCGGGCTGGACCGAGTCGGTGCTCGATCCCCGCCTGGCCGCCTGGATCGAGCCGATGCGCGACTTCGCGCGGACCGAGGACAGCACCGAGCTGCGACGCGCACGCGTGCGACTGGAGGACAAGCGCGCGATCATCGCGTTCCACTGGCGCGGGGCGCCAGATGAGGAGAACGCGAGGCGAATGCTCGAACGTGTCGCCGCGCGCGCCCAGCAGGCGGGCCTGAACTGCCACTGGGGGCGCAAGGTGATGGAAGTGCGTCCACCTGTGCAGATCGACAAGGGCGACGCGGTGATCGCGCTGATCCGCCGCGCGAACGTGAGCGCAGCCCTCTACGTCGGCGACGACACAACCGACCTCGATGCGTTCCACGCGCTCACAAAGCTGACGGAGTCCGGCGAGCTCCAGTACGGCCTGCGCGTCGGCGTGCGCTCAGATGACGGCCCGACAGAGCTCGAAGGAGCAACCGACCTCGTGGTGGACGGCACCGAGGGCGTGCAGCGGCTGCTGGCTTCGCTGGCGGCGGAGCCGTCCGCGTGACGCGGGCCGTCCGCGTGACGCGGGCCGTCCGCTGATGCGCTTCAGCGAGTTCCTGCGCACCACGGTGCTGGTCTGCGGCGCCTCCGCGAGCTTGCTCGGGGTGGTCACGCTGGCATCCGTGAGCAACTCGGGCAACGACCTGGTGATCCCGGTCTCGGCCGGCTGGTGGCTGCTGGCAGCGGTGGCTGGCGCCTGGCTGGGACGCCGGGCCGCGACCTCCCAGCCGATTGCCACGCTACTGGCGAACGCGCGCACCCAGGCGAGCCTGCCGGAAATGCATCCGGGGCGCACGATCCTGAACCGTCTCTGGCCGCTGCTCGTCTGCACGATCGGCGCCGGCGCGGTCGCATTTGCGCTGCCGCAGGTGCCGGCGATCGCGGCAGGCTTCGCGATCATCTGGTCGCTGGCGTGGCGGCGCCAGGCGAGCGCCGTGACAGCGATCGAGGAGCGCGACGGTTCGCGCTTCTACATCGAGCCGACCTCGCCGATGACGCCGATCAGGCTGGTCCGGACGCCGGGCTTCCGCTCGAACCTGTTCGAGCTCAACGGCGCTGGGCGACCCGGCAGCGTCAGGCCTCGCGCGTGAGGTCCGGCGTCGACATTCTCGTCGTCGGCATCGACAGCACGACCGGATGGAGCTCCGCTGCGGCCGATCTCGCCGCCAGCTTCGCCCGAGCGGGCGCAGAGGTCAGAACCGTCAGTACCGGCCCCGTACCGCGCGTGCGCACATTCGCGCTGACCGACCTGAGCCAGGCCTGGCTCGCGCGCCGCATCGCGCAGCGCGGGATCGCCGCCCACTCGCCGGCTGCGATCGTCTACTGCTCGATCACTGCCGCGCTGCTGTGGCCGGCAGCCGGCGCGATCTATTTGGACTCGATCGCCGCCGAGAACCGGCCCGGCCGCCACGGGCTCTGGCAGCGCCAGGTCGAGCGGCGGCGCTTGCGGCAGGCGTCGCTGCTGCTGCTCTGGAGCCGGCGCGCACTCGAGCCGCTGCACGGCGAGCACGCGCCGGCACTGGTCGTGCCACCCCCCGTTGAGCCGCTCGCCGATCCGATCGACCAACCGCCCCGCGAGATCGACGTCGTCGCCTACGCCGGTGACCCGGAGAAGCGGCGCCTGATGCACGTGCTCGAGGCCTGGCAGGAAGCCCGTCGCGAGGGCGAGACGCTCGTCGTCACCGGGCACGAGGGCATGGCGCCGACCGCGGGCGTACGGTCCGCAGGGCGCCTCTCGCGCGCGGAGTTCCGGCGCCTGCTGCGCCGCGCGAAGGTGTTCGTCTCCGCGCCGCGCCGTGAGGACTTCGGAATCGCCGCGCTGGAGGCGCTGGCGGAGGGCTGCATGCTCGTCAGCACGCCTGCGCCGGGCCCCTATCCGGCGCTCGATCTGGCGCGCGAGCTCGACCCGCGGCTGGTGGGTGAGGACATCGCGTCGGCATTGCGCCTGGCGCTCGACCAGCCGCTCGAGGGCTACGCGCAGCGGGCGGCCTCGCTGCTGGCGCCGTTCGGCACCGAGGCGGTCGATCGCACCGTCGCGCAGGACGTCTTGCCGCGCCTGCTGGCAGGATGGAGCGCGCCGGCGAGGGCCGCTCCGCAGGCGACCGGCTCTTCAAGCTGAAAACACCACCCGCAGACTCGCGCATCGACCGGCCCGCATGAGCACCCTCGGATTCATCCCCAGTCCGCCCCACAACGGCTTCTACGTCGGACCGCTGTACTTCCACTTCTACGGGATCATGTACGTGCTCGCGGTCGCCGCCGCGATCTGGATCACGCGCCGGCGCTGGGCGCGAGTAGGTGGCGATCCCGACCTCGTCTACGACGTCGCTAAATGGGGCTTCCCCGCCGGCTTGATCGGCGGGCGGATCTACTTCCTGATCACCACGCCCAGCAAGATCCCACCGCACTGGTGGGGCCCGTTAGCGATCTGGGAGGGCGGACTGGGAATCTGGGGGGGGATCGCCGCCGGCGCCGGCGCGGGCCTGTGGGTGCTCCACCGCCGGCTGCCGAAGGATCGGGTGATGCTGTTCATGAACGTGGTCGCGCCGAGCCTGCTCGTCGCGCAGGCGATCGGGCGGCTCGGCAACTACTTCAACCAGGAGCTGTTCGGCAAGCCCAGCACGCTGCCGTGGGCGCTGAAGATCGCGCCACAGTTTCGCCCGCCCGGGTTCACGCAGTACGCGACCTTCCAGCCGACCTTCCTGTACGAGATCATCTGGAACCTGGCCCTGGCGGCGGTCCTGGTGTGGCTTGACAACCGCCGCAAGGTGCGCCCGCCCGGCCTGTTCGCGCTCTACGTCGCCGGCTACTCGGCCTTCCGGATCTTCGAGGAGACGCTGCGGATCGACTACTCCGTGCACATCCTTGGGCTGCGGCTCAACTTCTGGGTGGCGCTGATCGGCACGATCGGCGGCTTGCTGTGGTTCCTCAAGATCCAGTACGGACGCGACTCCGAAGCGCCGCCAGCTCCGCCCAAGAGCGGCAGTTCGCAACCTGCGAGGCGCTCAGCCAAGCCCGCCGTGCCGTCGCAACGCCGTAGCGGGCCACCTCGAAGCCCGAAGGGCGGTGGGCGTCGCAGTTGATCACGATCGGCACGCCCGCGGCGGCCGCCGCGCGGGCGTGCACCTCGTTCAGATCGCGCCGGTCGGGGCTGGCGTTGATCTCGAGCATCGTGCCGGTCCGCAGGGCCGCGTCGAGCACCGCCTCGAAGTCGAACTCATAGGGCGGGCGCTGCGCGATCTTGCGTCCTGACAGATGCCCGATCGCATCCACCAGCGGGTGCTCGATGGCACGCACGATCCGGCTGGTCATCGCGTCGGACGACATCCGGAAGGAGGTGTGGACGCTGGCGATCACCCAGTCGAGCGCCGCGAGATGCTCGTCGTCGTAGTCAAGCGAGCCGTCCGGGAGGATGTTGACCTCCGATCCGGCGAGCAGTTGGAGCCCCGGCACCGAGATCGAGCTGATGCGCTCGATCTGCTCGAGCAGCTGATCGGGCGAGACCTCGGCGCCGAAGCCCATGCTGGCCGAATGGTCAGTGATCGCCAGGTACTCGTAGCCGGCCTCACGCGCGGCGATCGCCATCTCCTTGATCGAGGCGGTGCCATCCGATGCGGTCGTATGACAGTGCAGATCGCCACGCAGGTCGCGCAGTTCCACGAGCGCCGGCAGACCCGCGCCGCCGAGAACCGCGGCAGCCTCGATCTCGCCGCGGTTCTCGCGCAACTCCGGCTCGATGTATGCCAGCCCTAGCAGCGCGTAAACCTCAGCCTCGGTCGCGCACCGATGCATGACGCCGGTGGCGTCATCGAGCACGCCGTACTCCGAGACATGCAGACCGCGGCGCACAGCGAGCTCACGCAGCGCCATGTTGTGCTGCTTTGACCCGGTTAGGTGCTGGAGCACGTTGCCGAACTGGTCGTCGGCGACGACCCTCAGATCCACCTGCAGGCCGGTGTGGCTGAGCAGCCGCACGCCGGCCGCAGCCGGCGTCCCAGCGCTCTCCACGAGTGGTAGCGACGCCGCCGCGCGCGCCAGCGCGGCGGCATCGGCGGCATCGGCGGAAGGCTGCGGGTCGACGGAAGGCTGCGGGTCGGCGTAAGGCTGCGGGTCGGGAGCGCCGGCAACCGTCGCGATGATGTCGAGGTCCTTGACGCTGTCGGCCATCCGCCGGGCCGATCCGGCGAGCGCGACGCGCTCAGTGCCCGGTTGGTCGCGCAACGCGCTCACGAGCCGCTCGCCGACCGCGAGCGCGCGGTCGAGCACGACCCGGCGGCGAGCACCGTCGGCTTCGTGCGCGTCGAGTGCGGTCAGCAGGGCTGCCTGCGCCTTGGTGCCGAAGCCCTTCAGCGTGCGGACGCGTCCCTGGGTCAGCGCCTCGCGCAAGGCCGCCGGCGAGTCGATCCCGAGCTCCTCGAACAGGCGCCGCGCACGCTTGGGTCCAAGGCCCGGAACGCGCGTGAGCTCCACCAGCCCAGGCGGATACTTCGCCCGGAGCTTCAGCGCCGCCGGAATCGCGCCGTCCCGCGCGAGCGCGAGCAGCTTCTCCTGAATCGTGGCGCCGATCCCGGGGATCGCGGTGGCCCGTCCGCCACGTGCCAGCGCGGCCACCGAGGTCGGCGCCTCGCGAACCGCTTTGGCCGCATTTCGGTACGCGACGACGCGGTGAATGATCGCGCCGTCGAGCTCATACAGGTCGCCGAGCTCGTCGAGCGCGTCGGCGATCTGGGTGTTCGTCGGATCCGCCACTGGAGACCGTACGCTAAAGCAACGTCGGCCTTGATCGCGGGCGCTATACTTTTTGAAGCACAATCCCGAGCGCGCGAGGAGCCCGCATGGCAGACAACGTCTCAGCAGTGACCGACAACAACTTTCAGGCCGAGGTACTCGAGTCCGACGTGCCGGTGCTCGTCGACTTCTGGGCGCCGTGGTGCGCTCCCTGTCGGATGATCGCGCCGGTGGTCGAAGAGATCGCCAAGGAGCGCGGCGAGGCGCTGAAAGTGGTCAAGCTCAACATCGAAGAGAACCAGCAGACCTCGATCAACTACAACGTGCTCTCGATCCCCACGCTGATCGTCTTCCGCCACGGCCAGGAGGCCAAGCGGGTCACTGGCGCCTATCCCAAGAAGCGCCTCGAGGCCGAGCTCGAGCCGGCGATCGCGTAAGCAGCAGCGCACCGGGTCGTGCCGCAGCGGGAAGCGAGGAGAGCGCGTTCCGCAGCTCCGCTACGGGTGCGCCGCCGTCACGACGGCGACCCGCAGCGTATGGCCGTCGATCGTGACGGACGTCATCTCCGCCGCCGATTCGTAGCGGACCTCGATCGCGAGCGTCTCGCGCGCGATGTAGGCCGCGTGGGTGCGCGCCGCGGCTAGCAGCTCGCGGTCGCCGTCGAGCGTCAGCACGATCCGGTCGGAGACCGACAGGCCGGCGTCGCGGCGGGCGGCCTGGATGGCGTGGACGATCTCGCGCGCCCAGCCCTCGACGCGCAGATCCTGGTCGAGCTGGAGCTCCAGCGCGACCGCGTGCGAGCCCTCACGCTCCACTTGGTAGCCCTCGATCGGTTTCATCGAGACGAGCAGATCGTCAGCTTTCAGCTCGTGGTCGTGACCGTCGATCACGATCGCGAGCGGCTGCTCGGCGCGCGCCGCCGCCACCACGTGGCCCGGATCCAGCCCGGCGACCGCCGCTGCGACCAGCGGCATCTGGCTGCCGAAGCGCGGGCCGAGCGTGCGGTAGTTGGGCTTGATCTCCACCTGCCCGAGCTCATCGGCCTCCGAGACGAACCGTAGCTCCAACACGTTCAGCTCGTCGCGGACGATCGCTGCAAGCCGCTCGATCGCGGCGCGCTCAAAGCCGGTCGCGACCACCACGGCGGCGCGCAGCGGCTGACGCACCTTCAACTTCGCCTGGCCACGGGCGGCGAGGCCGAGGCGGACGGTCTCGCGCGCGACGCGCATCGCGTCCTCGAGCTCGAGGTCGCGCTCCCCCGGCACGGGGAAGTTGCACAGGTGCACGCTCGCCATGGCGCCGTCGAGGTTGTCGTAGATCTCGTCGGCGATGAACGGGCAGAACGGCGCGAGCAACTGCGCGACCGTCACCAGGCAGTCGTGCAGCGTCACGAACGCGGCTGGAGAACCGTCCCAGAACTGCCGGCGCGAGCGGCGCACGTACCAGTTGGAGAGCTCATCGACGAACTCCGCGATCGCGCGCCCGCCGCCGGTCGCGTCGAAGTCCTCAAGCCGGTCGCGGACGATCTCGACCGTCGCCTCGAGGCGTGAGCGCACCCAGCGATCGAGCTCGGCCTCCTGGGCGCGGGCGGCCACCCGGTCGAGCGCCGGCGCCGAGATCGAGTTGGCATTCGCGTACAGAACGTAGAAGCCGTAGGTGTTCCACAGCTGCAGCATGAACTGGCGCACCGCCTCACCGATCGTCTCCAGCGAGAAGCGGTAGCCGTCCCATGGGTACTTGGACGTGAAAAAGTACCAGCGCAGCGCGTCGGCGCCGTAGCGGTCGATCACTTCCCACGGGACGACCACGTTGCCCGTCGACTTGGACATCTTCTGCCCGTTCTCGTCGAGGATCAGCCCCAGGCAGACGACGTTGCGGTAGGAGGAGCGGTCGAACAGCAGGGTCGAGACGGCCAGCAGCGAGTAGAACCAGCCGCGCGTCTGATCGAGCGCCTCGCAGATGAAATCGGCTGGGAAGCGCTGCTCGAACTGCGCGGTGCCGGCGTGCGGCGAGTGGAACTGGGCGAACGGCATCGAGCCCGAGTCAAACCAGACGTCGATCACCTCCGGCACCCGCCGCATCTGGCCGTCGCACTCCCCGCAGCGGAACGAGACCTCGTCGACGAACGGCCGGTGCGGGTCCGCCAGCGCGACGCCGGAGCGCTCCTGCAGCTCCGCCAGCGAGCCGATCACGTGCACGTGACCCGCTTCGCAGCGCCAGACCGGCAGCGGCGTGCCCCAGTAGCGCTCGCGTGAGAGCGCCCAGTCGACGTTGCCCTCCAGCCACTTGCCGAAGCGCCCGTGCTTGACGTGCTCGGGATGCCAGTTGACAGCCTCGTTGGATGCCAGCAAACGGTCCTTGATCTGGCTGGTGGCGATGTACCAGGACGGCTTCGCGTAGTAGAGCAGCGGCGTGCCGCAGCGCCAGCAATGCGGGTAGGAGTGCTCGTAGCTCTCGGCCCGCAGCAGCTTGCCGCGCGCGCGCAGATCCGCCACGAGATCCTCATCGGCACCCTTCACCCAGCGCCCGGCGTACGGACCGATCCGCTCGTCATAGGTTCCGTCGGCACGCACCGGGTTGATCACCGTCAGCCCGAACTGCTCGCCCAGGCGGAAGTCGTCCTCGCCGAACGCGATCGCAGTGTGCACCAGTCCGGTGCCGTCCTGGGCGGTGACAAAATCGCCGGGTAGGACCGTGTGACCGGACGGGCCGTACTCCGCGGCGGCGATGAAGTGAAACGGCGGTTCGTAGGCGGCGCTGACGAAGGCGCTGCCCGGGAAGCGCGCGAGAATCTCCGCCCCGGGCCCAAGCACGCGCTCGAGGAGAGCCTCCGCCACGACGAAGACCGTCTCCGGATCCACGCTGCAGTCGCCGCGGGCGAGCCCGTAGGCCGGCCGCGCGCGAACATACCCGAGGTCGGGATCGACCGCGACCGCCGCGTTGGAGACCAGCGTCCACGGGGTCGTCGTCCAGACGAGCAGCTCGTCGCCGATGCTCAGCGGCCCGAACGACCGCTTGACCGGGAGGCGCACGTACACCGAGGGGTCGTGCACGTCGCGGTAGACGCCGGGCTGACCGAGCTCATGGCTTGACAGCGCCGTGCCGCAGCGCGGGCAGTACGGGACGACCTTCAGCTTCTCGAACAGCAGGCCCTTGCGATGGATCGTCGCCAGCGCCCACCAGACCGATTCGACGTAGGACGGGTCGAGCGTCTTGTAGGCGTCCTGCAGGTCGATCCAGAAGCCGATCCGCTCGGTCAGCGCTTTCCAGTCCTCGACGTGGCTGAGCACCTTCTCGCGGCAGCGGGCGTTGAACTCGGCGATCCCGAAGCGCTCGATGTCGTCCTTGGACTTGAAGCCGAGCTCCTCCTCGACCGCCAGCTCGACCGGGAGGCCGTGGCAATCCCAGCCGCCCTTGCGCTCCACGTAGTAGCCGCACATCGTCCGGTAGCGGGGGAAGATGTCCTTGAACACGCGCGCCAGCACGTGGTGGGAGCCGGGGGCGCCGTTGGCGGTCGGCGGACCCTCGTAGAAGCCCCACCGCTCGGCGCCCTCGCGCGCGGCGATCGAGCGCGCGAACACGTCGCGCTCGCGCCAGCGGGAGAGCACCCCGAGCTCGAGCTCGGGGAACGATGCGCGCGGGTCGACGGGTCGATGCGGAGCTGCCACGGTGGGCGCCCGATTCTATGGGTCTGCCCGCACGACCCAGGCTGCGGCCAAGCGTGCCGTCAGGCTTCGGATTTGTGCGCCGGCCGGCCGGCGTTGCCCGCCAGCGCGGCGAAGTGCTCGCCGCGCTGCTCGAAGTCCCGGTAGACGGTGAAGCTCGCGGATGCCGGCGAGAGCAGTACGACCGAACCCGGACGCGCGCGGGCTCGCGCGATCGACACCGCCGCGTCCATGTCCGGCGCCTCGAAGATGCGGTCCGCAGCGAGGCCCGCGTCCGCAGCATGCCGCGCGAGGCGCGCCCCGGTGACCGGCAGTGCGACGAGCACGAGATCCATCGAGGCGACCGCGCGCGCGAGCTCGCCGAACTCCTGGCCGCGGTCATAGCCGCCCGCGATCAGCACGATATGGCGGCCCGCGAACGCCGCCAGCGCCAGCGCGCACGAGGTCGGGTTCGTCGCGATGCTGTCGTCGACCCACTCGACGCCGCCGGACTCGAGCACCGTCTCGAGGCGATGCGGGAGGCCCTTGACGCCCGCCAGCGCGGCGGGCAGCGGCGGGTACGGCAGCTCGGCGGCATCGAGCGCGGCGAGCGCGGCGCACAAGTTCTCGGCGTTGTGGCGACCCCGCAGCGGCAGCGCCTGCAGCGGGATCAGCACCCCCGCACCGTCGCTCACGCCGTCCGCACCGAGGTGCCACGTGTCCGGAGTACCGAACGGCACGCGGCGCACGTCCGGCGCCACCGCCGCTTCGATCTCCGCGTCACCGGGGCGGTACGCGCACGCGCGGAGCCCGGGGAGGGCCATCAGCCGAAGCTTCTCGCGCCGGTAGACGGACTCCGAGCCGTGCCAGTCGACGTGCTCCTTGAACAGGTTGGTGAGCACCGCGACCTGGGGCCCGCGGACAAGATCGGCGATCTGAAAGCTCGACAGCTCGAGGACCACCCAGTCCCCACCGGACACATCGAGCAGGTCGAGCGCCGGGCGGCCGATGTTGCCGGCGATGTGCGTCCTGCGCAGCTGCGAGGACAGGTGGTGGATCAGCACGGCCGTCGTGCCCTTCCCCTTGGTGCCGGTGACCGCGAGCACGTTGCGGCCAGCCCGCTCGCACAACCACAGGCCGGTCGGGGTCGTGATCCTGACGCCGTCCTCGGCCAGCGTCTGCAGCTGGGGCTTGTGGATCGAGACGCCTGGGGAACGGACGATCACCTGCACGTCGCCCAGCTGCTCGAGCACCCGGTCGCCCTCGACGAACCGCACTGTGCCGAGCACCGGATCCTCGCCGGCGGCGAGCTGATCGCGCGCGCGATCGTCGCCGATCACCGCCACCAGCCGGGCCCCGGGCAGCCTCAACTGCAGGTGGCGCGCGAACGAGCGCGTCTCGCGGCCGACGCCCCAGACGGCGATCGTATGGTTGTCAAGCTCCGAGAACCGCATCGAGAGCGCCCATCAGCTGCGATGGGACATCGTGGTCGTCGCTGAGCGCCAGCAGCACGCGGGGATCTGCATCTTCTGCATTCAAGCGCGGCAGCAGCTCGCGCGTCAGCCGCGCCACGACCCGCTGCGTGCGCCAGCGCGGGTCGCGGGCGAGCAGACCGATCGCCGCGGCGCTCTCCTGGACCTCGCCGACGCACTCGAACGGCTTGTGCCCGCCGGTCCCCGTCAGCCGCGCGAACCCCTCGAACTGAGTCTCGTCGTCGAGCATCGCCGCCCCGAAGATCGCGCGCATGCGTTCGGGATCCAGGAACGGGGCCAGGATCAGGAACACGAACCGGCACTTGTCGCAATCGCAGCACCACGACGTCGAGCGCAGCGCCGGATCGAGCTTGAACACACGGTTGCAGCTGGTGAACACCGGGTGGTACTGGGGCATCCGCGCGAACGCCCTTGCGATCGCGAGCTCAGAGGCGGGCCGCAGGATCGAGAAGATCGCGGGCGCGCCGGGGATCTCAGCGACGGCGGCCGCGAGCAGGCGCTCGGCTCGCGCGCTCTTTGAGAACTGATGGTTGACCTCGACGCCGTTCCAGATCCTGTTCGGGCTCGAGGCGGAGCGCTCGTTCGCGAGCGCGACGGCGTCGAAGCCATGCAGCGCGGCACTCAGCAGCGCCACCGCGCTGACGATCGCGGTGACCGGCACGTGCCCGTTCAGCGCGCCCGCGGCGTTCGCGTCGAGCAGCCGCGAATCGATCCTGCGCGTGACCTGCAGCCTTGGAGCTCCCGCAGCGCTGGCAGTGCCCTCAATCGGCCGCGCGTTGCCCACCGAGAACAGCGCCAGTTCGAGGCCTGCGCGGCGGACGATCTCGATTGCCACCACCGAGTCCTTACCACCGCCGACCGGGACCAGAACGCGCCGCAGCGGCGCGGCGGGCTGCGAGCGGCCGGTGCCGGCGGCAGCGCCGGCGGCGGGGAAGGCCGGGTCGGGGAGTGCGGGCAGGTCGTTGACGACTGCGAACTCGGCCAGGCCCTCGGAGTACAGCGCTTGCAGCAACGCGCTGGTGGCCGGCGGCGGGTCGCCGGTCTCGCAGCTGACCGACGGCGGCACCGCAGCCTTGTAATAGCTGACGCCGGCGACCCAGTGCAGCAAGCTCAGCAGGCCCTGGACGGTGTCGTCTTCGATCGCGTCGGCGCTCGGCGCCAGCGGGAGCACGAAGCGCTCCTCAAACTCGTAGGTGTGATCGAGCGCGTATCCCAGGCGCACGTTCCCGTGTTCGTCGAGCGAGCGCGACACGAACCTGAAGCTGGTGAACGCCGCTGGCTGAAAGCGCGCCGCCTGCGCGGCCTGGGAGGCACCTTGCACGAGGACAAGCGTAGATCGTCCCGCTCGAAACCAGACCTCGGTCGTCTGGCCTGAAACGAGACGTCGATCGTCCGGTTTGAAACGATGGGGGCTATGCGGCTGCGCCTCTACCACCATCACGACGGCGCGCGCGTCGCCTACCGCGAGACCGGCACCGGTCCCGCAGTTGTGCTGTTGCACTCGCTCGGACTCTCGCACCGTGAATGGGAGCCGATCGTGGAGCCGCTTTCCGCGCGCTTTCGCGTGGTGCTGCCGGACCTGCCGATGCACGGCGACTCCGAGGACCGCCCGCGGCACCCCTACACGCCGTCCTGGCTGACCGAGGTGATCGCCGGCTTCTGCACCGAGGTGGCCGGACCGAGCCCGATCGTCGCCGGGCACGACTTCGGCGCCGAACTGGCGCTGCGTGCCGTCAGGAGCGGCCAACTGGCGCCCGCGCGGATCGTGCTGATGGGAACCAGGCTGCATCGACACGTGGAAGGGGGCGCCGCGCGGACCATGTGGCGCCTGGTGTCCGAACTGGCGATCGTGCCGGGGCTCGATCGTGCGTTGTCGCACGGCGCCGGCCTGCTGTTCCGGCCGTCGTTCGGAGATCGCCTCTCGGCGCAGCACAACCCGGCCGCGCGAGACCTACTCCGCCACGCTTTCGCCGACGTCGGCGGGAACACCAATCGCGCGCGGTCGTGGGGGAAGTTCGCGCGTCACTGGCCGACCGAGCAGCAGCGCGACCTGCTCGATGCATATCCGCTGATCCACGTGCCGGTCCTGCTGCTGTGGGCGGATGAGGATCCGTGGCATCCGATCGACGGCGCGCGAGAAGCACTTGACCTGCTCGCCGACGCACAGCTTCGCACCTTGCCGGGGGCTGGCTTCCTGATGGCCTATGACGATCCAGTCGGGCTGGCTCGGGAACTGATCGCGTTCTGTGGCTGATCTGATCGTCGGCCGCGGCCGAGGATCGTTCCGGCGGCGGCTGAGGATCGTCCCGGCGCCGCTGAGGGCTCCCGCGAGCGGTAGCGTTCTGATCACCAGCGAGGAGCGAGAGGAGCGTCATGGGTGCGCAGCAGCAGGAGCAGCTTTGGGGTGGCGAGACCACCAAGGCGGTCGCCAACTTCCCGATCTCGGGCGAGAGCATTCCAGTGGCGGTGATCGGGTGGCTGGGAGCGATCAAAGCCGCCGCCGCCCGAGTCAACGCCGAGCTCGGCCTGCTCGACCCCGCGCTGGCGCAGCGCATCGCCGCCGCGGCCGACCGCGTCGCCGCCGGCGAGTTCGATGCGCAGTTCCCGATCGACGTGTTCCAGACAGGCTCGGGGACCTCTTCGAACATGAACTGCAACGAGGTGGTCGCGACGCTCGCGGGCGAGGGGGCGCACCCCAACGATCACGTCAACATGGGCCAGAGCTCCAACGACGTATTCCCCTCGGCCGTGCATTTGGCCGCGCTCGGCGAGGCGACGGGCGATTTACTGCCGGCGCTGGAGCAGCTCGAGGCTTCGTTCGCCGCCAGAGCCGTCGATTTCCACGACATCGTCAAGTCGGGACGTACGCACCTGATGGATGCGGTACCGGTGACGCTTGGCCAGGAGTTCGCCGGCTACGCCGCGCAGGTGCGGCTCGGCTCGCGCAGGGTGCGGCTGGCGCTGCCGCAGGTGGCGCAGATCCCGCTCGGCGGCACCGCGACCGGGACCGGCCTGAACACCCATCCCGAGTTCGCGAGCAAGGTCCGCAAGCTGCTGTCGGAGGGCAGCGGACTGTCGATCGCCGCGCCCGAGCACCCGTTCGAAGCGCAGGGCAACCGCGACGCGCTGGTCGAGCTGTCGGGCGCGCTGAAGGTGGTGGCGGTGTCGCTGACGAAGATCGCCAACGACCTGGCGCTGATGGGCTCCGGTCCGCGCGCCGGCATCGGGGAGTTATACCTCCCGGAGCTGCAGAAGGGCTCCTCGATCATGCCCGGCAAGGTCAACCCGGTGATCCCCGAGGTGGTGCTGCAGGTCAGCGCCCAGGTGATCGGTAACGACGCAGCGATCACGATCGCCGGCCTACAGGGCAACTTCGAGCTGAACGTGCGCGTGCCGCTGATCGCGCGCAACCTGCTCGAGTCGATCCGTCTGCTCGCCTCGACCGCACGGGCGTTCGCGACGAAGTGCGTCGACGGCATCGAAGCAAACGAGCCCGGCTGTGAGCGCTCGGCCGAATCCACGCTCGCGGCAGCGACGGCTCTGAACCCCTACATCGGCTACGACAAGGCGGCCAAGATCGTCAAGGAGGCCGCGGCCGCTGGGCGGCTGCTGCGCGAGGTGGCCTACGAGAACGGCGTCGACGAGGCGACCTACAACAAGGCGATGGACCTCCGCAAGATGGCGCAAGGAAACCTGTAGCTGCTTGCGCCGCGCTTCAGCCCTGCCACACTGCGGCCGATCATCATTTGAAGGGAGCGCTGCCGGAGCGCAGCGCTCACGGTGACGGGTGAATCGCGATGACCGAAGCTGAGTTCAATCAGATCTGGGTGCCACGGATCGGGGAGCAGGCCGCGACGCAATTGCGCCGCAGCGGCAACCTGATCCTGACTGTGCTGCCGATGATCTTCGTCTGCGGGATCGCACTGGACGCGCTGGACGGACCCCGCGCGACCTTCACGCTGGTCTTCTGGATTGCCGGTGTGCTGGTCTCGATCGCTACCTTTTGCGTGTGGCTCCACAGTCGGATCGTGCTCGCACGGAAGCTGTCACAGTGGTTCGGGCGCAAGCTGAGCTGGTTCCAGCTGCCGCGGCTGCGGCCTGGGAGCTTCGACGCGTGGTGCAAGCGACTCGGCCTGGTCGCCGGCGAACCAGGCGTCGGCACTCGCTGATGCAACGACCGCGCGGGACACGACCGCTAAGGACACGACCGCCGAGGACGACGCTGGCGCTCGTCGCAGTGCTCGCCTCGCTGGTGATGGCCGGCTCGGCCGACGCGTCGAGCGGCTTCTACATCCGCGGCGGCGGCTTCGGTCACGGCATCGGCATGGGCCAGTACGGTGCGCTCGGGTACGCGCTGCACGGATACGGCTACGCCGCCATCCTCAACCACTATTACACCGGCACGGCGCTGGGCACGACGAACCCGGACCAGATCGTCACGGTGCTGCTGGAGGTAGGTTCGGCCTCACTGCGCGGCGCCAGCGCCGCCGCCGGCAAGCAACTCAATCCGCGCAGCAGCTACTCGGTCCTGCAGAGCGGTGCGGGAACGCTCGAGCTGCAATCGTCAGGACGCACCGTCGGACCGTTCAAGGCCCCGTTGGTGGTCAGCGGCCAGGGCCCGCTCGACCTCGCCGGCGTCGGCCTCTACCGCGGTTCGCTCGAGTTCTGGCCGGCGCCGGGAGGGGCGCTCGAGACGGTGAACGCACTCGACGTCGAGGACTACGTCCGCGGCGTGGTCGCGGGCGAGATGCCCTCCAGCTGGCCGGCGCAAGCGCTCGAGGCCCAAGCGGTGGCGGCTCGCACCTACGCGCTCACCGTGACCCCGGAGAGCTCCACTTTCGACGTCTATCCCGACACGCGCTCGCAGATGTACGGCGGGGTCGCGGCCGAGACGTCCGCGACCGATGCGGCGGTGGCGGCGACGCGCGGGCAGGTGGTCACCTACAAGGGGACTGCGGTCCTGACGCCGTTCTTCTCGAGCTCCGGCGGCTACACCGAGAGCATCCAGGACGCGTGGCCGGGATCGACGCCCGAGCCCTGGCTGGTGGGGGTTCCGGATCCCTACGACGGCGCCGGGGGCAACCCGTACCACCGCTGGAGCGATGACCTCAGCGTGGCGCAGGCGTCCGCGACGCTCGGCAGCTTCTTGAAGGGCTCGCTGATCGGCATCCAGCCGACCCGGCAGGACCACACGCCGCGCCTGGTGACCGCGCAGGTCCTCGGCACGGGCGGGCGGAGCACCGTCACCGGCGAGCAGCTGCAGCAGCTGTTCGGGCTGCTGAGCACCTACGTGTCGTTCACGACGATCACGGCGGCACCCGGAGCCGGCAGCTCGGCGCAGGCGGACGGGAGCGCGGATCGCCGAGCGGCCGCGTCGCCGGGCTCGGGCGCAGCGGGGCTCGTCGGGGCCCCGCCAGCCTCGCGTAGCGGCAAGCTGCACCTGCACGGGACCGTGTTCCCGGCGAGTGCCGGCGCACGGGTCGTGATCCAGCTCCTGGGCCGCCACGGCTATCACGCGATCGCGGTCACCAGCGCAGCGCCAAGCGGCGCGTACGAGGCGACCGTGGCGTCCCCCGGCCGCTACCGGGTCGTGTACGACCACATCGACGGACCCGCGATCGACGTGACGGGCTAGCGGTAGGCGCGTGGCCGGCCCGCTGCTGGCGGTCGACGCGCCGTTCCTCCTGTACCGGTCCTTCTTCGCGCTGCCGCGGTCGATCGTCGGTGTGGACGGCCGTCCGGTCGGAGCCCTGCTCGGTGCGGCCAACGTGCTCCTGCGTGCCGCCGCCGATCTGCGTCCGCGCGCCGTGATGCTGTGCTTCGGCGCCGAGGCGGCACGCTACAGAGTCGAGCTCTACCCCTCATACCACGCTGCACGGCCGCCGGTCCCCCCCGAGCTGCAGTGGCAGTTCGAGCACGCGCCAGGCTTCTTCGCGCAGTTCGGATGGCCGTCGATGACCTCCGAAGGGCTCGAGGCGGACGACCTGCTCGGCTCGCTCGCGGCGGTTGAGGGGGAAGCGGGCAGCCGCACGCTGATCCTCACCGGCGACCGCGACATGTATCAGTGCGCCGGCGTGCACACCGCCGTCCTCTACTTGAGGTCCGGGAAGAGCGGGTTCGAGGAGGTTGACGGCGACGAGGTGCTCCGGCGCTATGGCGTCGCGCCGGCGCTGGTGCCCGACTTCATCGCGCTGCGAGGAGACCCGTCAGACGGCCTACCGGGAGCGCCGGGAATCGGGGCCAAGACCGCGGCGCAGCTGCTCGCGCGGCACGGATCGCTGGAAGCAGCGATCGCGGCGGCGGACGGCGAGCGCCCGCGCGTGGCAGCGGCACTGCGGCAGTCCGCCGATCAGCTGTTGGCATTTAAGCGCATCGCCGAGCTGCAACGGGTGGCACTCGAGCGACCCCAGGACGCGCGGACCGACCTCGCTGCGGGGGCCGCCGCGGCGCAGCGTTACGGCCTCGAGCAGCTGTCGCGACGGCTGCTAGGCGCCACCAGCCTCGATCAGTTCGGGGATCGTCACTGAGGCGATAAGCCCTCGGCGTGGTGCGGCGCGCGGCGAGCGCTACTTGCGCGAGGGCGTGAACTTCACCGTGATGACGTCGCCGTCGGCGACGACATAGTCGCGCCCCTCCAGGCGTACGGTGCCGCGCTCGCGCGCGCCGGCATAACCTCCGGCGTCCACCAGCTCGTTCCAGGCGATGACCTCGGCACGCACGAACCCCTGCTGGATGTCACTGTGGATCAGGCCCGCGGCGTGCCACACCGAAAGCCCGCGGCGCAGATGCCAGGACTGCGCGGGCTTATCCTCACCCGCCGTGAAGAACGCGACCAGCGACAGCAGCGAGAAGGCGCCGCGTACGACGCGCTGCAAGCCCGACTCGCTGAGGCCAAGGTCGGCCCGCAGCTCCGTGGCCTCCTCGTCATCGAGCTCGGCCAGCTCCGCCTCGATCCGCGCCGAGACCGCCACTGCGCCGGCGCCCTGGGCCGCCGCGTGGGCCGCGATCGCCTCCGGAAGCTCGGTCTCGTCCTCATCCACGTTGGCGACGAACAGGACGGGCTTGGCGGTCAGCGAGCCGAGCAGGGTCATCGCGTCAGGCGCGTCGGGGGGGGGCGGAACGGTCCGCGCCGGGAGCCCAGCCTGCAGTGCCTTGATCAGCTCCCCCAGCCATGCGGCCTCGCAGATCGCGCGGCGATCCCCGCTCTTCGCCGTCTTGGCGACGCGCTCGGACCGCCGCTCGGCCTGCTCGAGGTCCGCGTAGACGAGCTCGGTCTCGATCGTGTCGATGTCGGCGAGCGGATCCACCCGTCCTTCGGGGTGAACCACGCGCGCGTCGTTGTGGGCTCTGACCACGTGGATGATCGCGTCCGTCTCGCGGATGTTCGCCAGGAACTGGTTGCCGAGACCTTCGCCGCTGTGAGCACCGGCGACGAGTCCGGCGATGTCGTGGAAGACAATCGTGTCCGGCACGATCTTGGAGGCCTTGACTGTGCGCGCGACCGCGTCGAGACGCGCGTCGGCGACGGGGACGATCGCGATGTTCGGCTCGATCGTGGTGAACGGGTAGTTCGCCGCCTCAGCGGCGACACCCGTCAGTGCCGAGAACAGCGAGGACTTGCCGGCGTTGGGCATCCCCACGATCCCGACCTTCACGGCGCCCACCGGCCCACCGTCACGGCCGCGCCCCGGATCCCCAGGCGGCGGCGACCAGGGTCCCCAGCAGCGCCCCGGCGAGCACGTCGCTGGGGTAATGAACGCCCAGATACGGACGGCTGATCGCGAACAGGGCCGCCGCGCCGTAGAGGATGCCGGCGGGCGCCAGACCCTGGTAGGCGCGCGCCGCGGCGAACGAGGTTGTCGAGTGCGCGCTCGGGAACGACAGGCGCGAGACAACCGGCGCCAGCGGCGGCAGCGCCGGCAGCTCCGGCCGCGGCCGACGAACCGTGAGCTTGACCGCATAGTTCGCCGCGGAGGCGGTCGCGACGGCGCCGGCGCCACGCCGCCAAGCGCGGCGCCTGGCGGGCTCCTGCGCCCAGATCGACCCCGCCGCACCGAGCGCCAGCCAGCAAGCGGCGTGCTCGCCGAGGCGCGAGTAGAGCGCAGCCGCGCGCTCCGCGCGAGGCGCGTGGCCCCTGGTCCGGAGCAGCATCAAGACATCGCGGTCGGCTGCGCACGGCGGCACGCGATGGACTGTACGGCCTGCAGCCTTGATCGCAGGACGGGCTGCTCAGAAGCCGACGCGGTGCTCGTCGTGGTCGACGAGCACATAGTCGACCCGGCCAAGGTCGAGCACGACCGTGCCGTCCTCAGCGGCCAGCTCATGCCAGCCACTGGATCCGAGCGCCGCACGCAGGCCGGCCAGCTGATCAGGCGCGACGCGTGCGGCCAGGACCTGGCCGCCGTGGAAGCCGATACTGATCTTCTGCGGCTTGTCTGTGCTCACGGGCGGCTCCTCTGTGCTCATGGGTCAGTGCCCCGCCGCCGGCTCGACGATCTCCGTCAACACGCCCCCGGTCGACGCCGGATGCAGGAACGCCACGCGCGAGTCGCGGATCCCGATGCGCGAATGCTGGTCGATCAGGCGCACCCCGGCCGCCGCCAGCTTGGCGAGCGTGGCGTCGACATTCTCGACCCGGTAGGCGACGTGATGCAGTCCCGCCCCACGCCGCGCCAGGAACCTTCCGACCGGGGTCTCTGGTCCGAGCGGCGACAGCAGCTCCACGTGCCCGTCGCCAACATCGAGCAGCGCCGCATCCACCCCCTGGTCGGTGACCGTCTCCCGATGCACCAGCGGCATCCCAAGCACGTCCCGGTAGTAGGCGATGGAGGCATCGATGTCATCGACAGCCAGGCCCACGTGATCGATCGTCGAAAGCATGGAGTGGCAGGATACCAGCGCTCGTTTACGATCCAGGAGACGGCATGCTCGGGACCGAATATGCCGAGGACCCGTGAGCAAGTTATGACCCGCTACTTGGAGCCGCTGTCGCCATGGCCCCTGCGATAAAACAGATTCTCAGCCGAACCAGAGACAACGTCGTGTGCGAGCACGCCGAGATCGCCGATACCCCGCTGCTGCGGCTGCGCGGGCTGCTGGGCCGCGGCTCCCTGCCCGAGGGCCATGGCATGCTGATCGAACCCGCCCCGTCAATTCACAGCGCGTTCATGCGTTTCGAGTTCGATGCGGTGTTTCTCGACCGAGACCTCCAGGTGATCAAGCTCGTTGAGCGGATCCCGCCGTGGCGCGCGCGCGCGGCCAGGCACGCGCGCAGCGTTCTGGAGCTGGCAGCAGGTGAAATTGAGCACCGCGGTATTCAAGTCGGGGACGTTCTGGCCGTTGACACGTGCAAGGCCGGAGACGCTCTGGCCGTTGATCAAAGCAAGACATCAGCCGTCCGCGCCACGCCGGGCGGCTGAGGACGAAACATCTGCGAATGACTCCGCACAGCCATCGAAGGAAGCAGGAACGAAGGCCGGAGCATTTGCCAATCACTGGCAAAGCCGCAGCCACGCCGCCCAGTCTCAAACTGCTCGCGTGGGCGAAGGTCAAGCGGTTCGAGTATCGCAGCGAGGACGGACGGGTCGCCACGATCGAACTCACCGCCGAGCTCCGCAGCGCGATGCGCGCGCCCACCGCGCCTGAGATACACGTGCGTCGCGGCGCTTTGGTGACATCGCACAAACCGACCAGCACGGTGGTGCAACGGCTCGGCGGTCCGGGTCGCCGATCAAGCCGTCGAGGAGGCCTCCTCTGGACAGCTTGCTTCAAGGTTCCCCTGCACCTGGTCGTGCACCCGGATGTCGCCTTCGAACTCGCCACGACCGAGCGGAGCACGCTGGCTCTCCCGGCGCCGGCAGGGCGCGAGAGCGCCCGCGGGACCGCGCGCGGCACGGTCGGCGCATGGCTCTCCGGAAGACTCGCTGCCGGCCATCCGCTGGTTCCGTCGAGCCTCCGCGTGTCGGTGCTCGCTTCGAGCGTGGCGTTCGGCGCCGGACTGACGTCAGTCGGGGTGATCGCCACCCCGGCTACTGCGACCGAGTTCGGGCGGGTTACGAGCCCGCTCACGAGCACGGTGCGGACGCTGACGCGGACGACCTCCAAGAATCCGAACGCGACCGTCGCGATCACTTCGAGCGCCGCTACGAGTTCGACCACGGCTACCACTACGACCGCCGCTACCACTGCGACCGCTACGACCAGCGCGACCAGCGCGACCAGCGCGACCAGCGCGACCAGCGCGACCAGCGCGAGCACCACCCCGTCGCCCACCGACACCGGCACGACGACAGCTCCCGATACCCCGCCGTCGACCACCACGCAGTCCACAGCCGCTGCGCCAACGACCCCCGCCACGACGACCACACCGCCGTCCACACCGACCGACACCGGAGCCGCTCCGAGTACGACTCCGACCACTGCGACAACGACCACCACGACCACAACGACCACAACGACGCCGCCGGATGCCTCTGCGAGCCCCGGGCAGACCACGCCCACGACGACGGCGCCGCTGGGGACGGCGCTGCAGTCGGCCACCCAGGGCTTGTCGGCGCTCGTGCTCTCGGGCAAAGTCGCGATCGTCAAAAGCAACCGGTGCGAGCGGCCGTCGAGCAGCAAGCTGCGGCACAGCGCGGGCGCGCACTCCAAGGGGAAGCGCACAAACCTCAAGACCACGACGACGCCAGGTAGCTCACGCGCCTGCCCTCCTAGCAGCACAGATCCCCACAAGCAGGCCGCTAAGCACAAGCAGGCCAAGCCCAAGCAGGCCACAAAGCCGCTTTCGGGCAGCGCCGCGACGAACGCGGCCGACAACGACGGCGGGTCCGCGCTGACCAAGCCGCCCGTGCTCGCTCCGGTCCTCAGCACCCCCTCTCCGTGGAGCGGCAATGCGTGGTCCAACCCGTTCAACGCATCTGAGCTGCAGTTCTACGCATCGCTCGTAAAGAACATCAACCTACCCCCGAAATATCTGGTCCCGATCTACAAAGCCGCCGGGCGCAGGTACCGCCTCCCGTGGCAGCTGCTGGCGGCGATCAACCGGATGGAGACCGACTACGGCGCCGACCTGTCGGTTTCCTCGGCGGGAGCCGTGGGATGGATGCAGTTCGAGCCGAGCACTTGGTCCGAGTGGGGGATGGCAATCAACCGCCACAACAAGCGTGTCGCCGGTACCGGAAACCCCTACAACCCTCGTGATGCGATCTTCTCGGCTGCGCGCTACCTCCACGCCAGCGGAGCGTCGAGCAGCGCCCCCCGCGCGGTGTTCGCCTACAACCACGCCACCTGGTACGTGGTTGACGTGCTCTCGATCGCGCAGCAGATCAACGTCCACGGGCTTCGCCGGCGCTCGAAGCCGGCTCACAAGATCGGAGTCATGGTGACGACCGCGAGGCTGCTGAACGGGATTCCCTACAAGTGGGGCGGCGGTCATACCAACTGGACGATCTCGCTCGGCTACGACTGCTCCGGGTTCGTTTCGATGGTGCTGCACTCGGGCGGCTTCCTGAAAGCCCCTCAGACGACCCAAACGCTCCCTTACCAGCAATGGATGAGGCCGGGCAAGGGACGCTGGGTGACGATCTACGATCGCACCGACGGCGGCTCGATCCTCGGCGACCACGTGATCATCGACCTCAAGGGCCAATGGTGGGAGAGCGGCGGATCGTCGCTCGAGGGCGGCGCCGAGCGAGTGCACCGGATCAAGATGACGAAGGCGTTCAGGCTCGGTTATCTACCGACGTTCAACGTCAAGATGCACCCGTTCGGGTTGTAAGGGCCACAACCGGGCAGATTGGCTGAGCGCAGGAGCGGCCAGAGCGGCTGCACCGGATCGCCGGATGTGGCCGCAGGACCGCAACAACTGCTCGTTCGCGGGGTTTACTGAGGCATGCACGCAGAAGCCCTTGCGCACCCCGGAAGCCTCGAGGCCGCCAAATCGGCTAGAAATAGGGCTCTGCGCGTTCACCGTCTCACCCTTCCAATGTTGGTCGCGCTGGCCATGGCAGCGTCCGCTGTGCCTGCAAGTGCAGCGGTGTACATCCACTGGCATACGCCGCTCCGGCTCGAATCTGCTCGCAACGGCGGGCTCAGCGCGGCCGCCTGCGCGCCGACAGGAAAGATGTGCGTCGTCGTCGACACCTCCGGCTATGCGATGACGTCGACCAACCCCACCGGGTCGAGCAAGGTGTGGAGCAGGCCGTCCCGGATCGACGCCGCCAGCGGCGGTGCTTTGACCGGGATCTCCTGCCCGGCCACGAATCTGTGCGTTGCCGTCGACGCGGTCGGCGATGTCCTGACATCGATCAACCCCACAGGCGGCGCGAGAGCCTGGAGCAAACCGGTCAGGATAGACTTCGCGACGCTGAGCGCAGGCGTCTACGCAGGTCTGGCTGCTGTCTGGTGCCCGACGACGACGCTGTGCGTAGCGGTCGATTCCGCCAGCCCAGGGAATGTCCTGACGACCACCAACCCGACCGGGGGCGTAGCCGCGTGGAGGACGATCCAGAAGGTCGGCGCCGTGCTGAATAGCGTGACCTGCGCGTCGAGCGCGCTGTGCGTCGCTTCTGGCACCAATACCTACGTCTCGACAAGCCCCGCGTCGGCAGCAGGGGGGACCTGGCGCGCGACCGGCGTACAGACCGGTGGCGGAACGTTCAGCGGGATCGCCTGCCCGTCGGTGTCGCTGTGCACAGCGGTCGGCTTCGGCAATACTTCGACCGGGCTCGCGACGACGTCCACGAATCCACGCGGCGGGGCTGCTAGCTGGACGACAGTCACCGTCCAGCCGAACCCGCCGAACGCCGGCGCGGGCCTGTTCGACGGGATCGGCTGCCTGTCAAGCTCATACTGCGTCGCGCTGGACAACGTCGACAACGTGTTCGTCTCCACCAACCCGGCGAGCGGCGTGTGGGGAGCGCAGACCCAGATCGAGCCGCTCAGCACCACGCCGCCGACCAGTTCAGCGATCGGGTGCGCCCCGACGGTGTGCATAGTCGTCGATAGCAACGGCTACGCGATCACCGGCGGAAAGCGCAGCTGAGCTCTAGCGGGCGCCAGCCGGGCGCCAGAGGGGCGCCAGCCGGGCGCCAGAGGGCCCGTGAACCGCTGCCCTTAGCTGTTATTAGCTGCTGCTAAGCTGTTGTACTAGGATCAAGGCATGAGCGCCACCACCGCCAAGACGCGTCGCGAGCGCGTCCCCGCCGCCGAGCGCCGGACCGCGATGATCGATGCGGCGATGATCGAGTTCGCGCGCGGCGGTTTTCACGGTACGCCGGTGGACCGGATCGCGCGGCGGGTCGGCGTTGCCCAGCCATACGTGTTCAGCCTGTTTCCGAGCAAGCGCGACCTGTTCATCGCCGCAGTCGAGCGCGGCTTTGAGCGGGTCGCCGGGCTGTTCACGCGCGCGGCAGCCGACTTCGATCCGGCTACGGCCGCGCCGGACACCGACGTGCTCGCAGCGATGGGGCTCGGCTACATCGAGCTGCTCGCGTCCGACCGCTCGCTGCTGATGCTCCAGCACCACGCCTACGCCGCCTGCGATGACGATGCGATCCGCGCGCACGTGCGAGCCGCCTACGCAAGGCTGGTCGCCACCGTCCAGCGGCTCTCCGGTGCCGAGCCGGAGCGGATCGACGAGTTCATGCGCGTCGGGATGTGGCTGAACGTCCAGGCCGCGATGGGCGTCGAAGATCTTTCGGCGGGTTGCGAGTGGATCCGCGCGGCGACCGAACAGGCGGGCTCGCACCCGGCGCGGGTCTGATCGAACCCTGCGCGCATCGACGTCACGGCGAGCCATCGGAGCTCTACCGCTGCCGCCACCAGCGCCCGCTGACGAGATCGTGGAAGACGATCTCGTCACGGCCGCAGATCGTAACTAGTTCCCAGTAGCGGCGGCGCAGCGGCCGCTCGGTCCACCAGCGGTCCTCGATCAGCCACGACTCGCGCACGGTGTCGATCTCGCGATCATCGACGGCCAGCGGCTGCCCGTCGTCGCCGGCGTGGACTTTGACTGGGCGCGGCGTCGAAAGGCGGCGCGGACCGCTCACGTCTCGTACGGTGTCAGCATCGCGCGCCGCTCCGGGAAGCGCGAGTTGGGTTCGACCTCGAGGACGCGCAGCGCGGCGTCCGCTCCCGCCGCGGCGCGAGCCTGGCGGATCGCCTCACGCAGCCGCGCGCTGCGAGCGTCGGCGGGATCGTCGAGCAGGCTGCGCTGATCGCCCGTCGACGGACCGAAGCGCTCGACCGCGAGCCTGAGCTCCTGCGCAGGCGCAGGCATCAGCGCCAGCCTGGGCACCAGCGCAAGACGCATGCGCACCGGATCGCTGAGCGCCTCGCGGAACGTCACCTGCTCGCGCCACGTACCGCCTCGCTCGACCAGGACCGCCGAAATCGACACCGCGCGCAGGGTCCGCCCCCTTCTCTCGCCACGAGCCAGCAACCGGCCGATCAGCAGCTCGAGTGCCCGCTCGAGCTGGATGCCCGACGCCGCTTCGGGAAGCTCGAGCGATTCGCGCACTATCTCACCCGCGACCCTCGGACGCAGATCGCTGTCATCGCCGCAGGCGAGCTCGTGAGCCTGCAGCCCGGCGACGCCAAAGCGATCAGACAGCGCCGCTGCAGGCATCGCCGCCAGCTGGCCCATTGTCGTGACACCGAGCCGCTGCAGCGCCTCCGGCAGTCCGGCCAGAGCCGGCCGCTCACACAGCAGCGAGACCGGCTGTGGAGCGAGAAAATCGCGCGCTTGGCGCCGGGCGCCGGCGATGATCAGCGGACGCTGCACACGCGCACTGTGAGCAGCTGCCACCGCGGCGAACCGGGTCGGCGCCGCGGCGAACCGCGCCGGCACCCGGAGCGCGCGGCTGGCTACCGCGAGCACTCCCGCCGGCTGACCGCCATAGAGTCGAAGCAGACCATTTGCGTCGAAGCATGCCAGCCCCGGATGCCCTGATTCGACAGCCGCGCCGATCGATTCCAGCCGGACGAGCAGCCGGTCCCAGTGGTCCGCCACGCCCACGGGATCGGAAGGCACGAGGATCAGTCGCGGACACCGCGCAAGCGCCTCTCCCAGACGCATCCCGCAGCGGATTCCGAACGCCTCGGCTCCGAGCGACACCTCGCCGATCTGGTGCACGCCTCCCGGCTCCGGCGCCAGAGCAGCGGGCGCGCGCAGCAGCTCGGTGCGGTCGCCGGCAGCAACAGTGAGCTGGAAGCGGGGAAGCAGGACGCAGACGATCAGAGGCTCGAGCACGAACGTATGTTCGCACAATCGACGGACGCGCAAGTCGCCCAGACGCGAGTGTCTTGAGTGCGCGTTCGCTGACCGGCCCGCGGTTCTGCCGTCGGCAGACGCGCACGTCGCCCAGACGCGCGGGTCAGAGCGGTACGCCGGCGTCGCTCATCAAGCGACCCACCGACACGCCACGCAGGTGCGCGAGCTGCAGTTCAAACCAGAGCTTGTGCAACTCGGCCCGCGCCGCCTGGATATTGTCGACTGTCAGCTCGATCACCTCACCCGCGTGCAGCCGCAGCGGCCCGGCCCGATCGGTGCCGTCGATCTTGACCGCACCGGCGACCAGGCGTCCGCCCGCGCCGTGCGCGAACAGCCATTGACCGAGGCTGGGGCCGCTCGAGGCGTAGAGGAAGTGGTCCCCGTCGCCGAACGCGTGCCGCAGGCGGTGCAGTTCGGCGCGGGTGTGCAGCCAATGGAAGAGCCCCCCATCGGACAGCCGCGGGAGCACCTCGTCGCCGTAGTCACCAACGCTCAGCGCCGACCCCGGCGAAGCGTGCTCGAGCGCGAACGACACGTGCATGCCGCTGCCCGAGAGGTCGCTTGCGAGCGCCTGCACCTGGCTGCCGCTGGCGTCAACCAGCACGCCGACCTCCGGACGCGTCGTCGCGACCGTCGTCAGCGGCTTCGTCTGCGCGACGTCGGAGACAAGCGTGTACGACATGCCGGCCGTCAGCGTCCAACCAGCAACGACCAGAGCCGTGGCCGCGGCGGTGGCCGCACGCGCAGTGCGCACCCGCCAGGTCGGCAGCGCCCGCACGTGGCGTTCGTTGGCGAGGATCAGCGAGGCGGTCGTCGGGCGGTGCGCGAAAGAATCGTCAGGCTCGGGTGCAAGCTCGAGGGCGCGCTCGATCGCAGGCGCAAGATCGCCCTGGTTGCGGGCTACCTGCGCCAAGCCGAAGCGCTCCAGCGCATGGTTGCTGGCGCGGACGTGACCGTAGCCGAAACCGTAGGAGATCACAGGGCAACCGCGGATGATCGCCTCGAGCACGGTCAGGCCGGCGGTCGAGTGGATCAGCACGTCGCCCGCCGCGAGCACGTCGCCCATCCGATCGGTGAAGCCCATCAGCCGCAGCCGCGGGTCACCCGCGAAGCGCTGAGCCACGCGCGCACGCACATCGTCGTTGCGCCCGCACAGGCACAGCACCGTCGCGTCGGGGACCGCGAGCGCGGCCGCTGTCGCGCCGGTCAGATCCCCGATACCCCAGCCACCGCCGGACACCACGATCACCTTGCCCTCGACAGGCAGGCCGAGCGCGCGGCGTGCCTCGTCACGCGGGCGTTTCGCGAAGAATGCCGGCGCGGTCGGTGGGCAGGCCCAGCGGACGCTGCCGGGACCAGCGATCTTCTCGACTTCCTCGGCGGACTCCGGATGCGTGATGAAGTGCAGGTCGATCCCGCGGTGCGCCCAGAAGCGAAGGCCGGCAAGGTCGGTGATCGACGAGTAGCAGGGAACCTCGAGTCTGCCTGTGCGTCGCATGTCACCGAGCATCGCGGTCACTGCGGGATAGGTCGAGACGACCACATCCGGATCGTGCGCGCGGATCAGGCGCAGCAGCCCGCGGCGTCCGAACAGGTTCAGCAGCTTGACCGACAACCAGCGGGTCGGTGCAAAGTTCATGAACAGCCTGTACTGGAGGTCGAACAGCCACGGGACCCAGCGGAACATGAACGCCGAGTTCTCGCGCAGCACCAAGGTGAGGATCAAGCCCATCGCCGGGAGGCCGTTGACTACCGAAACTTGCGCCTCGGGATCGTCCTCCCGGAACTCGCGCGCGACCGCGCGTGCGGGGAGGTCGTGGCCTTCGCCGATGTCAGCCGAGATGATCAGGACCTTCCGTGGCGGCGCCTCGGCGTCGGGCTCGCCGGCCGGAATCACCTCTTCCTCGGCTCGCGCCTCGGCTAGCTTGGCCTGCTCACGGCGCCAGGCGATATAGCGTCGCACGCCTTCTGCGAACGGCGTCGACGCCGTCCAGCCGAGCTCACGCCTCGCTCGCTCGCTCGATACGACCTTGCCGCCGAAGTCACCAGGGCGCGCGGGCGTGTAGACGATTTCGACGTCTCCGACCAGCTCCTGGACCGTCTCGGCGATCTGCTTGATCGTGACGTTGTCGTCGCTGGCGAGGTTGTACACACGGTTGGTCGCGATTTCGTTCAAACCGAGCGCGACGCCGTCCGCGAGGTCCTCGACGTAGACGAAGCGTCGCGACTGCAGGCCGTCGCCGGCGAGCGTCAGCGGATCGCCCTTGAAGGCCTTGTTGACAAACGCCGGGACCACGGCGGCTTCGCGCGCGCGCGGTCCGTAGGGGATTCCGAATCGTAGGATCGTGTACTCGATCCCGTATAGCTCCTGGTAGGCCTTGCAGTACAGCTCGCCCGCGAGCTTGGTGCTCGTGTAGAGGTGGCTGGGCGGCGGCAGCAGCGTGTCCTCGTCAACCGCCTCGTTCTGACAGTCGGAGTAGACCCAGATCGTGCTCGCATAGATGATCCGCTGGACGCCGGCGCGCCGGCAAGCCTCGAGCACCGCCACGGTCCCGCGCGCGTTGACGCGCTCGGCATCCTCGGGTGAAGCGTGGACATCGTTGACGTCCGCGACGGCGGCGAGATGCGCAACCGCGTCGCAGGTGTGCAGCGCGTGCTCGAGCGCCTCACGGTCGGTGATCGAGCCGAGCACGGTCTCGACCGAACCGGGCTGGTGCCACGGCGAGGGCCGGAGATCGTAGATCACGGGCTCATGGCCCCGCTCGCGCAGCTTGTCGACAACGTGCGAGCCGATGAAGCCCGATCCGCCTGTTACCAGGACCCTCATACATCATCTCCGTTGTCAGGCCGGTAGTAGAGCGGGACGCACGAGTGGTTCTGCGCGACCCAGTCGGTGTTGGGCAGTTCGACGCTGTGCCCGAGGATCCTGTGACAGGGCTCGTCGTAGACGCGTCCGGTCGAACGCTCGAGCCAGTCGAAGACGATGTACTTATACAGCCCGGACGTCATCCCGTCGGGCAGTTCCAAGCGGCTCGGGTGCTGCGGATCCAGGCACATCCGCGCGATGTCGTTCTTCCACGCGACGATCTCCGGTAGGCGCTCGATCTGGAGCAGGCCGAGCGCAGCGGTGAACTCGCTCATGCGGAAGTTCAGGCCGTGCACCTCGTAGGTGGGCTTTCCGTAATTGCGGAAACCACGTGCATGCTCGAGAATCTCCGGCCGCCGTGAGACGAGCACGCCACCCTCCCCGGTGGAGATCGTCTTCGTCGCGTACAGCGAGTAGATGCCGGCATCGCCGTAAGTGCCTGGGCGGCGACCGTTCCAGCTGGCTCCGTGGGCGTGGGCGCAGTCCTCGATCAGGAAGATGCCGTGCTCGGCGCAGTAGCCGGCGATCCGCTCGGAGTCGAACGCGATGTGGCCGCCGATGTGCACCAGGAACGCGGCTTTCGGCTGCTCGCGCGCCGCCTTGGCCTCGAAGTCGGCGAACGACATGCAGAGGTCCTCGCGGTTGCAGTCGACGAACTCGACCTTGGCGCCGGCGCGGATCGCGGCCAGCGGCGTGGCCATGAACGTGTTCGACGGGCACAGGACCGTCTCACCCTGGACGCCGGCGAAGTGCAGGGCGGCAAGCGCGCCGCCCGCCCAACTGGATAGGGCGACGGCGTCGGCGCCGTTGTGCTGAGCCCACGCCTGCTCGAAGCGCTGCGTGAAATCGGCCTCCGTCCAGCGGCTGCTGTCGATCACCTGATCGATCAGCTCGTGCCAGCGGGCGCGGTCACGGTCATCGAACCCGATCGCGAAGCGGCTGAAATCCGGGGTGCTCGGTTCGTCGCAGGAGGCCGGTTTGTCGGAAGAGGCGGTGGTCATCGATGTGTGGTCGGGTAGGCGCGGCGAAGCGTCCTCGCGTGGGCTTCGCTGCCGGGCATCGAGGACACAACTTGCTAGCGTCCTCCCGAACGCGCGCCGACAAGCTTGTCAGATGACGGGGACGGTAGCGAGTTCTCTGGATTTCAGCTCTGTGAGGATCAGGGGGAGCGCCCGGGCCGTGCGCTCGTGAGCGTGCCTGGCGCTGTAGAAGTCGGCATCGTGCAGGAGGATCACTGCGCCCGGCGCGAGCGCCCGGTTGACGCGAGCAGCGATCCGCTCGGGCGTCGTCAACTTGCGCCAATCCTTGCCCCAGGTCGACCACAGCAGCGGCCGCATGCCTCGCTCGCGGACCGCGCGCAGACCAGCCGCGCTGTAGATCCCATAAGGCGGGCGATGGTGAAGCACGGTTGTGCCGGTCGCATCCTCGATCGCGGCCGCGCCGAGTCGTAGATCGCTCTGCAGCTGCGCGCTCGTGAGGCGCAGCTGCAACCGGTGGCGGTGACCATGCAAAGCCAGCGCGTGGCCCTCGTCAAGGATCCGTTGCGCCAACTCCGGGCGCCGCTGCACCTGCTCGCCGATCACGAAGAAGGTCGCGCGCGCATCGGCGCCGGCGAGGATCTCGAGGATCGCCGGCGTGCCTTCCGGATGGGGCCCGTCGTCGAAAGTGATCGCGACCGCTGCGCGCGCCCGGGCGGAGCGTGCGCCCGAGGTCCGAGCGCCGCAGAGCCCAGCGCCGGAGGTCCCAGCGCCCGAGAGCGTGCGCGGGATCGCGAGGGCCGCCGCGGCGGCCGGCAGCACGGGAGCGAGCGCATGGCGGATCACGGACGGATGATGCCAAGGCTCTGGCCGGGAATGCCGGAAGCCGGAACCGGAAGCACTGCGTTGGTGTCAATTCCGGCACACATCCCGGTCTTCGCCTCCCCAGCGACTAACGTAGGTTCGGTGAACGTGCCGGGCGACTTCGATGCCGAGGTGACCATCCGCCGCCGGCGATTCGCCAGCGAGGAAACCGGCTTTGCGGTGCTCGACGCTGACGCCGACGGCGACGCAGTGGTGCTGGTCGGCCCACTGATCCACCTGGAGGAGCGCGAGCGGGTGCGGGTGGTCGGCCGCATAGTCCTGGACAGCCGTTACGGCGAGCAGGTGAAGGTCGACGAGGCCCACCCGCTGCCCCCATCGGATGTCGAGGCGCTCGGCTCCTACCTGCGCCGCGTCAAGCACGTGGGCCGTAAGCGCGCCGAGGCGCTGGTCGCGCGCTACGGCGCCGAAGGCGTACTGGACGCGATCGACCGCGACCCGGCCGCAGCATTCAAGGACGCCGGCCTGTCCGCTGCGCGAGCGCGCGAGGCTGCCGACTCGTGGAACAAGCTGAGGGTCACGCGCCAGCTGCACTTGATGCTCGCGCCTCACGGACTCGCATATCTGGTCAAGCGGATCCAGGAGCAGTATGGACCGACGGCACACAGAGTCGTGGCGGAGCGGCCCTATCAACTGACCAGCGTGTTCGGCGTCGGCTTCGTGCTCGCCGACCGGATCGCGCGCGGCGGGGTGGCCGGCGGCGGCGCGAGGAACGTGCAGGCGATCCCTGGGCGCGCAAGCGCGGGATTCGTGCACGTGCTCAGCGAGGCGGAGCGCAACGGCAGCACGTGCATGGCGATCGAGAAGCTGCTCGGATCCACGCGTGAGCTGCTCGGCAACGGAAGCGAAGACCATCGCGAAGGCGAGAGCGGCGTCGCCGACCGGGTGGACGAGCAGATGATCGACCGGCTCGTTGCAGGTGGCGAGTTGGCGCGCGCAGGCGACTTCATCTACCGCGCGGCGACGGCCGAGCTGGAGGCCGAGCTCGCCGCACGCGTGCTCGAGTTGATCACGAGCAAGCCGGACGGGGGGCCGCGGGCGCCGCATCCTGACGCCGACGGGGGTGGCGCCGGCTTGAGTGCCGGCGCCGATCAACCGTCGCTGACTGCCGAGCAGCTGGCAGGCGTTCAGGCGGCGTTCACGCAGCGGCTGTCGGTGATCACAGGCGGCCCCGGCACCGGCAAGACCGCTTCGATCAGGACGATCGCGAGCATGGCCGCCGGCCAGGGGGCTCGAGTGATGCTGGTTGCGCCCACCGGTCGGGCCGCGACGCGCATGTCGGAGGCGAGCGGCTTCCAGGCGCGCACCGTCCACTCGGCGCTGGGCTGGATCCCAGGCGAGGGCCCCACGCACGACGAGGATGATCCGCTGGAATGCGATCTGCTCGTCGTCGACGAGACATCGATGGCCAACCAGGAGCTGATGGTGACGCTTCTGCGCGCGGTTCCGCAGACCGCTCACGTGGTGCTGGTCGGAGATGCGGACCAGCTGGCGCCGGTCGGCGCCGGCAAGCCGTTCGCGGAGCTGGTCGCATCTGAGCTGGTCCCGACGTCCCGGCTGAACCACATCTTTCGCCAGGCGGCTGGCAGCATGATCGTCCAGGGCGCACACGCGATCCGCCGCGGCGAGCCGCCCGACTTCACCGCCCGCGACGGCATGCGCCGAGACCTGTTTCTGATCGAGCGCACCGACGCGGTCGCGGCGCGAGCGGAGATCGTCTCGCTGGTCAGCGAGCGTCTGCCCGCCCACTACGGTGTCGATCCGGTCAGCGACATCCAGGTGTTCGCGCCCGTCTACCGCGGCGATCTCGGGATCGATGCGCTCAATCGGGCGCTGCGGGAAGCGCTCAACCCGGACGGTCAGCCGGTGCGCGGCGGGCGCCTGCGGATCGGCGACAAGCTGATGATGACCGGGCGCAACCTGCACGACCTCGGGCTGATGAACGGGACGCTCCTGCAGCTGCTCGATGAAACCGACCGCGGCGCGGACGACGACGCGGCGCTGCTGCTGAGCGCGGAGGACTCGATCTTCCGGCTACCGCCAGAGGAATCTGAGGCCTTGCGTCTCGCATATGCCTGCTCGGTGCACCGTGGCCAGGGCATCGAACTGCCGATCGCAATCATCGTCGCCCACCCGGCTGCGGGCGCGTACTTCCTGCGGCGCGAGATGCTCTACACGGCGGTCACGCGGGCGAAGCTCGCGACCGTGATCGTGGGTACGCGCGAAGTGATCGCGCGAGCGGCGCGCACACCGGACACGGGCAGCCGCCACAGCCGCCTGGAGGAGCGCCTGCGGGCGGACGATCGTGCGCTCGAACGCGTCAGCGGTGATGCAAGACGGGCGCGAACAACCGCGGGTCAGCAGTCGTGATCCCGTGCACGCCGAGGCCCTGTAGGGACTGGATCGCGGCACGTTCGTTGACGGTCCACGCATAAAGCCGGGCGCCGCGTTGCGCGACCTCGTCGAGCAGCTTGGCGTCGACCAGACGGTGCTGAGCCATCAGCGCATCCCAGCGGCTGGCGGCCAGACCGGCCAGTACCTGCGCGCGCCAGTCAGTCCAGCGCTGGCTGGCGCGGGCAAGCCTGCCGCCGACGGAAATCCCCGTCAGCGCCCGCGGCTCGAGCTCGCGCAGGCGGTCGAGCACCGCGATCACCTGCGATGAGAGCAATGCTCGATCGAGCAGGCGCGCACGCCGTAGCGCATCCAGCAGCTCCCGCTCGAAGCCCGCGTGCTTGACGTCCACGTTCAGGCCGACCTCGCGGAAGCCGGGACCTGACAGCTGCGCGAGCGCGTCGTGCAGGCGAACGCTGGAGCCCCGCCACGCGTCCAGGATCGTGTGCGCAAGCACCAGCTCACCACGCCAGCTGCGGACGTCGAACTCGACCATGTCGATCCCGACATCGAGAGCCGCCTCGAACGACTGCAGCGTGTTGGCGGGCGCGATCGCACTCGCGCCTCCGTGTCCGATCCGCTGACAGCGGTGCCTGCTCATTGGCCGAAAAGATTGCAGGTCTCGACGCCCAGCGCCAGTGCAGAAGCCCGATTGAGCACTCGAGTTGAGTCTTCGAAGCTCCCGCCCTGGCTGACTCGCTAGGCGGCACCTCTAAAGTCCGTTACCGGTCGAGGAGCCGATCACATTCAGCGCCTACCCGCCTCTCGTCTCTCGTCTCTCGTCTCTCGCCCTCGCCCTCGCCCTCGCCCTCGCCTGATCACCTCATGACCTCCCGAAAGCCCGCACCCACCCCAGAGCCGGCACCGCGCCCGAAGCCGAGGCACTACCTGCGAGCCGCAGAGCGCCACCGCCAGCTGATCGATGCCGCCGCGCGGATCGCGGGGCGGGAGGGTCTCGATCGTCTCAGCATGGTCGGCGTGGCCACTGAGGCCGGTGTCAGTCGCCAGCTGGTATACGAGCACTTCCCGGACCTCTCCGCGATGGTCGTGGCGCTCCTGTTCGATCGCTTCGGGGAGATCGACGCAACGATCGCCAAGGCGGTCGCGGACGCCCGCGGCGGCGGTCTCGACGAAGCATTGCTCGCGGCCCGGGGCATCCTCTCGCTGCCGACCGAGCACCGCCACATCCTGAGGGTTCTGCTTGCGCACGCCGGCATTCCCGAGCACGAGCTCAGCGTGCTCGCCGCGCGGCTGCGTGCACGCACGACCGAACGCTGGACATCGATGCTGCGCGCCGAGGAGGACCCAAACGCCCGCGCGCTGACGTGGGCACTTGCCAACGCGATGCTCGGACTCGGAGACCTCGTCGACGCCGCCGAGCTCACGCTCGAGCAGGCTCTCCAGCAGCTCTCGAAGCTGATCACGGCCGCCTTTCCGCACCTGAGCCTGCCCAGCCCGTAGCCTGCGGCGGTTTCTCGCCGAGCCCCTGTTCCTTCCCCGACGACGGGTGAGCTCGGTCTACTCGGGGAGCGCGATCAGGTACAGCTGGTCCAGCAGTGCCGCCGCCATGCCGCCGGGCCCGCGGACCTGCGCCGCCGCTCGCTCACCGGCGGCGGCGAACACGGCCGACGCCGACACGGCGCCGTCAAGCGGCGAATCGCATACAGCCAGGAACGCGGCGATCACGGCGCCGAGCGCGCAACCGGTGCCGGTCACCTTCGTAAGCATCAGATCTCCGCCGGGTACCGCCACGACCTCGCTGCCATCGGTCACGTAGTCGACCGCGCCGCTGACCGCTACGACCGTGCCGCTGCAGAGCGCGAGCTCCTTCGCCCCGGCAATCGCGTCGGCGGACCGTGCGGTGGAGTCGACGCCCTTGCCGCCGGCCGAGGCGCCCGCGAGCGCCAGGATCTCGGACGCATTGCCCCGAATCACCGACGGGCGGTACTTGAGCAGCCTCGTGACGATCTCGGTTCGATAGCGCAGCGCGCCGGCCGCGACCGGATCCAGAACCCAGGGCGTACCGGCCGCTTGCGCACTGCGCGCCGCGACCGTCATCCCCTCGACATCCGACGAGGTGACCGTTCCGACGTTGATCAGCAGCGCGTCCGCGACCGCGGCAAAGTCAGCCGACTCCTCCGCGGCGATCACCATCGCCGGCGACGCGCCGATCGCCAGCAGGGCGTTGGCGGTGAACCCGGTTACCACGATATTCGTGATGCAATGCGTCAGCGGGCTCCGCTCACGCAGACGCTGCAGATCTTGGACGACGCCCGGGTCGGCGAATGTTCGTTCTCTGGAGATCAATCTGCCGATAGGCTGACAGAAACGCACATTTTGTGTATTCGCAATGGCTTGCGCCTGGCCCAGAGCGATCCCTCCGCGGCTCGCAAACGGGGCCGCCGGCGATGCCAGCGACCCCGGAGGAGAGATCGGTCAGATGAACTGGACGAGCGTCACGACCGCGGAGGTTGTGTTCCCGTGGTAGTAGTAGCCGCTTGCGCTCTGCGCGACGGTCACCTCGACCGGCAGCTGGTGACGCTGGCGCAGCAGCTGACGGCCGCGAGAGCTGAGCGTGAAGTGCACGATCCCGCCGTTATTGCTCGCGACGTTAAACACCCCGCGCTGGCCGAGCGTGACGCCGCTGCGCGAGATGATCATGCTTCCCGTGCAGCTTCTCTGCCCGAAGCAGCCGACGAAGATGCCGCCGACTCCCTGCGGTGCGACGAACGCGGTGTGCCCGAACAGTGCGAGCCGCGACGGCGCTGGCGTCGGCGTTACGGCCGCCTGGGCCAACGAGGCCGGTACTAGCGCGACCAGCGCCAAGAGAATCAGGGCTCTGCGCATGCTGTCTCCTTTTGTTGAGTAAGTTGAATACGCTAACAACTTCCGCCGGCGACGGAAGTTGCGCTTAGACCAGGCTTAGCCCGCGGGAACCGTCAACATCGCGGCGCTCGCGGCAGGAAGGCGCACGTCGTAGTCGCCGGCCACGGGCGTAACCGAACTGCTGCTTGGCGTGCCCGCGAGCTGGCCCGTGTCGGTCTGCGGGCCGAAGCTCTGGCCTCCGAGTGTGACGCCGGACAGCGCGCCGACGCTGGGCGCCAGCAGGCGCTCGATTGTCGCCGGCCCGCCGTCGGAGGGGATTCGTAGCGCCACGCTGCTGGCGTGCCGGGTGTCATCGTTGATCAGCACGACGTGGATGTAACCGCCGGGCGCGCGCGTGGCCCACGCATCCACGTCAGCGCCGGCCGTACCGGACAGCGCCAGCAGCCGCGAACCCGCAGGCGCGGCTTGTTCGAACATCATCGCGCCGTAGTACACAGGCCGGACCTCGGCCTGCCAATGGCCGTGCACTCTTCCGACGCTGAAAAGCTCGTTCAAAGAGCCCTTCGCCGTCTGCAGGTTGACGCCGTCGACATCCACACGCGCCATCGCGAACAGCGCCTCCAGCGACCACAGCGCCGACGCGAACGAGTCGCTGACGCCCGGCATCCCTCCGCACGCGATCGGGCCCATCTCGCCGATTCGCAACGGAATCCCGCGCGCATGGGAGGTCGCGACGTCCGGCGCGACCGACTCTGCGAGGCTGGTGAATGAGGTGCTGGAAAGCAGCTCGGGGATCGTCACAGGGATGCTCGGGGAGCAATGCTTGAGCGGATAGCGGTGCAGCGTGACAAGCCCCAGTCGAGGGTTGCCCGCGAGGAACTGAGCGAGCAGCGGGATCCAGGCCGAGGAGCCGGTCGCCGGCCCCGCGAGCGTCACGGTCCGCGGCAGCGATCGGGAGATGCGCGAGAAATCCTGGACCAGATCGGCGAAGCTCCAGTCGCTGGGGCGACCATCGACGGGGCGGCCGTCGGGCAGGCGGTACCAGGCAAAAGAGCTGTACAGCTCCGGTTCGTTGCCGAGCTCGAGCGCGTCGATCCATGGGCGCCCGATCCCATTAACCAGCGCCCGCGCCTGCGCCCCAGCCACCGTTGCGTTGTCTGCCTCGAAGTTGATACCGAGGATCAAGCGAGCGTCGAGCGAGTTCGCGAGCGCCCGCGCGACCGCCAAGAAGCCGTTTGTTAGGTTGTAGTTAACACCGGCCGGGCGCGGCGTGTGCGGGACCGGCCACCAGACCTGATCGGCGCCCGCGATCCTCAGCACCGGGCTCTGGCCGGGCGTGAGGTTGCGGACCAACTGCTCGAACACGGGGTCCAGGGCGGCCGGATCCGTCCCCCCGTACAACTCCACCGCCTTGTAGCCCAGCGATAGCCCCACGAATCCAGAGGCGATCGACTGCGCGACCGGAGTGCTTCGCACGACGAGCGTGTCCGCCCCGTGAGCTGCGGCGCGGCCGGCCGCGCGGCCGTGCACGGACGCCGAGCGCTGCTGCGAGCTGGTTGAGCGGCGCGCCGACGAGACGCCGCAGGCGACCAGCACCGCCGCAACGATCAGCGCGCTCAGCGCGACGGCCGAGGACCGGGAAGCGTCGTGCGTCGGCAGGCGCATAACCTCAGGTTCGTAGTCTGACGACCGAGGTCCGCGCTAGCGCCAGGGCTCGCCGTAGCGCTCGCCGAATGTGAAGTCCGAGACCGGGTTGCGAGCCAGCCGTGCCGGCCATCGGTCCGCGCGCCGGCCGACGGCGATATGGCCAGCAAGCGCGACACCGTCGGGGATCTCGAGCAACTCGCGGACCGCGGCTTCCGCGGGCGCAAGGAGCTCGTAAACGCAGCGCCGAGTCGCTCGGCCCGCAGACCCAGCAGGATGTTCTGAACGAATGGCCTCGCGTCGCACCTCGGCGTCGGTGAAGCGCCGCGTCGTCGGCGTGCAGCGCATGAGCTCGAAAAGATCGCCGGCGCTCAAGACTCAGATCTCCAACCGGAAGGCTCGCGCAAACGCGCGGGCGTCGGGCGCAGGCAACAGGCAAGCCGCCCCGCCCCGCTGCACCAGCGTTTCGACAAGCACGGCACAGGGCTTCGTTATCCTGGCTGCGGATGAATGAATCCCTGCGTCTGATCGACGCCTACTGGCGGGCGGCAAACTACCTGTCCGTCGGACAGATCTACCTGCTGGACAACCCGCTGCTACGCGAACCGCTGAGCACGGATCATGTCAAGCCCCGCCTGCTGGGCCATTTCGGGACCACCCCCGGCTTGAACTTCATCTACGCGCATCTCAATCGCGTGATCTGCGCGCGCGATCTCAACGTGATCTACGTGGCTGGCCCTGGTCACGGCGGGCCGGGCCTCGTCGCGAACACGTATCTAGAGGGGACCTACAGCGAAGTCTACCCGCACATCAGCCAGGACGAGCATGGGATGCGGGCGCTGTTCCGCCAGTTCTCGTTCCCGGGTGGGATCCCGAGTCACGTCGCGCCCGAGACGCCGGGATCGATCCACGAGGGCGGTGAGCTGGGTTACAGCCTCGTGCACGCGTACGGGGCGGCGTTCGACAACCCGGGCCTGCTTATCGCCTGCGTGGTCGGGGACGGCGAGGCGGAGACCGGGCCGCTCGCGGCCAGCTGGCACTCGAACAAGTTCCTCAATCCCGTAACCGACGGCGCCGTGCTGCCGATCCTGCATTTGAACGGCTACAAGATCGCCAACCCGACGGTGCTGGCGCGAATTCCCCACGATGAGCTGCGCGCGCTGCTGGAGGGCTACGGCTACGCGCCGCGCTTCGTCGAGGGTTCAGATCCGGAGGCGATGCACCAGCTGATGGCGGATACCCTAGATGAGGTGCTTAGCGCGATCGCGTCGATCCAGGAGCGTGCGCGGAGTGGCGAGAGCGGCGCGGAGCGCCCGCGTTGGCCGATGATCGTGATGCGCACGCCGAAGGGCTGGACCGGGCCGAAGACGGTCGACGGCCTGCCGACCGAAGGATCGTGGCGCTCACACCAGGTTCCGCTCGCGAACGTACGCGACAAACCTGAGCACCTTGCACAGCTCGAGGAGTGGATGCGCTCCTATCGCCCAGAGGAGCTGTTCGACGCGAACGGAACGCTGCTCGCGGAGCTGGCCGGGCTCGCCCCGCGGGGCGAGCGCCGGATGGGTGCGAATCCGCACGCCAACGGCGGGCTGCTGCTGCGCGACCTCGAGCTCCCGGACTTCCGGGAATATGGGGTCGCGGTGCCCTCGCCGGCCACGAAGACGAGCGAGGCGACACGCGTGCTCGGCGCGTGGCTGCGTGACGTGATGAGCGCCAACGCCGACCGCTTCCGGGTGATGGGCCCGGACGAGACCGCGTCAAACCGCCTCGGAGCGTTGTTCGAGGCGACCAACCGCACCTGGGAGGCGGAGCGGCTCGACAGCGACGACCACCTGGCCCCGGACGGTCGCGTCATGGAGGTGCTCAGCGAGCATCTGTGCCAGGGCTGGCTCGAGGGCTATCTGCTGACCGGCCGCCACGGCCTGTTCAACTGTTACGAGGCTTTCATCCACATCATCGACGCGATGGTCAACCAGCACGCGAAGTGGCTCAAGGTGACCCGTGACATCAGCTGGCGGCGGCCGATCGGATCGCTGAACTACCTGCTCTCATCGCACGTGTGGCGCCAGGACCACAACGGGTTCTCGCACCAGGACCCGGGATTCATCGACCACGTGGTCAACAAGAAGGCGGGGGTCGTGCGCGTGTACCTGCCGCCAGACGCCAACTGCCTGCTGTCGGTTGGCGATCACTGCCTGCGCAGCCGTGACTACGTAAACGTGATCGTCGCCGGCAAGCAACCGGCGCTCGACTACCTTTCGATGGACGAGGCCGTGGCGCACTGCACACGCGGAATCGGCATCTGGGATTGGGCGTCAAATGACGCCGGTACGCAGCCGGACGTCGTGCTTGCGTGCGCGGGCGACATCCCAACGCTCGAAACCGTGGCCGCAACTGCGCTGCTGCGCGAACACCTGCCAGAGCTCCGGGTGCGGGTGGTCAACGTCGTCGACCTGATGCGCCTACAACCCACGTCCGAGCACCCCCACGGCCTCTCCGACCGGGAGTTCGACAACCTGTTCACTGCCGACCGGCCTGTGATCTTCGCCTACCACGGATACCCGTGGCTGATCCACCGTCTCACCTACCGTCGCACCAACCACGCCCACATCCATGTGCGCGGGTACAAGGAAGAGGGGACGACCACGACCCCGTTCGACATGGTGATGCTCAACGACCTCGACCGCTACCACCTGGTGATGGACGTGATCGACCGCGTCCCGGGACTCGGCGAGCGGTTCGCAGCGCTACGGCAGGAGATGTACGACACGCGCCTGCGGGCGCGTGCGTACACGCGCCGAGTCGGCGACGATCCAGCCGAGATCCGCGACTGGACCTGGCCCGCCCGACTGCGCGACCTTCAGCTGAGCGCGCCTCCGCGCGAACACCTGTGACCGAAGCCGGTGACCGAAGCCGGTGAGGGCTGCAGATCTGCTGCAGATCGCCCCGGTGAGGGCTGCAGATCTGCTGCAGATCGCCCCGGTGAGGGCTGCAGATCGCCCCGGTGAGGGCTGCAGATCGCCCCGGCGAGGGCTGCAGATCGCCCCGGTGAGGGCTGCAGATCGCCCGTGAGGGCTGCAGATCGCCCGTCAGACGCGCGCGCCGCGCTCCGCAGCCCGACCTCGGCGCTGATCGTCACCCGCCCAAGGCCTTAGCAGCTCCTGACGCCGGAAGCCGCGCCCGCTGATAGGGTGGCCTCGGTGACTCTCAGGCATAAGATTGCTGCTTTGGCGGCCGCTGCGCTCCTCCTTGGCGCCGGGTCGACGTGGGACGTCGCGTCTGCAGCCGGGACGCCGGCCGTCGCCACGACGGCGAGGGTCGGGGTCAAGAGCAGCGAGACCGGGATCCAGTACACGTCGAAGACGATCGTCGTCAGCCGCGCGGCGGTGCGTTCGAACCTGATCGGCATCTCTACCGGCGGCACGTTCAAGTTCAAGCACGCTGCGGGTCCGCTGGCGAAGCTGAAGGCCGGAAAGGTGATGCTGCTGCAGGGCTCGGACGCGTTGCTGGTCACCAAGGTCACGCGCAGTCACGGACAGCTGCTGATCGCGACCAAGCCGGCGGATCTGACCGACGTGATCTCCTCGGGCCAGATCAAGTTCTCCGGCGTGCCCAACTTCGCGCAGGCGGTGGCGAGCCAGATCGTCGTCCCCGCGTCGAGCGCGAAGGCCGCGGAGGACTTCGCCAAACCTGCTTACCCGTATGTCGGCAGCTCGCCGGATCCGCTCGACGCAACGCTCGCCGACGCGCCGTCGCTCGGAGCCCAGGGCACCTACGGGCCGTTCGGCTACTCGCTGACGTTCACCCCGGCCGGCAGTCGACTGAATATCGACGGCACGATCTGCTTCGCCACCACATCGGTCTGCGGCAATGGTCCGTCGAGCGGCCTGTCGCTCGAGGCCAGGCTCTCCGGGTACATCGCCGTCGGCGAGACGTCCGGCGGGCTCAGCGTCAGCGCGGGCAAGGAGACGGGCAGCAGCTTCTCGCTCGGGAACTTCACGGCCCACCTCAAGTACACGTACACCGTGACTCGCGGAGACGGCTCCGACGGTGACGCCTCCCCGCCCGTGTTCCACGTGCCCGTCGGGATCGATTACACGATCCCGGGGGAGATCCCGATCTACCTCAAGCTGCAGACGGCGATCGAGGTCAAGCTCGGGGTCACCTCCAAAAACTCCTCCATCTTCGGCGGCCTTGACATCAACACCGCGGGCTCGGACACGCTCAAGCAGAACGGCGGCAGCGTCGCGAGCTCGGAGAGCGGCGACAGCATCAGTGGGGACGTGCTCGACCAGAGCGACGGCGGCGCTCCTGCGTCGATCACGCTCGGGCCGGCCGGGGTCCTTGTCGCCCTGCAGTTCCCCAAGCTCGGGGTAGGGCTCGGCTTCACCTCAGCCAATGCGATCGCCTACGTCGACCTGATCAGCGCGATCGGCCAGACGACCGGGTCGGCGCTCGCTGGGATGTTCTGCTCCAGCTTCGATATCGCCGCCTCGATCGGCGCCGGGCTCGAGGCCCAAGTCGGCCTCGGCAAGTTCGGCCTCAGCCTGAACAGCCCGCGGAAGATCCTGTATCCGGCGGACGGTAAGCAGTTGACGTTCGCGACGCACACGCCGGGCTGTCCCGCGACCTGAGGCGTCTACGCGCGTCGACGCCGTGGTCGCCCGAGCGGGGTCGCCGGTTCCGCGACAACTGCCCGTCCGGTTTCGTGCTCGCCCGCTGGGCCGTATAGGATGCGCTGGCGCTGAGCCATCGTCTACAAGCGCAGACAAGGAGCATTATCCATATGAACTACCCCGTCTCGTTCGAGATGGACTACATCCAGCGGCGCAGCCGGCTAACGACGTTCTTCCGCTACATCCTCGCGATTCCGCAGTTCTTCTTCGCGATGTTCTATCTAATCGGTTTCTTCGTCGTGCTCGTCATCTCCTGGTTCGCGCTTCTGTTTACGGCTCGGTGGCCAGCTGGGATGTACAGCTTCGCGGGCGGGTTCCTGCGCTACGAAGCGCGGCTGAACGCGTATCTGTCCCTTGGCGTCGACCAGTACCCACCGTTCAGCGGCGCCGAAGACGACAGCTATCCGGTTCGCGTGCGCATCGACCCGCCGCTGGACCACTACAGCCGCTTGAAGGTCCTGTTTCGCGGCATCTATGCCATTCTCGCGCTGATCATCCGTTACGCGCTCGGCATCGTGATGGGGGCCGTAGCGTTCCTGTCGTGGTTCGCGATCGTGATCACCGGTCGCCAGCCGGCTTCGCTACAAAACGCGCTGAATTTCTGTATGTCCTACACGGTCCGGGCGGACGCGCTGATGTGGTACATCACCGAGACGTACCCGCCGTTCGGCGAGAGCTGAGGCTTCAAACCCGTATCTGCGGTACCGGCGCAGATACGGGTCGTGGTGCCTCCGGGTGCCATGCGGGGTGCCCACGGGTGCCTACACGTAGTTGCCGGGCGCGCTGTCGCGCTGCCGCTGGGCGAGTCCGCGGTCGTGGCGTCCGCTCGCAGC
>JBKQKK010000066.1:0-4592 GCA_052147535.1 Solirubrobacteraceae bacterium | reverse complement strand
ACGGTCTGGCTTTCCGCCGGGCGATCCGTCAACATCAACACCAACAACAACCGACGCCGGGTGGGGCCACTTCAAGCCATCGCGCCGGGGCCAGTGCAAGCCATCGTTCTCAGGCGTGGGAAGTAGTCCTCGACGGCGCACGGATTGGTCCGTCGAAGGTCCCTGGGCAGTCGCCACGCGGTCCTCGGCCGCAGCGACGCGGTCCGCGTGCGCCGCCGCGCGATCCTCGGCTGCGCCTTCACGCGCGCACGCCGAGCTCTCCCGCGCGACGGCGGCGCGACGGCGAGCACGGAGCGCCAGTTGTGGCGGACTGCCGCTCCCGCTTGCCGTGTCGGCGCGCTCAAGCGCCTCCATTTCGGCGTCGAGCGCGGCCGCGAGCTCGTCACGTCTCTGAGCGCGGCCGTCGCGTGTGTCCGCGTCCAGATCGCGTCGTTGCGCGACGGCGTCACGCGCGAGCGCGCTCTCACCCCGGGCATGCACCGAAACGTCGCGATCAATCGAACTCTGCGCACACGAACGCCGAGTATCAGCCCAGCGAGACGCTTGACTGCCTCTCAGTGACTGGCCGCCGTTGGCCTGATCACGATCCGCAGCGCGCTGGTCACGGTCGGTGGCACGTTGGTTTCGTCGTTCTGCGTAGCCGGCGTTGTGTGACTTTCTCGATGCGCCGACTGTTGCGCGGTCGATCAACTACTCGGCGGTTTGAATCTTCGCGCCGTCGCGGATGCTCAACGACTTGGCAGTGCGGCCGATGGCGCTGCACAGGAAGTCGTGCTGGGCGTGGACCAGTCGGTCGGCCATCTGTAGGCCCGACTCAGTGATCTTCTTTGCGACGTCGGACGTGCCCGCGACTTGTTGTGGGAACGCCTCCTCGATGGCGGTCACGAACTGCCCGAGCGCCTCGACCGCTGCCCGCTCACTGGTCTCAAGCGACTTGAGGACCTCTTCGGAGAGCATCGTGGCCCTGTCGACAACGACGCTCGAAAGACCAGCCGCTGAGATGCCGAGCTGATGGTCCGTTTGGGTCTTTACGACCCGGGGGGTCTTGGTGGTGATTTCAGTCATTTGGTACTCCTTGTTCCGAACATATGTTCGTATCTGCAAGTGATTAGACCGAAGTAGACCGTCAGCGGGCCCGCGATTCGCGGGCCTTCTCGCTGACAGCGAATTGCTTGGAGGCCGTTACGCGGTGACGAGCTCGCGTGTCTTTGCACGAGGACCCTTGCGCTGGTGATCCTCGGCGGGTTCGGGAGTGCCTTGTCGAGGTTCTCCTCCCGCACCCAACTGGACGCGACGCGGGTCGATTCCTCGCCGTGAGCCTCGGTGTCGAAGAAGCCGACGGAACTCAAGACGCGCCGTTACCGTCCTCGATCAGGTAATAGCCGCTAAAAAGCCCGGCATCCCACTCAGTCGCGGCAGGAGGCTGTCCTGAGCCTTCTTGACCAACTCGGCCGTCCGGGCCATATCGATCGCCTTATAGCGTCGAATGGTCGCATGCATGTGCTACTCCCAACTCTGTCTCCAAGCAGGAACAACTCGGTTGAGTGAACCTGATGCGGTTCGACCCGAGGTGACATGGAAGGGAGCTCACGAGCTCGACCACGTCGGCGGGGGGCTGTTGACCGCACGATCAACACTAGCACACTTTCGAGACGACCCAGGCTTACGCTGCTACGTTTGGATACGTTACCGATGTAAGAAGCGTCCGATGTGCCCCTTCTCCGTGACGCAGAACGTTCACGATCGGTACCTCGGCCCGCTGCTCACACAGCTCTCCCACGCCGGCTTCGAGATTCCGACGATCAAGCATGTGGACGCCAATCGCTTCTCCGACAAAGCGGACGCGCTCGCGCGCCGACGCACAGCCGACCTTCCAGATGACTGGCGCCTCCTGCGCACGCGCGACGGCGAGTACTACCGATAGCAGCCGCGCGGTTGTATTGTCGCCGTCCGGGCAACGGTTTTTGCGCTCGTTGGCCGGGGTCCTCACCGCCAGGCGCTTACACCGGTTTTCTGTACCAATCCTCCCCGTACCCCAGGTAGGCCGCGCACTGGTCGGCGCCGGGCTCGCGCGGGCGGGTCGAGGCGCCAAGGGTGGCTTGGCGTCGGATCGTGTCGGCGACCCGGGGTGGCTTTCCGGCGAGAATCTGTTGGGCGTTACGGCAGGACCCAGGTCTCGGTCCAGAGCGACAGTGCCGCTGGAGGTTGAATCACGCAGCGACCCCGCCGCCGTGAGGTTGGCGGTCTGCATCGGCTGAGCGCTGCCTGGTTACGTCTGACTCAGCGGGCCATCCGGCCGTGAACCGTCGAGTTTCTCTCGCGAAAGCTCCTCGATGCCGATAGACGGGTATGGTTCACCGCCGGCCCCGAAACGTTTATGAGGTGCTGACGATCGAGCTGCGCTTATCGAGGCTCCGTGGGTTCGTCGGCCGGCGATTCGTGGATGACGCCCCGGAAGAGGTCCGAGCGCTGGTCTCAGAGAGACTCGAATGCAGCTGATGAGCGATGTCCACATTCGTGCGCTTGGTCTGCGGTGGGCGCTCGCAGCCGCGATCGCTGCGCTGATTTTGGCTGCGCCAGCGCGGGCGTCGATGGTCACCTTCGGGCCGAACCTCGCGGCAGGCCCGGCTCCGACCCTCGACACCGCCAACGGCGCGGCCGCTGCCTATGATGATGAGCCGCTGAGCCTGTGGAACACGACCCAGAAGAGCGGCTCGGGCAACGCCGACGAGGCGATCTCGACCTCGTACTCAGTGGGGTGCATACACATCTACTCGGGAAAGGGCATCTACGGTTGCACCCCATGGATCCACACCGGCGCCGATAACACAGTCTGGAACACGTCCGCCGTCTCAGCTGCGCCACAGGGCGGGCAGGCGCTCGAAGTCGACGTCAAGGGCTGCACGGTCGAGGACAACAGTCCCGGCAACACTCAGGAGTCTCCGACCGGCGGGGGCGGCTTCGAGCCCTCTAACTCGATCCAGTTCCAGACCCTGACGCCACAGGCCAGCGGCGCATTTAAGGTTGACGCGACCGCCGGGATCTTCCAGCTGCCGTGGTGTTCGGACTCGGCTAATCCCGCCGACCGTTCGGCCGCCGTCAACACGAGCACGATCACGCCCTTCTATCCCTTGCACATGTGCCTCAACGCGGGCGACACCGTGAGCTTCTATGACCTCGGTGGGACCGTGATCCCGGCTAGCGGGCCGGCGTTCTATCCGCAGGGCGCGCCGTTCGAGGTCATAGCGCAGGTGCCGGACGCCGGCACGGACTCCTTCACCGACGCCGATGTGCCCAACGCGTCCGGCGGCGTGTACATTCCCGGCTCCCAGCCCCGGGGAGACAACAGCGGTTGGGGCGCGGAGTCCGGCCAGGAGGTGATGCTGTCCGTGATCGAGGGCACCGGCGACGACGCCTATGGCCTGTGCCCGGGCGGTAAGGCGGTGGAGCCGACTAGATCGAACACGGTGACCTGTGTCACCCACCACACGAACCCGGGCGACCCGCACGGAACCTGCAACGCCCAGAACCAGCCGGTGTCGGCGCCGGTGAACTCCTCGCCGCCGACGATCTCCGGCACCGCCCTGCAGGGCGACACGCTGACCGAGACCCACGGAACGTGGACGAACAGCCCGTACGGGTATTCGCTTCAATGGGAGCAGTGCGACGGCTCTGGCTCGGGCTGCCAGCCGATCCCGGGCGCCACCGGCCCGTCCTACCGATTGGCAGCCGTCGACGTCGGGCACACGATCGTGGTGCAGGAATCGGCGACGAACGATGCTAACACCGAAGGCCCCGTCGGCTCAGCCCAGACCGCGGTCATCGCCGCGAAGCTGACAATCACCAGGCTCCGGCTCAGCAAGTACGGGTTCGTGGCCTCGCACGGGACCACGATCTTCTATAAGGACAGCGTCGCCGGGTTCACGACGCTGGAGGTCAGCGGGCCAGCCCGCGGGAACCTGCGGCACGCCAGGAACTCCACGCAGGCGGCCGTGCTCGAGACTTTGACCCACCAGGACAGCGCCGGCGTGAACACCGTCCCGTTCCTCGACAAGCGCCTCCTCAAGGGCTTCTACACGCTCAACCTGACGACGACGCTCCCAGGCCAGCCGACGGCGACCGATTCGCTGACGTTTCGGGTCATCTCAACGCCCGCAAGCACTGACCGAGCTCGAACTCAATAGAAGGCTGCCCGAGCGGCCCGCCGCCGGCCGGCCCGCACCGCGGCGCGTCCGGTCCCGAGCGCGATCAAGCACGCCGTCCTTGCGGCGCTCTCCGGTGACAGCGCGATGACCGCCGGCGCGGTCGCGACCGCGACCGGACTGGGCCGCGCGAGCGTCAGCACGACGCTGTCACAGCTCGCCAAGAGCGGTTAGGTGAGGAGGGTAGGGTCGGCGGGAGGCGCCCCACGCTGCGCGGCTGTGTAAGCCCGACTGGCGCTGGTTTCCTCCCGCCGCCGGATCGATCCGTGCGAGCGGTTTTCCCGCACACGGCTCACCGACGTTCTTCACCGCAGGCATTCGGCTACCCGGCCCGGACCCGGTTGGGTCTGGGGGCGACAACGGTTCCGGTGATACGGATGAGTCCCATGC
>JBKQKK010000065.1:0-10601 GCA_052147535.1 Solirubrobacteraceae bacterium | reverse complement strand
TGGAGTGCGTGGGGTGGGATCTGCGGTGGAAGGTCGCGTTGGGATTGCCGATCGATCACCAGGGGTGGCATCCGACGTCGTTGACGAAGTTCCGCGCCAGGCTGTTGTTGCACAAGAAGGACGGGATTGCGTTTGAGAACACGCTGCGGCTCGCCCGAGAGTTGGGGTTGCTGGATGGGCCGATGGAGCAGATCGTCGATTCCACGCCGATGCTCGGCGCGGCCGCGACGCAGGACACGGTCCGGCTGGTGCGCTTCGGGGTGCGCAAGCTGATCGACGCGGTCCGGGCGGCCGACACGGGGGCGGGTGAGGCGTTGGCTTCGGGGCTTGAGTTCGACTACGCGCAGCCGGGGGTCAAGCCGGAGTGCCAGTGGCGGTTGAAGGCTGAACGGGAACGGATGCTGACCCGGGTCGCGCAGGACGCACAGCGGGCGCTGCTGGCGGTCGAGCAGGCGGACGGGCTGCTGGACGTGGAGCAGGTCAAGGCGGCGCATGATCTGCTCGGCGAGCTGATCGGCCAGGACTTCGACGTCGATCAGGACGGTGTTCCCCGGCTGCTTGCCCAGCTGGCTGTGCGTACACGCAGTAGCGCCGGCCGTAGCGGCAGCGAGCCCTGGCGACACGGTTAATGTCGCTGCCGGCAGCTACAACGGAGGGTTCACGATCGGCAAAGACCTGACCCTGAATGGGGCAGGCGCCCGGCAGACGAAGATCAGCGGTGGTGGCCCCGTGATCACGGTCGGGGTCTACAGCGCCGCCAGCGAGCCCACGGTCGGGATTAACGGCGTCACAATCACCGGCGGGGACACCCACTCCTCGTTTGGCAAGAGCTTCCTTGCGGACGGCGGCGGCGTCTGGGTTCCCCCGGCGACAAATAACGCGACCGGCGCCACCCTCACGATCAGCGACAGCGTCATCACGGGCAACGCGGTTGCGCCGACCTCGGCGGTCGACGCGGGCTTTTCCTGCGGTCCTACCGGGGACTGCCAGTTCGCGCAGGCAGGCGGGGGCGGCATCGACAGCTGGGGCGACGTCACGCTCGAGCACACAACGGTCAGCAACAACACGGCGGCCGGCGCGGTCACAAGCGACGCGGACGGAGCGGGCATCTACAGCCAGCAGGGCACGCTCACCGTGGAGGGCAGCGTCGTGACCGGCAACCGGGCGATCGCGACCGTTCCCGACGGACGTTTCGCCGAAGGCGCCGGGATCATGTTCGACACCTTCTTCTCGCCGCCGAACACGTGCGTCGCTCCCGCGCCGACGTGCGCGCTCGTGATCCGCGACAGCGTCGTGAGCGGCAACGCCAGCACGCTGACGAGCAACCTGCCCTCCTTCGGGGACGGGGCGTTGATCAACATGAACGCCAACGCGGGTGGGCTCCACGTCGGCAACGCGATCGCGACCACGGTCTAGGACACAACGATCGACGGGAACTCGGCCACCGCAACCGACCCGGAGGGCGAGCCTGCCGGGTTCGACGCCGCACTTAACGTCGGCGATAGCCCGCTCACGATGCAGAACGTCACCATCGACCACAACCGCTCGATCACGACATCGGCGACCTCGGTGGATTCCGGCCCGAGCGGCACCGCGATCGAGCTCGACGGCCCCGGCACGATCAGCGACACCAAGATCGACGACAACGTCGCGACATCTACGAGCCCGAACGGCGCGGCCGCCACGAACGGCGGCCTGGCGGTATTCAACTTCACCGCCGACCCCCCGCTCGTCACGGTCGAGAACTCGGTCATCAGCGGCAACATCACGCAGGCCCAGAGCTCCACCGGCTCGGCCAGCGTTCTCGGCGCCGCCGTCTTCAACAACAGCCTATTGCTGATGCGCAACGTCCAGATCAGCGACAACGTAGGACGAGCCGCCGGGCCGACCGGCGTGGCCCAGGGCGGTGGAATCTGGAACGGCGTCGACCTCTCCGGGCCGCCCGTGCAACTGACTCTCGAGAACACGAGCGTGACAAACAACATGCTCACCGGAACCCCCGGCATCACCCTCCAAGGCGGCGGTCTGTTCACAACCTCGCCTGTCACCCTCACGAACACCACGATCGAGAGAAACCAGCCGGACCAGTGCGACGGTTGTTGAGCAAGCGGGCGAAGACAAAGCACGACCAACAACTCGCCTTCGCCCCGGATCCATTTGCACACGACGAACAGCCGTTTTAGGGCTCCTCCGTGTTTTGGGTGGGTAGCGGGCTGGGTTTGGTGGCAGCTGTCCGCGCGCAATCCATCTTCGCATCGTAATGGCGAGGGTCGCCGCCGGCCCCAAGACAGCCGCCGGGTGCGGCAGCTCGGAGCCCCACAGCTGCGCCCGTCGTTCGCGGCGAGATCAAAGATCGCTGAGCTGGTCCTCGGCGCAGAGCTGGTTGAGGGCTTCGCCGTCTTCGATTCGCTCCGGACCGAGCCGCGTGTAGAGACGCGCCCCGCAGCGCTCGCAGCTCGAAATCAGCTCGTCATCGTGCCCAAGCCAACTCCCGAGCTCGTGGCCAAGCAGACGGCTGCGCTCGCGAATCTCCCCCAGCACGACGACACGATCAAGCGCGCCGCGCATCGCGTCCATCGCACGCTCGTCGGGAATCCTGCGGTTGAGCATCGCGAACCCCCTCGCTCCGTCCCGGCTCGTGATCACCCGGATCCGGTCCTGGCGTGCCTGGCGACGAATATCGGCCCGCCACCCGTCGACATCGACGCCCTCCTGGGAGCTGACATCGCCCTGGCGCAACAACTCGGCGTAGCCGCCGTTGGGGCGCTCCAGAAGCTCCCTGCAGATCCGCCGAAACCGCTCGTCGTTCGCAGCTAGCATCGCTGCGCCGAAGCGTACCCCGACGCAGAGAAGCGGTCATCTCGCACCGACGCCACTCAAGCACCAACTCCGCCAAGCCTTCTGCACCTCACCGCGACTTCCCGCCACGCGAGTTGAGGGCCTCGAGCGCCCGAAGCCTCCCGCGCCCTGGCGCTCGATGAAACCAGGGCGCGCGCGGCGACGTGCAGGCTCGCCGTTATACCTACGCAACGTCCGCCGTGGTCACGCCCGAACCCCATCATCGCGTTGTCGCCATTCCGATCGTGAGCCCGGCGACCGTCTACCGACGAAAGGAGTCGTCCGCCGCTGCCGCCGACGTTCTGCTGGAACACGCCTGAGCGGAAGTTGTGATCGCTTCGCGCCATGACGGCCGGCCGGACTGGGATGCGGAACGTGGCCGCGTGAGCGGGAGGGCAGGCGCGTGAGGCGAGCGGTGAGGCGCAGTTCGCTGCGTATCGCTGCCTGGCGCTTGGGAGCTCAGCGACCGGGTGGACGCCTTTTAGGTTCGAGGGTGGCGAGGAAGCTTTCCGCCGCGTCTTGGACCCGGGCTCGGTCACCGGTCGCGAGCAGGTCGAGAAGCAGCCCGCGGAGCGTCGCGATCACCAGGGTCGCCGTTCGGGTTGCGGTTGCCGCGTCGGTGTCGGGCCCTTGCGCTTCGAGCAGAGCGTTCATCCAGTCGGCGACAACATGATCGAGGAATCCCGCGAATTGCTGCGGAGCCTGGAGGGCGCGTCCGTAGACCGCGAAGAACAGCCTGAACTCCGTGCCCTGCTCTGGGTCAGAGGCCCGCGTCCAGACCGCCCGCACCGCGCTCGGTAGGTCAGGCTGCTCGCCGGCCAGTTCGCGAGCGGCCACGAACATGCGCTCCCGCAACCGCCCTTGGATGGCCTCGAGCATCCGCTCCTTAGTGCCGAAGTGATGAACCAGCGTCGTGGGCGACACCCCAAGGGTGGAGGCAATCGGCCGCCACGACAGCTCGGCGAAGCCATGCTCGATCGCAAAATCGACCAGCGCGTCGAGCAGTTCGGCCCGCCGCTGGTAGTCGACCGGTCGTCCCACCCTCGCCGCCTCTGGGTGTTTCTCTTCTCGTGGCATTTCTAGAACGACTGTACTGCTAACTTTCTAGAACGACCGTACTACTAATTGTGGCTGCCGCGGACTCGGCAGCCACCCATGACCAGGAGGTTTCCCATGCGCGTGTTCGTCACCGGAGCATCCGGTTGGGTCGGCCGCGGACTCGTTCCCGAGCTGATCGCCGCGGGCCACGAGGTCGTCGGGCTGGCCCGCTCTGACGCCTCGGCCCAGGCCTTGCAGGCCGCGGGGGTCGAAGTCCGCCCGGGATCGCTCGACGACCTCGACACCCTGCGAGACGCCGCCACCGCATCTGACGGCGTGATCCACCTCGCGTTCAAACACGACATCGCCTTCAGCGGCGACTTTGCCGGCGCCACCGACGCCGACCGCCGAGCAATCGAGGCCTTCAGCGAGGCCCTCGCCGGCAGCGACAAGCCGTTCGTGATCGCCTCCGGGATACTCGGCGTGCTTGGGCTCCCGCCCGGAGTCGTCGCGACCGAGCACGATGGGCTGGCCGCGCAGGGCGGGGATCGCGAGGTCCCCATCAGCGGCGCCAACGATCGGATTGCCAATTCCCACTTCACGCAAGCCCTCGCCGCCCGCGGGGTCCGCTCTTCAGTCGTGCGGCTGCCGCCATCCACTCACGGCGACAGCGACAACGGGTTCATCCCGACTGCGATCGGCTTCGCGCGCGAGAAAGACGCCGCAGCCTATATCGGCGACGGCGCCAACCGCTGGCCAGCGGTCCACCGCGACGACGCCGCGCACCTATTCCGCCTCGCGCTCGAGTCCGCGCCGGCCGGATCGGTCCTGCACGCGGTCGGCGACGAGGGCGTCCCGATCCGCGAAGTCGCCGAGATCTTCGCCTCCCAGCTCAACGTTCCCGCAGTCTCCGTCACCCCCGAGCAGGCCGGGGAATACGTCGGCTTCCTCAGCGGCTTCTGGGGATTTGACGGCCCCGCCTCAGCACAGATCACACGCGAGCTGCTCGGCTGGGAGCCCACCCACCCGGGCCTGCTCGCCGACCTCCAGGAGGGCCACTACTTCACCTAATCTAAGCACCCGACAGCAACGGAGCCAGGTCTGAGTCTGGACCAACGGTAGGAACAGCTTGTCCACGATCGATTCGATGCGTGCACGTTCCAGCGGCTTGAGGTTCATGAGCAGGGTGGGGCGGCAAGCGTGTCTGGATGGCCGCGCTGGTGCTGTTCGTGCTCGGCTCGGTTCTGTCGACGTTGTCATGGAATGACGCGCGCCTGATCGGCTTCCGGATCCTGCAAGGCTTCGCCGCCGGTCTGATCATGCCGCTGATCCAGACGCTCGCGGTCAGTGCCGCCGGTGGGCACCCCAGCAGCCGGCTGATGGCGGCCGTCAGCCTACCGGTCGGGATGGCGCTGCTGGCGCCGGCGCTGGCGCTGGCGACGATCCTGCTCGGTCTCTCGAACCTGTCCAAGGACGGCTCGATCGACCACGCCGGCGTGCTCGTCTGGCTGCTGGTCGGCATCGCGCTGCTTGCGGCATTCGTCGCCTGGGCGCTGCACCGCGGCGGCCGCCCGCCGATCGTTGGCGTCCGGCTGCTGCGGCGCCGCTCGCTCGGCAGCGCCTCGGCCGTCCTGTTCACCACCGGCGCCGCGATGTACGCCGCCTTGTTCCTGCTGCCGCTCTACTACCAGCAGCTACGCGGCGACACCGTGCTGCACGCGGGACTGATCATGACCCCCCAGGGCGTCGGCGCGCTAGCCGCCCGCCTGATCGTCGGCAAGCTCGTCGACCGCTTCGGCGCCCGGACCGTGACGATCGCCAGCTTCTTGCTGGCCGCCGCGGCGACCGTCCCGTTCGCGTTCGCCGGCCCCCACACCAACCAGTGGTGGGTCGGCGCGCTGCTCCTCGTCCGCGGCCTCGGGATCGGGGCCGTGCTGATCCCGTCGATGACGGTCGCCTACCAAGACGTCCCGTCGGCAGGCATCCCACACGCCACCATGAACACCCGCATCGCCCAGCAGGTCGGTGCATCGTGCGGCGTCGCGATCGTCGCCGTCGCCCTCCAATGCGCGCTCGCCCACGGCGCCACCAGCGCCTTCCAAGGCGCGTTCTGGTGGGCGATCGGCATCACGATTGCCGCAGCCATCCCCGCCATCGCCCTCCCTGCCAATACTCCGACGAGCGACTCACCGGCCGCAAAGCCAGTGCACAACGACGAAACCGCAAGCCGCCGGCTACACAGAAAGAGGCAGCGTGAGCCCAGCCGTCCACGGCCACGCCGCTGCCGCGCTCGGGTACGAGTTGTGCTGATCAGAGCCACGCGCGGGCAACATTCTCAGGCGATCGCTTTTCTTTCCGCGTGCCCCCGATCCGCACGAGTGGATCGGCGACAAAGCATTCGGCCGGATTGGTCGGGATCATCGGTCCGGCTGACGAGCACTTCCGCCCAGAAGGAAGCGTCCAATGCAGGGGCCGTGCGACACCGGATCAGCGACCTGAAAGGCTGTTCTCGGTGAACGCGTCTGGATGTTCTCGGTACCGAACTGCGCCGTCGCTAAGAGCGGGCGCTGGTAAGAAAAGAAACGTGTCACCAGGCCCAAACGAGCAACCCCGAAAAGTTCCGAGACTGACCGCAGACGGAACAAACTGGCCGGGCTGAACGTCGGCCACGGGTGTTCTCACGATTCCGAAGGCCGCGTAGTTCGGCCTCCAGCCAGCAATCCCGAACCACGAGTGATTCCGGGCGTGCGCCGACAGCCCAGAAGACGCACGTAAGCGCCCCTCGTTTGCCGTTGGTGACACATTTCTTACCAGTACCCCTACTCCTCTACTCCTGGATCGCTACGCTTCTGGGTAGCGCCGTCTCGGGGTCGCCGTCGTTGAGCGTGACCACCATTGTGGGGTTGAGCCGTTGGTGTTCGGTCGCGGCGAGCCGCACCGCCGTTCCGATTGCGAGGAACTCGATGACGTGCGAGCCCCACGCGTGCGACTTCTGCTCCGCGCGCATCGCGACGATACCGCTAGCGCGTTGGTTGTTCGCCTCCCGTTGCATCCGTTCCATCGCGAGCTCGCGTGCGGCGTAGAGCGCCTCGGTGTAGTTGCCGAGCTCCACATTCTGGGTGGTCCGCGCGACGAACTGGCCGAAGGCCTGGTGGGCGACGTGGAAGACGCACGTGCCAACCGCCAGTCCGGTCGGCACATAGCCGGCCTTGGTGAGCAGGTAGAGATCCTGTCCGGACAGGTCGCTCAACCACATTCGGTCGACGCGCTGCTGGGGATTCGCGACGGCGGTTCCGGTCGCCACGAATTCCGCCATCTGGTGGCGCGAGTGGCGAATGTGTACCTCGAGCTTGAGCCCGATTATTCCCTGGCCGCCTATCTGCTGAGCGCGGTCCTCGACCCAGTTCAACGCCTCGGCACGACCCGCGTTCATGACGTCGGTGAGCTGTTGGACCTCTTCGTTGACGCTCCAGTTGCGCGTCGGGAGTCCAATGTGGTACACGGCGGCGCCGACGACAAGTCCGCGTGGCTCGTACCCGATCTCCTTGAGGAGCACCGCTTCGTCGACCGACAGGTCGCTGCTGAAGCGACGGCCTTTGTGACGCTCGCCGCCTTGACCGGCCAGACAGGCCAGGGCCGCCTCGGCGTGCGGATGCGGAGCGACGGCCATCAGCGCAACCTCATGATCGGCAGCGGAACCTCGTCCAGCGGATCCTTGGCGTAGCGGCGCACCGCAGTGCCCGTGGTGAGCATCTCGATGAGGGTCGCCTTCCGGGTGTGGAGCTCGTGCACGGTCAAGTCGATCTCGACCCCGACGGCTCCGTCCGCATCACACTGCTCGAGCTCATCCTCGAGACGGCTGATGCCCAAGCGGCGCGCCTGGTCGAAGCCGTCGCCGAGCTGATCGATGCGCGCGTTGCCCCACGAGGCGCTCTGCCACTCCATGCCGCATCCGGGGTCGATCTCGATCGCGCCGATTCCGATGACCAACGACACCGGCACGTACCCTCCGTGGAGCAGCTTGCCAAACGAGGTACCGTCGAGATGCGACATGAACGGGCGCGGCAGTGACGGCCCGCCCTCGCGCCTGATCGCGGTTCCGATAACGGTGAACTCCAGCGTGTTGCCGAGACCCTCGAGATGGCGGCGGATGAGACGCACGCCGACTACGCCGTGCGCGTCCAGTGCCCGGGCCTCCTCGGTGATCCGTGCCAGCGCCGCATCCCGCGCGGCGGTGACTCCGGCCTCGAAGTAGGTGTGCTCCCAGTTATATCCCGTGTAATGCTCTTTAGGGTCGTTCCTCCAGCCGTGCGGGCAGGGATAATTACGAACCCAGCCCTCGACGCCAAGCTGCTGCGACGCGTACCCCCACTGAGCGGCGATCCGGAAGACGCTGGAGCCGAGCACCATCCCGACCGGCTGAAACCCTGCGTGCCGGATCGCCGACAGCTCGGCAACCGACAGGTCCGTCGTCCACGCGGCCGCGCTTTCGCGCAGCTCCGCGATCCGATCTTGAGAGGCGAGTGGCAGCTCGCCACGCTCAAGGGCGGCGATGCTCTCCTCTTGGCGCGCCAGCGCGCTCGCAGAGGCATCGTCGGCCATCATCGGTCCAGCGACAGGACGATCGTCGGCTTCGCGATCTCGCGGTCGGGCAGCTTGCGCACCGCCGTGCCCATCGCGAAGAACTCGATCGTGTGGCTGCCCCACACGTGAGATTTCTCCTCGATCTGGACGCCGACGATTCCCTCGGCATTGAGCCTCTTGGCTTCGGCCTGCATGCGTTCCATCGCCAGCTCGCGCGCCTCGTAAAGCGCCTGGGTGAAGTTGGTCATCTCCTTGCTCTGGCCGACGTTGCCCGCCGCCTGCAGCATGCCCTGATGCGCGACGTGGTAGACGCAGGTGCCCAGCACCAGCCCCAATGGCGCGTGCCCCGACTGGATCAACGTCCAGAAATCCTGCCCACTCAGGTCGGAGGTGAAAGGCTTGCCGTCATTGGTCTTCCAGTTACCGCCATCCTCGGCCGACACCGCGGTCCCGATCGCGAGGAACTCGGCTGTGCCATGTCCCCACTCGTAGAAGCCGACGTCGAGCCGCACACCCACCACTCCGTCAGCGCTGAGGACCGCGGCCTCCTCCTCCATGCGCGTCATCGCCAGCTCACGCGCCGAGTACATCGCCTGAGTCAACGTCTGGACCTCCTTGCTGGAGCTCCAGCCCTTGGCCGAGAAACCGATGTGGAAGATGCTGCTCCCGACCACCAAGCCCCGAGGATGAAACCCCGCCTCCTTCACCAGCAGGAACTCGTTGACCGACAGGTCCGACGTGAACAAGGCGTCCTTGCCCGAAAGGTCCCCCAGGCGTCGTAACGCATCCTGAGGAAGTCCCTCCAGTTGGACCGGCGCTGGTGTCTCGGCCATATACGACTCCTCTGATCAGATGACAAGTGAGCGAAGCGCCTGGCTCGCTGCCGCGCTGCTCTCCGCCTGTTGCGCCAGCACGCCCACGAGCGAGCGCAACCACACGTCCAGCGGCACACCTCCGGCCACAAAATGATGCCGCGCACGGCGTGAGCGTGCCAGCAATCGACCGACCCGTGCTTGAGCTCCGCTTCGAACACGTCCCCGACGGCTCGGATCGTGATCCTCGTGACCGGGTGCTCTTTCTTGAACAGGCCCCCCTGCCGCTTGAGCTCGAGCACCCCAGACATGCCGCCGGCGAGCTTGCCCCCAAGCACCTGAAAAAAAGACATCAATGCTCGCGTCCACGCGAAGTGAGGCCGCAAGGGTGTCGAGATCCTGGTCAGGCGGAGTGAGATCAGACACGTCCGCGTACCAGTGTATCGAGGCGGTTGGCCCAGTGCCCTCGGTCAGCCGGGCGGGTCGACGCCGAGTTCCGCGTGAGTGAGCATCGTGGCGCAAGCGCAGGCTTCGCGGATGCCCTCCGAGATGCGCGCGAGGGCGAGCAGCATTCGCACGGTCTCGACATAGGGCCTGCCTTTGGGGGATTACGTCAGCCGTGCGAATCGACGGGCCACCCAGGCCACCCTCGGGGTCGTGGCAGTTCCGAGAGCCGTACAGGGCGGCGCAGATAGCTCGCAGTCGCCATCGCGGAGCGAGCGCTCCTCCCCGGTCGATCAGCTCGCGGGCCGTCTGGACCCGGCCGCGCGAGCAGGCGCGTCCGAGTGGGATTTCCTTCGCGGCCGGGGTCGCCGTCGACCCAGCCGCGCGCGTCGAGAGGCGACGCATCGCCTCCAGATTCCCGCCCTCGATTGACAGCATCAGCATCTCCTCGAGCATCGACAGCGCGATCATGCGCGGCGGGGGCCACTGTCAGTGCCGGAGAGGTAGCTTGTCCAGCTAACGGTCCGCCGTCGCCGGGCGATCGCTTTCATTCGCGCGCCTGCGCACGGCGCGCGATCGCAAAGGCGACAACGCTATCGTCCGAATCGAGCACGCGCTGCGCCCCGGCGCACGATCGCATCCGACGGGACGCGATCGCGCGGGGTCGGGCACCGGGAATTCTTTCCTGGTCGCGCCGGCGGGTAGCGCGGTTACGCAATGGTGACAACGGAGTCATCCCTCGGTTTGGAGCGCCGGATGCGCGGCTCACGTTCCGCTCGAGGCTCTCGTCCGACCAGCGGCGGATGGCCCACCGCGCCTTTAGGTCCGGCTACGTCGTCGGATTGCGCCAGAAGCATCGATGTCATCGACCTGCGCCGACGTCGT
>JBKQKK010000064.1:0-3547 GCA_052147535.1 Solirubrobacteraceae bacterium | reverse complement strand
CCGACCCCGCCGAACCGATGGAGACAGGATGAGCAGGGCTACGAGGACAGAAACGCAGCCGCCTACGTCGCATGATGCCGACCGCCACGATCTGATCCGCGTGCATGGCGCCCGCGAGAACAACCTCAAAGATATCAGCGTCGAGATCCCGAAGCGCCGGTTGACCGTGTTCACCGGCGTCTCGGGGTCGGGCAAGAGCTCGCTGGTGTTCGGAACGATCGCCGCCGAGTCGCAGCGGATGATCAACGAGACCTACAGCGCCTTCGTGCAGGGGTTCATGCCGACGCTGGCGCGGCCCGAGGTCGACGTACTCGAGGGGCTGACAACCGCGATCATCGTTGACCAGGAGCGGATGGGTGCCGACGCCCGCTCCACGGTCGGCACCGCCACCGACGCCAACGCGATGCTGCGCATCCTCTTCAGCCGACTCGGGCAGCCGCACATCGGCTCGCCCAACGCGCTCTCCTTCAACGTCCCCTCGGTCCGAGCGCGCGGTGAGATCACGGTTGACAGCGGTGTCGGCAGGACCGTGAGTAAGACCTTCACCCGCACCGGAGGCATGTGTCCGCGCTGCGAGGGGCGCGGCTCCGTCACCGACTTCGACCTGTCTCAGCTGTACGACGACAGCAAGTCCCTGAATGAGGGTGCGCTCACGATCCCCGGCTACAGCGTCGACGGCTGGTACGGCCGCATCTTCAGCGGTTGCGGCTTCTTCGACCCGGACAAGCCGATCCGCAGGTACACCAAAGCTGAGCTCCGCGACCTGCTCCACAAGGAGCCAACCAAGATCAAGGTCGACAACATCAACCTGACCTACGAGGGTCTGATCCCGCGGATCCAGAAGTCGTTCCTGTCCAAGGACGTCGACGCGCTGCAGCCGCACGTCCGCGTCTTCGTGGAGCGGGCGGTGACGTTCACCGCCTGCCCCGACTGCGATGGCACCCGGCTCAGCGAGGCGGCTCGGTCGTCGAGGATCAAGGGGATTAACATCGCTGACGCCTGCGCGATGCAGATCAGCGACCTCGCTGAATGGGTGCGGGGCCTGGACGAACCCTCCGTCGGGCCGCTGCTGGCGTCGCTGCGGCAGACCCTCGACTCGTTCGTCGAGATCGGGCTTGGCTACCTCAGCCTCGACCGCTCGTCGGGCACGGTGTCGGGCGGCGAGGCGCAGCGCGTCAAGATGATCCGTCACCTCGGGTCCTCGCTCACCGACGTCACGTATGTCTTCGACGAGCCGACGATCGGGCTGCATCCCCACGACATCCAGCGGATGAACGACCTGCTGCTGCGGCTGCGCGACAAGGGCAACACCGTGCTGGTCGTCGAGCACAAGCCGGAGGCGATCGCGCTCGCCGAGCACGTCGACGACCTCAGCCCCGGCGCCGGCGCCGAAGGTGGCGAGGTGGTTTTCGAGGGCACCGTCGAGGGGCTGCGGGCCAGCGACACGCTCACCGGGCGGCACCTGGACGACCGCGCCTCATTGAAGACGTCGGTGCGGACGCCGTCGGGCGCGCTGGAGGTGCGCGGCGCCAGCGCCCACAACCTGCAGGACGTCGATATCGACATACCGCTTGGCGTGCTGGTGGTCGTGACCGGCGTGGCCGGGTCGGGAAAGAGCTCACTGATCCACGGCTCGGTGTCGGGCCGGGACGGGGTGGTGTCGGTCGACCAGGCAGCGATCAAGGGCTCGCGGCGCAGCAACCCGGCGACGTACACCGGACTGCTCGACCCGATCCGCAAGGCGTTCGCGAAGGCCAACGGCGTGAAGCCCGCCCTGTTCAGCGCCAACTCCGAGGGCGCCTGCCCGACTTGCAACGGCGCCGGGGTGATCTACACCGACCTGGCGATGATGGCCGGCGTCACCTCGATCTGCGAGGACTGCGAGGGGAAGCGCTTTGAGGCATCGGTGCTCGACTACCACTTCGGCGGCCGCGACATCAGCGAGGTATTCGCGATGTCGGTGATCGAGGCCGAGGAGTTCTTCGGCGCCGGCGAGGCGCGCACGCCGGCCGCGCACGCCATCCTCGACCGGCTCGCCGACGTCGGGCTCGGCTACCTCAGCCTCGGCCAGCCGCTCACTACTTTGTCGGGCGGCGAGCGGCAGCGGCTCAAGCTGGCCACCCGCATGGCCGAGAAGGGCGGCGTCTACGTCCTCGACGAGCCGACCACCGGCCTCCACCTCGCTGACGTCGAGCAGCTGCTCGGCCTGCTCGACCGGCTCGTCGACTCCGGCAAGTCGGTCATCGTCATCGAGCACCACCAAGCGGTCATGGCGCACGCCGACTGGGTCATCGACCTCGGCCCGGGCGCCGGCCACGACGGTGGCCGGATCGTCTTCGAGGGCACGCCTACCGACCTCGTCGCCACCCGCTGCACCCTCACCGGCGAGCACCTGGCTGCCTACGTCGGCCGCTGACCGAGGCCCTCGCGGACACCGCGAGACGGGTTCTCTGATCTGTTTCGACTGGTCCCGACCGGTATACCGGGAAAGGGCGGCGCGGTCGGTGCGCGGCCAGCTGGCGGCATGTTCGAGCGAGCAATCCGGCCCGCGCGCGGGTCGTTTGCTCCCTCGAACACGGTTTTCGTGTCCGAGCGAACAATCCGCGGTCTGGCTGCAGCGGTTGCGCGCTCAGGCAGGTCCGGGGGATCCCCGCGAGCGCCACGCCGCGCGGATCGCGGTTGCCGGGTTGTGGGACACGCCGGCGCCACCCACGGCACCGACCGCGTCCCACACGCAGCAGCGCCGCCCGACAGCTGAACGAGCACGCTTCCTGGTCTCCTGATCGGCGGCGGTTAATGCTCGATCGCGGATTACAAGCGACTTTCCGGCGCTCTCGCGAGCTCGGGGAGTGCTGTTGGTTCGCTCAAAGCCCCAGAGCGCTCGCTAGCTGGCGAACACACGGATCTGATGCCGTCAGACCTCCCGAATCACCAGCAAATCCCCTCCGGGGCCGACGTCACTCCATTGGAGCGCACCCGAATCAGTTCGAGGCCGCCCACTGCTGGCCATACGCGAGCGCGAGCTCCTGTTTGAGGCTGGCACTCTCCCGGGAGCGTCTACTTGGGGCCGCGACTGACGACTTCCTTCTGCGCGACGATCTGGGCGGGCACGTCCCACGAGACGGCCACATGACCGGGAATCAGGCCACAATCCACAAGTGGCTCGGCAAATATCTCGCCTTAGCCGTCCGCAAGGTTGCGGAGGAGTGGCCCGACTAGCACGGCGATATCGTCGGTGTGTCCCGTACTCTGTGGCGTGGATCGATCTCGCTGCGCATCCGTGCCGGCGAGGACCGACAGGCGATCGGCAAGCAGTGCGGCACCAACGTTGAGACGCTGGAGATCGGCGCTGAGAGTCGTGTCTTGCACAACGAGCGCCCCGAGCGTCGGCTACGCTTGCCCCAAGCAGCGGCCGACCAGGATTTTGCAGCCTCCGGGCAGCCCGAAACCGGGCCAGGGAGCCGGAAAATCCTGGAAATCCCTGTAAGCGCCGACGTAGCTCAGCTGGTAGAGCACTTCACTCGTAATGAAGGGGTCCCCGGTTCGA